>JAZKHN010000181.1:0-10504 GCA_040385325.1 Pseudomonadota bacterium
CATAGACCTCATGGCCAGGGCTGAACTGCTGCGCTGCGCCACCCGCGTCGCCAGCCTGGTGTTTGAGCCCTGTACCGGTTTTGAAAAACTCAGGCCGGACGCCGCGCCCGCCGAGCGGGCCTATGCCGATTACCTGATGGGCACACTGAGCCCGCAGGGTGCGGCGTTACTTCCGGAGTCGCAACGCTCGCCCGGTGCTGATGCAGAACCGCTGTCAAAGCTGGTCGCAGCCGGCGCCAGGTTTCGCGCAGGCAATGCCAGCCCGGCACTGATACAGCAGGCCGTGGACACGGCCTCAGCCCAGGGCTGGCGCAGGCCGCTCCTGGCCTGGCTGGGTGTGCAGGCGTCGCTGGCGGAGAAGGCCGGGGAGGTGGCTGAGGCTGCGCGTTTGAAACGTCGTATGACGTTGACGGCAAATGAGGTGAAGGTACCGATAAAGCAATGAGATGGGTATTCCTCTCTTTTGTCGCTCTTTTGGCTGTTCTGGGAAACACCATTGTTTTTGAACAGATTTCTCCGATTCGGATTGCTGGTGGAATTTCAGTCAACATGTTTATCGCCGGGCTGCTCTTGGTTTGGTGGGCCGCATACTTTTTGACTGAGCCGCTGAGGCCCCCAAGTTTCGTTGTGGCACACGCCCTAATCATGTTGTCTGTTGCTATCGCTTGGCTTTGTCTTGGCTATGTGCTCATGCAATCAGGTCGTTGCGAAGTACTGATGTCGGAGTTTTATCCTGCAAAGGTGCGCAGCCGAATTGCCAGTTACATTCAATCCTTGGGGTACTGCCGGGAACTTGGATTTCTATTCGCGGCGGTTGGCCTTTGGTCTGCATACCCAGGTTTGCGTCTGTTCGCACAAATCACTTTTCGGGGTGGACGAAAGCAGGCAGAACCTTAGGGTTTGACTTTCGCTTTTGAACGTGGCTCTCTTCCTCATGCTTACTGTTTTGAACTCGACACCTTCCTCCCCCCGCCAAATCTCCCCCCTCACCATAGCCCTCGCAGGCATGATCGCCCTGGCAACTGCCATGGGCATTGGCCGCTTCGCCTTCACGCCCGTGATGCCCATGATGCTGCGCGACGGCGTGATTGACCTGTTGGGTGCGAGCTGGCTGGCGACGGCCAACTACATTGGCTATCTGGTCGGAGCGCTGATCTGCACCTTCCAGCCGCTGATCTGGCGGCGCTTTCCTTCGCTGCCTCAGGTGGGGCCGTCGAGCTGGGTGCGTGCGGGGCTGGTGGCGACGGCGCTGCTGACGCTGGGCATGTCGCTCAACCTGCCTGGCATCTGGCCGCTGCTGCGCTTTCTGGCGGGGGTGGCGAGTGCGTTTGTGTTTCTGTTTACGTCAGGGTGGTGCCTGGGACAGCTGGCGCGCCATGGTGCCAGCGGGCTGGGGGGTGTGATGTACGCCGGGCCGGGCGCGGGCATCATGCTCAGCGGGCTGATGTGCAGCGGCATGGTGGCGCTGCATTGGCATGCCGTGACGGCCTGGGTCATTTTGGGCGTGATGGCGGCAATCCTGACCAGCATTGTCTGGCGCACCTTTCACGCCAGTAACGAGAAACCGCTGGACCCCATTACTGCCGCCGTGCCTTCGGCTGCTGCCGGCGTGGTGCCCGCCAAAAAGACGGCCAGCCAAAACCAGATGCTGGTGCTGGCAGGGGCGTATGGTCTGGCCGGACTGGGCTACATCGTCACCGCCACGTTTTTGCCGGTGATTGCGCGCGCGGCCTTGCCCGGATCACCTTTTCTTGACATGTTCTGGCCGCTGCTGGGCCTGGGCGTGATGGTGGGCGCGTTGCTGTCAACCAGGGTGCCGCTCACCGGCGACCTGCGCTACCTGCTGGCGGGCTGCTATTTCATCCAGGCGCTGTCGATTGCCGTCAGCCTGTGGTCGCCGACCCTGCCGGGCTTCATCTTCGGCAGCTTCGTGCTGGGCATACCGTTCACGGCGCTGACGTTTTTTGCGATGCAGGAGGTGCGCCGCCTGCGGCCCGAGACCGCCACCAGCTACATGGGCCTGCTGACCGCGGTGTACGGCGTGGGCCAGATCGCAGGCCCGCCCATGGTGGCCGTGATGCTGCGCCGCACGGCCACGGTCGAGGCGGGCTTCACGCTGTCGCTCGAAATCGCCGCTGGCGCGCTGGTGCTGGGCGCGCTGATCTACCTGTGGATGACGCGCATGTGGCCCATGAGACCCGCGACGCCGCCAGCAACTGCCTGAGGGGGCAGACGGCAAGGCTAATTGCTACTGAATTAATAGCTGCTCACGCTCGTATCTATTGGCCTGCAGCCGATTTTGCCTTCAAAAATGACCTTTTTTGAGGCATTTTGAGCCGATTTTGTGGCCTGCGGGCTGATCAACATGCCAAAAGTTAATATGGAAGTTAACATTTGGGCATTTTTTAACGTACACGTTAAAAATTGAATGTCTACGTTAAAAAACCACCTATTAACCCCCACCCATGGCCAGCGCCACCCGGTAGGTGATGAACGAGGCCAGGTAGGCCAGCGCGAACAGGTAGCCGGCCATGATGAGCGGCATCTTCCAGCCGCCGGTTTCGCGTTTCACCGTCGCCAGTGTCGACAAACATTGCGGCGCAAACACAAACCAGGCCAGCAGCGACAGGGCGGTGGCCAGGCTCCACTGTTTGGCGATGATGGGTTCCAGCGCCTGCGCGGTTTCATCGGCACCGGCGGACAGCGCGTACACCGTGCCCAGCGAGCTGACGGCCACCTCGCGTGCGGCCATGCCAGGCACCAGCGCGATGCTGATCTGCCAGTTGAAGCCGATGGGCTCGAACACCACAGCCAAAGCCTTGCCCAGCTTGCCGGCAATGCTGTATTCAATGGCGGGTCGGTCAGAACCCTCGGGCGCGCCGGGGTAACTGGCCATGAACCACAGCGCAATCGTCAGCACCATGATCACGCCGCCCACGCGCCGCATGAAGATTTCGACGCGTTGCCACAGGCCAATGGCCACGTTGCGCACGCTGGGCAGGTGGTAGTTGGGCAACTCCATCATCAGCGTGCGTACCTGGCCTTTTGCCGTCAGGCGCTTGAGAACCCAGGCCACGGCCAGCGCGCCGACGATGCCGGCCACATACAGCGCAAACAGCACCAGGCCCTGCTGGTTGAAGATGCCGATGTCGCGCTTGGGTATGAACGCAGCAATCAGCAGCGCGTACACCGGCAGGCGGGCAGAGCAGGTCATGAGCGGCGCAATCAGGATGGTCACAATGCGGTCGCGCGGGTTGGCAATGGTGCGGGCCGCCATGATGCCGGGAATGGCGCAGGCAAAACTCGACAGCAGCGGGATGAAGGAGCGGCCCGACAAACCGACGCCGCCCATCAACCGGTCAAGCAGAAACGCGGCGCGCGGCAGGTAGCCCGATTCTTCAAGCACCAGGATGAAAAAGAACAGCACGACGATCTGCGGCAAAAACACCACCACGCCGCCAGCACCGGCGATCACGCCGTCGACGATCAGGCTCTTGTACCAGCCGTCGGGCAAAACGCTGCCGACGGCGCTGCCCAGCCATTCAGTCGCTGACTTGATGCCGTCCATCGCAGGTGTGGCCCAGCTGAACACCGCCTGGAAGATCAGAAACAGCACGATCGCCAGCATGAGGGGGCCGACGACGGGGTGCAGCACCACGCGGTCAATGCGGTCGCTGGCGGTGTGGGGTATCAGGCCGTCCAGGCCCAGTCGCTGCAAGATGCCGCGCACGGTGTCATGGTCGGCTTCGGTGGCGTGGGCGGGTGTTTCGGCAATCGTTTCAGGCGTTTCGGCAGAACGCTTCCAGAGCTCGGGTTTGTCCAGCAGCAGGCGCAAATCCACATCGCCACCGCCGCGTGTGCCCACGGTGCTCACCACCGGCAGGCCCAGCTCTTTTGACAGCGCATCGACATCAATGGCCAGGCCGCGGTCACGTGCCAGGTCCTGCATGTTGACTGCGACAACGCAGGGAATGCCCAGGCGCCTGACGCCCAGCACCAGGCGCAGGCTGCGGCGCAGGTTGGTCGCATCGACAACGCAAACGATGAGGTCAGGGCGTTTTTCACCCCTGGCGCGGCCGTAGAGCACATCGTGCGTCACACGCTCGTCGGGTGAGCGCGGGCTCAGGCTGTAGGTGCCGGGCAGGTCGAGCACACGCAGCGCCTTGCCGGCGGGCGTGGTCAATCGGCCTTCCTTGCGCTCCACGGTGACGCCGGCGTAGTTGGCGACTTTCTGGCGGCTGCCGGTGAGCAGGTTGAACAGGGCGGTCTTGCCGCAATTCGGGTTGCCGACCAGCGCCAGCAATGTGCCGGACGGGAAAAAATTGATGACGGACTCGTTCACGATGCGGCACCCGCAGACAGGGGACTGATCTGTATGCACGCAGCCTCGTCAAGGCGCAAGGCAAAGGTCGACAGGCCCACCCGCACCACCAGCGGGTCACCGCCGGGCATGCCGCGCGCCATGATGGCGACCCGCTCGCCTGGCAAAAACCCGATGTCTTCAAGCTGCAGTGCCCACTCGGGCGTGGTTGCAGGGGCAAGAACCTGGCTGACGGTAAACACGTCGCCGGTGGCGGCATCGGCCAGCGACAGGTGAGATGGGTTTGAGGAAGTCAATTGAAGAGAGCCGTTTCGTAAAAGTCAGACTTGCGCCGCGGTATTCGAATTGTTGGAGTGGGCACAGGCCCAAATCTTAAACGATAACGATTCTCATGTAGAACGCGATCTGTGTAATTCCGCGCTTGTTGCTACGTTCAATCGCTACGTATTACCCGCTAGGTAGCATCCCTCTGGCTTCTGCGCCCTGATTTACCTAGCATTGCCACATTCGAAACAGGCTACGTTTGAGGAGACATCCATGCGCTTTCCAGTCACAAAAATCACCGGCTTTTTTCTTGTGCTGTCTGGCGCGGCCTTCATGCCCGCCGCTGCGCAAGACCGCTACACCGTGTCGGCTGACGGCCAGGAAGTGACCGACAGCAGGAGCGGCCTGACCTGGCGGCGTTGCGCCGAAGGCATGAGCTGGAAAAAAACCACCTGCAGCGGCAAGGCCTCGTTTGTGAACCAGGCCGATGCCGCAGCGCTGGCCAAGGCGGCCGGCGGCGAGTGGCGGCTGCCGGTGCTCAAGGAGATGTCAGGCATCGTGGCGGTGCGCGAGGCCGAAGAAGGCAAGGCCGCCATCGACCCGCGCGCGTTTCCGGGCACGCCGCCTGGCCGCTTCTGGACCTCCAGCAGCGTGGGCACGGGCTACTTCATGTTTGTGTCGTTTATTGAGGGCAGCGCCGGTGAGGGCGCACGCAATTCACCCGGCGCTGTGCGGCTGGTGCGGGGCAAATAAACCCCGGGGCAGGTGGGCTCAGTCGTCTTTGGCGACCTGCAGTACCAGTTTGCCGAAGTTCTCGCCGTTGAAGAGCTTGAGCAACGTCTCGGGGAAGGTGTCCAGGCCAACGACCACGTCTTCCTTGCTCTTCATGGTGCCCGCTTTCAGGTAGCCCGCCATCTCGGCGATGCCCACGTGGTAACGGTCGGCGTAGTCGAACACCACAATGCCTTCCATGCGCGCACGGTTGACCAGCAGCGACAGGTAATTGGCCGGGCCCTTCACGGGCGTGGTGTTGTTGTACTGACTGATGGCGCCGCAGATGATGATGCGTGCGCCGCGTGTGATCTTTGCCAGCACCATGTCGAGAATTTCACCACCCACGTTGTCGAAGTAGATGTCCACGCCCTTGGGGCAGTGTTCCTTCAGGCCCGCACGCACGTCGCCGTTTTTGTAATCGATGCAGGCGTCAAAACCCAGCTCGTTCACGACCCAGTCGCACTTGGCCTTGCCACCCGCAATGCCGACCACGCGGCAACCCTTGAGTTTTGCAATCTGCCCCACGGTCTGGCCGACCGCACCTGCAGCACCCGAGACGACAACGGTTTCACCAGCTTTGGGCAAACCCACTTCCAGAAGGCCGAAGTAACCCGTCATGCCCGGCATGCCCAGCACGTTGAGCCATGAGGTCAGGCCCAGGCGCGCATCGATCTTGAACATGCCGCTGCGCTTGATGCGGTCTTCGGGAATCAGCTGGTATTCCTGCACATCCAGCCCGGCGTTGACGTAATCGCCGACTTTGTAGTCTGCGTTGTTCGACGCAATCACCTTGCCCACACCGCCTGCGCGCATCACCGCGCCGATCTCGACGGGCGGGATGTAACTTTTGCCTTCATTCATCCAGCCGCGCATGGCCGGGTCAAGTGACAGGTACAGCGTCTTGACCAGCACACCGCCAGGGCCGGGCTCGGCGACAGCTTCGGTGGTGAAGTTCCAGTTGGCACGGGTCGGCAGGCCGCTGGGGCGGCTGGCCAGGCGAACCTGGTGGTTGGTGAGGCTGGTGATGGCGGTGGTCATGAAAGTCTCCGGTAGTGGGATTGCATCAGGGCATGGTAGCGGGGAGACGCGACGCCTGCAGTCACGCAGGCGATTGCAGGGGCCGCCACATTTTTCGGTTTATGCTTTGAAATATGAAACTCCACAACTACTTCCGATCATCTTCTTCCTACCGCGTGCGCATCGCGATGGAGCTCAAAGGCCTTCAGTACGACTACATTCCCGTGCACATCGCGAAGGGTGAGCACAAGCAGGAGCCCTATGCCTCGATTTCCGCCGACACATTGGTGCCGCTGCTTGAAGTAGACGGCCAGAAGCTGTCGCAGTCGCTCGCCATCATCGAGTACCTCGACGAAAAACATCCCACACCCGCATTGCTACCAGCAGATGCCGTGGGCCGCGCCAAAGTGCGCGCACTGGCGCAGTCGATTGCCTGCGAGCTGCACCCCATCAACAACCTGCGCGTGCTGAAGTATTTGTCGCAGGTGCTCAAGCTTGACGACGACGCCAAAAACACCTGGTACCGCCACTGGTGCCGCGAAGGCCTCGAAGCTTTTGAACGCCAGCTTGCACAGTTGCCCAAATCGACTTACTGCTATGGCGACACGCCCACACTGGCCGACTGCTGTCTGGTGCCGCAAATCTTCAACGCCCAGCGCTTCAAGGTGAACTTCGACGGCCTGCCGCGCACCATGGCAGCGTATGAAGCCGGTATGGCTTTGCCAGCGGTGCAAAAAGCGCAGCCCTCGGCCTGCCCTGACTTTGAAGCATGACTGGTTAGCGCCGGACTGGCCCGCGCCTTCGAACGTGAAGGCGCTGTTTACCACGCGCAGCGGCGGTGTGTCCGCTGTGCCGTGGGACAGCCTGAACCTCGGTGACCATGTCGGCGACGACCCGATCAGCGTCAATGCAAATCGCGCCTTGCTGCAGCAGGCCTGTGGTGCAGACGCGGTTTTCCTGAAGCAGGTGCACGGCATCGAGACGCTCAGGCTCGATGCTGCTACGCCGCACGGAAGCCAGGCAGACGCCTGCTTCACCAGACAAGCCGGCATAGCCTGCACCATCATGGTGGCGGACTGTTTGCCCGTGCTGCTCACCACGCAGGACGGCAGCGCCGTCGCAGCTGCACATGCCGGTTGGCGCGGCCTGGCGGGGGATGCTGCCAGCGGGCACAAAGGTGTGCTTGAGTCGGTGTTTGCATCGCTGTCTGTGGCGACTGCCACGGCATCAGCTTCACATGTCATCGCCTGGCTAGGCCCCTGCATTGGCCCGACTGCGTTTGAAGTCGGTGCCGAGGTAAAGCTTGCATTTGAAGCCGGCCAACCCGGTGCGGGGCGTTTTTTTGTACCCGCCGCGCCGGGCAAATACCTGGCCGGCCTTGCCGGCCTCGCACGGCAGCGTCTTCAGGCTTTGGGCATCACGCAGATTCATGGCAATGACGGCTCTGATGCCTGGTGCACGGTGCTGAACCGGGACAAATACTTTTCGCACCGGCGGGATGCGGGTGCGAGCGGCAACGGGTGTGGCACCACCGGACGCATGGGAGCGCTGGTCTGGATGGCGTGAGTCTGGCCTGGCTCAACCTGCCTGGCTCAAACAGCCCCGCATGGGTGACTTCCTACTCCAGCTTCACATTCGCCGCTTTCACCTGACGCGAATACTTGTCGCGGTCACCCCTGAGCATGACTGCGAATTCACTGGGTGAGCTGCCGACGGATTCGAGCCCGATGTCGTCGAGCACCTTCTCCCGGAATTCTTTCGACTTCGAGATCTTCGCCACCTCGACCGCGATTTTCGACACCACGTCTGCCGGGGTTTTGGCGGGCGCCATCAGGCCGAACCAGGCACGGGCTTCCATGTTCAGGCCTTGCTCCCTGGCCGTGCCGACGTTGGGCAGGGTGGGCTGGCGCGACTGGCTGAAGACGGCCAGCGCCTTGAGCTTGCCGTTCTTGATGAACTGCATGGGCGTGCCCTGTGCGGTGAACAGCACCTGAATCTGGCCGCTCAACATGGCGGGTACGACCTCGGCCACGCCCTTGAACGGTACGTGGACGAGACCTGCGCCCGTGGCGCTGTTGAAGGCCTCGCCCGAGAGGTGGGCCAGGCTGCCCTTGCCGAAGGAGCCGTAGTTGAGTTTGCCGGGGTTGGCTTTGGCGTACTGGATCAGTTCACGCACATTGCTCACCGGGAGGTCGCCCGAGACGATGAGGCATTCGACGGTTTCTGCCACCACGGACACCGGCACCAGGTCGGTCTGCGGGTTGTAGGGCAGTTTGTCGTACATGAAGGGGTTGATGGAAATCGCCGCGTCGTTGGCCCAGAACAGCGTGTAGCCGTCTGCCGCCGATTTGGAGACCGCATCGGCCGCGATGATGCCGTTGGCACCGGGCCGGTTTTCGACCACCACCGGCTGGCCCCATGCCGCGCTCAGGCGCTGGGCGACGGCGCGCGAGATGTTGTCGGCCAGCCCACCGGCCGGAAACATATTGATGATCTTCACCGGCTTGTCGGGCCAGCCCGTGGCCTGCGCCTGCGCAAGGCCGTGCATCAGTGGTGCGGTGATGCCGGCAAGGCTTGCAAATAGAAGTTTGTTGAAGCTGCGTTTTTTCATGGTGTCTCCGTCAGGTTGTTGTGGTGTTGATGTGGTCTAGATTTCGATCCTGATGCCCAGCCTGCGAACCGTGCTCTCCCAGGCCCTGAACTCCGTGCGCATGCGGCTGTCGAGGTCCGCAGGGGATGCCGAGGCCGCCTCCATGCCGAGTTGCGCCAGTGCGTCGATCACGTCCTTCTGTTTCACCGCGGCAGCGATGGCGCTGGCTGCGGTGCTGGTGGTCTCACGGCTTGCGCCCCTGGGCAAAAAGAAGCCGTACCACTCGGTCATCACAAGGTTGTTGAAACCCAGTTCTGCAAAGGTAGGCACCGCTGGCGCCAGCGCCGAGCGCTCACGCCCCGAGGTGGCCAGCAGGCGCACCTTGCCGCTCTGGGTATGGGGCAGAAAGTCGCCCAGCAGGCCCGAAAACGCGGGCACCTGGCCGCCCAGCAAATCGGCCACGCCGGGTGCCGAGCCCTTGTACGGGATGTGGTTGAGCGCCACGCCCGATTGCCCGGCCAGCAGCACACCGAGGATGTGCGTCAGCGAACCGGTTGCAGGCGAGCCGAAATTTGCAGAAGCCGGGTTGGCTTTTGCCCAGCGCAGGTAGCCGGGGATATCGGCCACGCTGGCGGGCACCGCCGGGCCGACGCCGAAACCGAACTGCACCTGGCAGCCGGTCGAGACGGCGGTGAAGTCATCGACCTTGTAGGTGATGCCTTCATAGAGGTGAGGGAACAGCGTGATCACAGCGGCGGGCGTGAGCAGCATGGTGCTGCCATCGGGTTTGCTGCGCTTCAATTCATCGATGGCGATGCGGCCCGCCGCGCCGGGCTTGTTGTCGACAAAAGCCACATCGGCGTAGCTGCCCTGCAACTTGTCTGTCACGCGGCGCGACACAGCGTCGGTGGCACCGCCTGGCGGAAAGCCGCAGAGCACCCTCAGGTTTTTAATGCGTGCAGATGTCTGTGCTGGCGATGTGGTTTGCGCCTGCACGCCCGGCAGCAGCAGGCAGCCTGCAGCGCTCGCCGCCCCCGCCAGAAAAGTTCTTCGCTGTTTCATGTCTTGTCTCCTGTCTTCTTGATTCGTTGAAATGGCCCGGAGTCTTTGCTCCAGTGCCCTGCGCCAACAGCTCAATACATGCGCTGCAATATCTCCAGGTACTGCGCCGCAGTGGCGGGGCGTGTGGCTGATTTGTTGAACACGCTGCCTGACGCCGCCTGCGCCACGCCTTCAAGCGCAGCCTGCGGCACACCCATCTGCGAAAGTTTTTCAGGCAGGCCCAACGTGCTGTTCAGCGCGGCGATCTTTTCGTCGGCCGGGCCGCCCAGCAACTGGTCCAGGCGCGCCACCTTGTCAGGCGCGGCAGGGCGCGCGAAGCGAATCGCTTCGGGCAGCAGCATGCCGACCAGCGTGCCATGGTGCAGGTCGAAGGCGTCCAGCGGAATCGACAGCGCATGTGCAATGCCCAGGCCCTTCCACATGCTGAGCCCGCCCTGCAGCGCGCCCATCATCACGTTCCAGCGCGCATCGCGGTC
>JAZKHN010000181.1:10604-12903 GCA_040385325.1 Pseudomonadota bacterium
TGCTGAGCCCGCCCTGCAGCGCGCCCATCATCACGTTCCAGCGCGCATCGCGGTCAGCCGGTGTGGTGACCAGCGTGCTCAGGCTTTTCAGCAGGCGCTCAATACCGTCCAGCGCAATCGCATCGACGATGGGGTTGACGGCTGACGAGAGGTAGCCTTCAAGGCAATGGCTGAGCGCATCAACCCCGGTGCCGGCTGTCACAAGAGGTGGCAAGGTCAGCGTCAGCGTGGGGTCGCACAGGGCCACCTTTGGCACGAGGTTGACGCTCATGAAGACCGCCTTGATGTTGCCGCTGGCACCATCCAGCGCAATGCCCGCGCCACGCCCGACTTCGCTGCCGGTGCCTGCGGTGGTCGGTATGGCGATCAGCGGGGCTACGGCGGGCGTGATCTTCGCGGCACCGCCGGCTTCCATCGAATAGTCGCCCAGCCGGCCGCCGTGTGTGGACATCAGTGCCACGCCCTTGGCGAGGTCAATAACAGCGCCGCCGCCCAGCGCGATCAGGCTGTCGCAGTTCGAGGCCCTGAACATGTCCAGTGCCTGCAGCACGGCCGCTTCGGTCGGGTGGCGAGGGCACTGGTCGAAGATGGCAGCGGGTGGCTGGCCCTGCATGGCGGCCAGCAGCTGCGTATGCACACCGGCTCCCACCACACCCTGGTCCGTCATGAGCATGGGCCGCGATTTGCCGAGCAGGGCCAGCTCTGCATTGACGAGGGCTATGGCGCCGAAGCCGAACTGGATGCGGCCGATTTGCTGTATGAAGGAGACCGTCACGCTGCCGCCCGTTCCGCAAGGTCCTGCATGTCAGCCGTCGGGCCGCTGTTGAGAACCAGCACCTTGCGCGTGAAAAAGCGCAGCACGGCGTTGGGCCCCATGCGCGAACCGCCCAATGCCGATTGTTTGAAGGAGGTCTTTTCTGCATCGCGCATGATGGCGATGGTCACCGCTGCGTCCTGCAGGCTGATGGCGCCAGCCTCTACGCGGCGGGCAATGGCGGCGGCCTGTTCGGCGGTGCCCGCAAACACGGCCGCCGAGAGGCCGTAGCTCGAATCATTGGCCAGCGCCACGGCTTCGTCTTCGGTTTTGTACTTCATCACCGGCGTTACGGGGCCGAAGGTTTCCTCCTGCATGATGAGCATGTCGTGCGTCACGTCGGTCAGCACGGTGGCCAACATGTACATGCCGCCGCCCAGCACCTCGCTCTTGCCGCCCGTGAGCAGCTTCGCGCCCTTGGCCAGCGCATCGTCGATGTGGCGGTCGACGACGGCGGCCTGCTTCTCGAAGATGAAGGGCCCGATGTGGCCGCTGTGCGGGTCGGGAAAACTTAAGGAAAGCGCCTCTGATTTTTTGACCAGCAGGTCGACAAAGCGGTCGTGCAGGCTCTCGTGCACATAGACACGCTCGGTTGAAAAGCAGATCTGCCCGGTCGCAAACGCCGAGCCGCGCAGGATGGCTGTGCTGGCGCGCTCCAGGTCGGCACCGGGCGCGACGATGGCGGCGTCCTTGCCGCCCATCTCCAGATAGAGCGGCACCAGCCGCCGTGCGCAGGCTTCTGCAATCTTGCGGCCGGTGTTGATGCTGCCGGTGAAACAGACCATGTCGGCGCGCTCCACGATGGCCTGGCCGGTGCGCGCATCACCCACAACGAAGCGCAGGATGTTGTAGAGCTCGGGCACGGCGCGCACGCTTTCCATGACGGGTGCAATGAAGCGGGGCGTGATCTCGCTGGGTTTGACGATGACGGCGCAGCCGGCGATGAGCGCGGGTATGGCGTCCAGCGTGGCGAGCAGGAAAGGGTGGTTCCAGGGGCTGATGATGCCGACCAGCGGGCAGGCCACCAGTTGCGCCTCGAAGGTCACATTGGGGTGGCTGGCCGAGCGGCCATCGCGGTGGCCGGCTTTCAGGATGGCCGGTGCCTTGTCGCACCAGTCACGCAGGCCGGCTGCCACCATGAGCGGCACTTCATGCGAGAGACGGTGGCGGCCGGTGTCTATGAATTCGGCGTGGCCGATGTCTTTGGCCCGGCGTTCGATCTCGTCGGCCCATTTGCGCAGCACGGTGAGGCGGTGCTCCAGCCCGCCGTTGGTCCAGGCAAGCTGGTGACGCCGCAGGTCGCGGCAGGTCTGCTCGAGTTCGGATTCTGAAATGGGCTCTGCCCAATAGTCGACCTGGCCGGTGCGCGGGTTGCGCACGGGCAGCTTGCCGCTGACGCCGGTCTGGGTTGTCGTGTTCATGCTTGTCTCGCTTGTCTCTTTTGAAGGGAATGGCAATAATATGAATGATTCTTCAGTTTGGGAA
>JAZKHN010000181.1:13003-14776 GCA_040385325.1 Pseudomonadota bacterium
GCTTGTCTCTTTTGAAGGGAATGGCAATAATATGAATGATTCTTCAGTTTGGGAATTCGCATTCACATGAAAACAATTGCTGCACCGCTTACACCAAGGAAATCACCCGTACAGGCGCGCTCCGTGGCCACTGTCGAGGCCATACAGATCGCAACCATTCAGGTTTTGACGGCTGAAGGTTTGCAGCGCTGCACCACCACCCGCGTGGCAGAGCGCGCCGGCGTCTCGGTCGGCAGCCTGTACCAGTACTACCCCAATCGCCGCTGCCTGCTGGCGGCCGTGCTGGAGCGCCACCTGGTGCTGGTAGCCGAGAGCGTCGAGCAGGCCTGCGAAGCCATGCACGGCGCCACCGCGCTGGAGATGGCGCGCGCCGTGGCCAACAGCTACCTCGACGCCAAGCTGCACGAGGTTGAAACGTCGACCGCGCTGTATGCCGTGCTCGAAGAACACGGCGGCGCGCTGCTGGTGAAGGACTTCCGCGCGCGCATGGCCCGCAGCATTGCGCGCATGCTGGGCACTGCCAGTGACCGCCGCTTCAAGGATGCCGACACCGCCAGCGAGGTGGTGCTGAGCGCCATAGGCGGGCCGATACGCGCGGTGCTTGAAAAATCCGTCAGCGCCAACATGCGCCGCGCCATCCGCGAGCATGTGGTCTGTGTGGCCACGTCCTACCTGCAGGCAGTGTCGGTGGCGCGGCAAAAGCAGGCCGCCGCTGTTTAAAAATCAAAAAGGAAACCTCATGCTCCAACTGCGCCCCGGCTGCGAATGCTGCAACAAGGACCTGCCGCCCGATTCGACGGACGCCCGCATCTGTACTTTTGAGTGCACGTTTTGCGTGAGCTGTGCAGAAGACAAACTCAAGGGCAAATGCCCGAACTGCGGCGGCGAACTGGTCACGCGCCCGCGCAGGCCGGCGGACAAGCTGGCGAAGTTTCCGGCATCGACGGAACGCATCTACAAACCTGATGGCTGCGCGGCTGGCTGAAGTGTTGCTAGGGGCCACTGAGGCCAAAAACGATTATTTTTTAACGTGTACGTTAAAAATATGCAAAAAGTTAATATGGAAGTTAACTTTTTGGGTGTTGATCGCTGTTCAGTCCGAAAAAATGGCTGAAAACACCTCAAAAAGGCCATTTTCAGGCACCTGAAACGGCTGCAGGCCAATGAATACGGGCGTGAGTAGCTACCAAATAAATAGCAGGTTCCACGCAAATCCTGGCTGACTCAACTGCCCCGGTGCTGAAAATGACTGGGCGATTGCCCCATCGCCGACTTGAACATCGCCGAAAACGCACTGTCGCTGGCATAGCCGCTGGCGGCTGCCACTGTGCTGATGGACTGGCCACGCGCCAGCAACGGCAGGGCGTGCGCAAGGATGGCCTGCTGGCGCCACTGCTGGTAGCTCAGGCCCAGCTCGTCCCTGAACAGCCTGGCGGCCGTGCGTTCGCTGGCGCCTATGTCGGCCGCCCATTCGGCCAGCGTGGCGCGCTCGGCCGGCGCGCGCATCACTGCCTCGCACAGCGCGCGCAGGCGCTTGTCGCCGGTTTGCGGATGCGGCAGCGGCACGCCCAGCGCCTGGATGTCGGCGCGCTCGATCTCGTCGAGCGTCAGGCGGGTCAGCAGTTGTTCCCGGGTGGCGGGCAGCGGTGCAGCAGCCGGGGCATCGAGTGCATGAATCGTCTCGCGCAGCAAAGGAGAGACGACGATCATGCGGCAGCCGCTCCAGCCTTTGGGCGTCACGCTGGCATCCATATAGAGGGTGCGGAACTCGGC
>JAZKHN010000182.1:0-6983 GCA_040385325.1 Pseudomonadota bacterium
GTGATGGGGCTTGCGCGTGCGCGGGGCGCGACGGTGCGCCAGTACATGGAGGCCACCAGCCAGGTGACAGAAGTGCCCGAGCTGGTGAAGGCACTGGTAGCCGATGCCGACTTTGTGGTGTCGACCTGGTTCTGTTCCATCTTCGATCCGTTTTTTATCTCGCGCCGGGCCGCCGGCCAGCGCTGGGTCAAGATCACCTACTTCCGCGATCTTGACCTGCTGCACACGCCGCAGGCGCGATTCCCGGCCGAACTTGTCGGCGAGATCATCCGCGCCACGGCGCTGCGCTACCCCGCAGGCAAGGACTTCACGGTGAAGTTCTCTGATGTGCGCGGCACTGACTTTTCAATCGACTACACACCCGAGATGCGGCAACTGCTGCAGGCAGGCAACCGCTGGCGCGGCAAGATGTTTGCCGACGAGCCGGGTTGTTATGTGCACTACCTGCCCACGCACGGCCCCAACCTGTGGGACCGTACCGCGCACCGTAATGATGCCAACGCGCCTGTCACGATGTCGGGCACGCTGTACCCGCAATGGGCGGTGGGTTTCGCCAAACCGTTTGCCGAAAAAATCGGCTGCCGCTTCGAGAGCGACACGATTGTGGAGGTGACGGGTGAATCTGAAGACGCCGTGATCCTGCGCGAGATGCTGGTGGGCGGGCGGCTGATCGAGCTCGGCTGCGGCTTCAACCCCAAAGCACCGCGCCACACGATTTATCCTGCGGGCTCCAACGCGCCGGGCGCGCTGCACTTTGGCATAGACCTGGCCAAACCCAGTGAGTACATCTTGCGGACCATGCCGCAGTGGGAAGAGCCGCCCGTGCACATGGACCTGGTCACGCTTGACAGCACCGTGCAGGTCGATGGTCAGTCGCTGATTGACGGCGGATTTTTGACCGCACTGCGCGACCCGGCGGTGAGGGCGGCGGCCGAAAAATTCGGCAATGCGATTGAACTGCTGGAGACGGCGATCTGAACCGTGGCAACACCAATAAAAAAGCGGCCACCAGGGCCGCTTTTTTATTTGATGAATACGCGATTACTTTTTCTTGGCCTGGCTGGCTTGCCATTTACCTGCAAAGGTTTGCAGTTCACCCAAACGCTTGAGGAGATCATTGCCGAGAGGGGTAACGGTGTAGCCGGCATCGCCGTGGGTCATGAGGCCTGCGGCGCGCAGTTCCTTGATGCGGGTGTTCAGGGTGTTGGGAGTGATGCTGCCGATGCTGTCCTGCAGGAGCCTGAAGGTCTGGGGATGGCCGTCTTTCAGTGCCCACAACACGCGCAGTGCATAACGTGACTCAAGCAGTTCAAACAGCTGGCCGACTGCGGCGTTTTCCTTGGCACTCATTTAACTCATCTCCTCGATTCGAATTTGGTCACAGTTTAGTCACACTTGGACCGGCAATCCCGTGGCGTGGCGCAAATATAACGCAAAAAATCACGCTGCTACAGGTTTTATAGCTAGTAAAGACCGCCGTATGCAGCTTCACGGCCAAAAGTCCAGAAAATTGTTACGTAAAAACGATATACGCCATTTGCGACTTGACAGGCGCGCGGCCGCCTGGCCTCAAACCCTGCCGCATGAGGGCGACAGGTAGATTTTTTTCAGCAGGCGGATAAGGGTTTGCCGCTCGTTTGAAGTCAGGCCGGACGTCGCTTCTATTTCCAGGGCGGATATTGTTTTTTCCCCCGTCTGCACGAGCGCGGTGCCTGCGCGCGTGGGATACAGGCCTGTGGCACGGCCGTCGTTGGGGTGGGGTTTTCGGCTGATCAGCTTGCGCTTTTCCAGTGCTCTCACCATGGCAACCAGGTTCGATGACATCATCCCCAGCACGTCGCAGAGCTGGCGCGATGTGATGCCCGGGTTGCGTGCGATCAGTGACATGACGGAGAACTGCACAGGCCGCATGTCATGGTCCGTCATGCGGCTGATGAACAGCTCGATGATCTGCAACACGGCCCGCCTCGCGTTGTACCCGACAAGACTTTCGAGGAAGCTGGTGTCCAGGCCTTCGGTCAGCTCGGCGGCAGGGGGTAAAGCTGAATCCAGGTCTTTTTCGGCGGATGGGGGCATGTTGCGTTGCTGCTCTCAAAAACTGCACACCTTACACGAACAAACCTCGGGTGTGCCCAGTCCCTGGCGTCTCAGGACTCCGCAGTGAACCCTATGCGCTTCACATAGGAACCCCACAGTTCTGCATCTGCCTTCAGCGTGCGCCCAAAGTCTTCCAGGGTGGGCGAGGCAATCGCTTCCAGGCCAAGCGGCGTTCCAAAGTCGATGACCTCTTTTTGCGCGACCACGGCGCGCAGGGCGGCGTGCGCCCGCGCGCTGGCTGTGGCGGTGGCGCGTGGCGGCATAAAAATGCCATACCACTCGCGCATCGTCAGTTCCGGAAATCCCTGCTCGGCATAGGTCGGTACATCGGGCGCAAATTTTGAACGCGTGGTGCCGGTCACGGCCAGCAACCGCAGGCGTCCGCTCTGCAGGTAGGGCAGGTAGTCGCCCAGCGGGGATGAGAACGCGGCGATCTGGCCACCCAGCAGTTCCTGTATGCCGGGGCCTGAGCCGCGATAGGGGATCTGCTTCATCGGCACGCCCGATGCCCTTTCAAGCAGGGCGGCAACCAGGTGCGGCATGGAGCCAGCGCCCGGGGTTCCGTAGTTGGACATGCCGGGGTTGGCCTTGGCCCAGTCCAGAAAGTCACGCAGCGTTTTGACATTGGCCGGCACCTGCGGCCCGACACCAAAACCATGAGCTGTGTAAAGCGCCGTGCTGATGGGCGTGACGTCGTCAATCTTGTACGGCAATTTGGGGAAGGTGTGCGGATAGATGGTGAGCATGGATGCGGGGGTCAGCAGCATCACCGAGCCATCGGCCGGGCTCTCACGCAGCGCCGTGACGCCGATCTGCCCACCCGCTCCCGGCTTGTTCTCCACCAGTGCATTGACGGCATAGTTACCCCGCAATTTTTCAGCCACGCGGCGCGCAAAAGCGTCAGTGGTTCCGCCCGGCGGGAAGCCAACGATGACACGAACCGTGTCGATGGCCGGCGCCTGGGCCCGCGCAAGAAAGGGTGCGCCCATGCAGGCCGCGAGGCCGGTGGCAGTTGCTGAACGAAGAAGGGTGCGGCGATGAAGCATGAAAGTCTCCTGTTGAGGTTTTTGACGTTATGGACCGGGTGATTTCAATGGCTTGTTCAGTACGACAGTCGGGCCGCTTACCCTGCGCGCGCTGCCGTCGGGGCAGGTGTCGCCGATACGGCTGCCGTGTGTGCTACGGCAACATGCGGGGCGCTGCCGTCGTGCAGGGCCTGGACCAGCGCGGCCCGGTGCTTGAGGACTGCGCGCTGGTTGATGGAGCCCTTGTCGGTCACCTCGCCCTTGTCTATGGATGCGGGTTCCGTGAGGATGAGCGCGCGCGCAATGCGCGTGGAGCTTCCGGTGGCGCCAGCCGCCAGCCTGTTCAGCAGGTTTTGAAGCCAGAGCCTCACAGGGGATGAAGCGACCATGTCCCTGATGGATGCCGACGCATCCAGGCCGCTCAGGGTACGCAGGGCGGGCGTGGGTATCAGCATGGCGCCGATTTCCTTCATGTCCAGCCCGGTGATGACCGCGTCCTGCACATAAGGCGCGCCTGCCGTGATGATCCTGGCGCGTATCGGCCCCACGCTCACAAACGTGCCTGTGGCCAGTTTGAAGTCTTCTGCAATGCGGCCATCGAAGCGCAGCCCCTGATGAATGTCAGCGGGATCAATCCACTGCACGGCATCACCGGTGCAGAAGAAACCTTCTTCGTCAAAACTTTCCTGCGTGGCCTCCGGGTTGCGCCAGTAGCCGGGTGTGACGTTGGGGCCGCGGTAACGGATCTCGGTCTTGTCGCCCAGCGGAACCAGTTTCAGCTCAAGGCCGGGCCCGGGCAGGCCGAGGTCGCCAGCTTTTGAATGTGGTGTGGTCACAAACAGGCCGAAGGGGCCGGACTCTGTCATGCCCAGGCCTGCGGTCATGACGACCCGTTCGCCGTATTCGCGCTCCGCGCTGGCATAGAGGCTGTCCCATACCGGCTGGGACAGCGAGGCGCCTGCATAAAAAAGCTGGCGTATGCGCGACAGGAAGTTGCGCCGCAAGACCTCATCAGTCTGCATGGCCGCAGCAATCGCCTCAAAACCCACGGGCACGTTGAAGTACCAGGTGGGCGCCACCTCGCGCAGGTTGCGCAGGGTCTCGCCCAGCAATGCCGGCGTGGGTTTGCCGTCGTCAATGTAGAGCGTGCCGCCGTGGTAAAGCACCATGAAGAAGTTATGGTTGCCGCCCGCGGTGTGGTTCCATGGCATCCAGTCGACCAGCACCAGCGGGGACTCCGTGATGACGGGCATGGACTGGGCCATCTGCTGCTGGTTGGCGCAGATCATGCGCTGGGTGTTGATGACAGCCTTGGGCAACTTGGTGGAGCCGCTGGTAAACAGGAACTTGACCAGCGTGTCTGGGCCGGTAGCCGCCATGGCGGCGTCAACCTGCGCTGTCACCTTTGTGTTCAACAGGTCGGCAAGCGGCGTGATGTCCCGGCCTGCGGCCTGGGTGTCGTCCGCGCCAACGACCACTTCGATGTCACGGGGCACGACCGCTTCAATCGCCGGGCCATAACGTTGCCAGTCAGCCGCGAACACCAGGCCGGGGGTGAGGGTGTCCATGACGTGGCGGAGTTTGTCGAAGTCCTTGCTGACCAGCGAATAGGGCGGCGACACCGCGCAAAACGGAACACCCGCATACATGGCGCCGAGCGCCAGCATGGCGTGTTCAAGGCTGTTCTCGCTCAGGATGGCCAGCGGCCGCTCTGCGTTCAGACCGCGATCAAGCAGAGCCTGGCCAATCGCGCGGGCCGCATCCAGGGCCTTTGCAAAAGTAAGGTGCCGCCAGTCACCGCCCAGTGCCGGGTCGCGTCTTGCATACAGCGGCTGATCGGGCGTGTGTTTTGCCCAGTGCAGCAGCCTGTCGGTCATGCGCGCGGGGTAGGGCTGCAGGGACTGGTCAGCCTGCAGGTAGGTCACCGGCCCGGCATCGCGGCGCATGGCGCGTGTCACACCAAAGTCAAAGGGTCGAAATGTCGCCCCTGGCGTGACGCTCGCGTGATTCATTTGAACTTGACCTTGGGGCCAGTGCCGTCCAGGAAGGCGCGGACGCGGGCTTTGGCCTCGGGCGCCGACTGGGCAATCGCTGCCATCATGGATTCGGTCAGGAAACCGTGGTCGGCCGGTTGTTCTGCAATGCGGGGCAGGCCGTGCATGAGCGCATAGTTGGTCATGGGCGCGTTCTCGGCGATGCGCTCGGCCAGCTCAATGGCTTTGGCAAGCGCCTCGCCAGGCGCTACCAGGTATTGCGCCATGCCTATGCCCACGCCTTCTGCCGCCTTGTAGACACGGCCTGTAAGCATCATGTCGAGCATGCGGTGGGCGCCCACCAGTTTGGGAATCCGCACCGAGCCGCCGCCGCCGACAAAAATGCCGCGTGAACCTTCGGGCAGGGCAAAAAAGGTGGTTTCGTCGGCCACACGTATATGGCAGGTGCTGGCCAGCTCCAGCCCGCCACCGACAACAGCGCCGTGCAGCGCGGCGACGATGGGCACGCGGCCAAACTCCATTTCAGTCAGTATCTTGTGCCATGAACGTGAGTGGTGCAGGCCCTCGACGGCATCACGGTCCTTGAGTTCGCTCAGGTCCAGGCCGGCGCAGAAATGATCGCCTTCGCCAGCGATGACGACGGCTTTGGTTTCAGGTGGCAGCTCTGCAAAGCGCTGGCCCAGTGATGCCATCAGCCCGTCGTTGATGGCATTGCGTTTTTTGGGGCGGCACAGGCGTACGATGGAAATGGCACCGCGGTGCTCGACTGAAACGTCCCCCGGGTTGGTTTCGGCTTGGGGATTTTGCATATTGTTCGATGATTTGAATAAAGCTATATTGGATAGCTAATTTAAGCCACCTCAAAATCATTCATCTCAGTATTTACCCGGGACACGACATGGACTGCAAGAACCTGATCGCCATCGACATCCACACCCACGCAGAAGTCAGCTGCTGGAACCCGTTTGACAACTATGGCGAGGAGTACGACCGCGCGGCAGACAAATACTTCAAGAATTCAAAGCGCCCGACCATAGAAGAAACCGTCGCCTATTACCGCGAACGCAAGATCGGCCTGATCATGTTCACGGTCGACAGCGAGTCCAAGCTGGGCCGCAGGCGCATCCCGAATGAAGAGATTGCAGAGGCGGCCAAAAAGAACAGCGACATGATGATGGCCTTCGGCAGCATTGACCCGCACAAGGGCAAGATGGGTGCGCGCGAAGCCGAGAAGCTCATCACCGAACACGGCATCAAGGGCTTCAAGTTTCACCCGACGGTGCAGGGCTACCACCCCTACGACAAAATGGCCTGGCCGATCTATGAGGTGATCAATGCGTACAAACTGCCGGCGATCTTCCATACCGGCCACAGCGGCATAGGCAGCGGCATGCGCTGTGGCGGCGGGCTGCGGCTGGAGTATTCAAACCCCATGCACCTGGACGATGTGGCGATTGATTTCCCCGACATGCAGATCGTCATGGCACACCCCAGCTTTCCGTGGCAGGACGAGGCGCTGAGTGTGGCCACCCACAAACCCAATGTCTGGATAGATCTTTCAGGCTGGAGCCCGAAGTACTTTCCGAAACAACTGGTGCAGTACGCCAACACCCTGCTCAAGGACCGAGTGCTGTTCGGCAGCGACTACCCGCTGATCACGCCGGAACGCTGGATGAAGGATTTTGAAGACGCCGGCTTCAAGCCCGAAGTGATGCCCGGCATCCTGAAGGGCAATGCGATGCGTTTGCTGGGGCTAGGTCAGCCGGGGTGATCCACGCTGGGTGGCGCGTCGGACTTATTCTTTTGCAAGTGGAGCCGTGGAACCGGCTTTGCCGGGCCACAGGCGGGCGGCCCCCTCGGGGGGCAG
>JAZKHN010000183.1:0-9221 GCA_040385325.1 Pseudomonadota bacterium
TGGCCGTTTGGATTTCCAGAGCAACCAGCCGCCAACTAACAGGCCAAGTAAGCTCGAGATAACGGCGTATGCAAAAAGTGTGACGAGTGTTTTCATGGCGGCCTTGTACTTCTAATCATTCGCTAGTTGGGCCGCAGTTGTGCAGTGACGACGCCTTACTTGCAGTGGAGCAAATGACCGGTAGATAAGGCATTCCACTTCTTATTTATCCTCATCCGTTTTGGAATTCTCTTTCCATCACAGTTCCCTTAAACTTTTACTACCGGCCCGCTGAATCGGACTCTGCAAATACTCAATCACCAGCCTCCGCCAGTTGTGATCTCAACAGTCAAGCTCTTCTATCTACTCAAAAGAATCGCATTGCAATCCGCATTCAGCGCTAGCGCAGAATTTTCTGCGCTACGCCAGGATTGCGGGTTCGAAGCCTGAGTCTTAAACGAGGAGCGCGTTCACTCGCTTCACATAAGCCGCAGGGTCAGCCGGCATGCCGCCCTCGGCCAACAGCGCCTGATCAAACAGGATATTCGCCAGATCGGCAAAGTTGCCCTCGTCCGTCGTGCCTTCAAGCTTCTTGACCAGCGGGTGCTGGGCGTTCACTTCAAGAATCGGCTTGGTCTCGGGCACGGCCTGGCCGGCCTGTTTGAGCATGCGGGCGAGCTGCGTTGACATGTCGCCGTCCTGAACCACCAGGCAAGCCGGTGAATCGACCAGGCGCGAGGTGGCGCGCACGTCGGTGGCCTTGTCTTTCAGCGCTTCTTTCAGCTTGTCGAGCACGGGCTTGAACTGGGTCTGCGCTTCTTCGGCGGCTTTCTTTTCGTCTTCGTCCTGCAGCTTGCCGAGATCGACTGCGCCCTTGGCGACCGACTGCAGCGGTGTACCGTCGAAGTCGTGCAGGTAGTTCAGCGCCCACTCGTCGACGCGGTCGGCCATCAGCAACACTTCGATGCCTTTCTTGCGGAAGATCTCGAGCTGCGGGCTGTTTTTGGCGGCGGCCAGGGTGTCGGCGGTGATGTAATAAATCGCGTCCTGGCCTTCCTTCATGCGGGCCTTGTAGTCGGCAAAGCTGACGGTTGCTGTGTCGGTGGTCGACGATGCAAAACGCAGCAGTTTGGCCAGACGTTCGCGGTTGGCGAAGTCTTCGCCCAGGCCTTCCTTCAGCACGGCGCCGAACTCGGTCTGGAAGGTCGCGAATTTTTCAGCGTCGTTGGTGGCCATGTCTTCGATCATGGACAGCACGCGCTTGGTGCAGCCTTCACGAATCGCCTTCACGGCACGGCTTTCCTGCAGCAACTCGCGCGAGACATTGAGCGGCAGGTCGGATGAATCGACCACACCCTTCACAAAACGCAAATACGTGGGCATCAGGGCCTGGGCATCGTCCATGATGAAGACGCGCTTGACGTAAAGCTTGACGCCTGCAGCCTTGTCGCGGTTGAACATGTCCATCGGTGCCTTGGACGGGATGAACAGCAGTTGCGTGTATTCAGTCGAGCCTTCGACGCGGTTGTGCGTGGTGGCGAGCGGCGGGTTCTGGTCGTAGCTGATCTGCTTGTAGAACTCGTCGTACTGGTCCTGGGTGATGTCTTTTTTGGCGCGGGTCCAGAGTGCGGCGGCCTGGTTGACGGTTTCCCATTCGCCGGTCTTGACCATCTCGCCGGGCTGGCGACCACCAGAGGGGTCATTGGGGATTTCCTCGCCGTCTTTCCACTCTTCCTTTTCCATCATGATGGGCAGGGAGATGTGGTCGGAGTATTTGTTGATGACGCCCTTGAGCTTCCAGGCGTTGAGGTAGTCCTCGGCCTCTTCCTTCAGGTGCAGGGTGATGCTGGTGCCGCGTTCTGCACGCTCGATCTGGGCCACGTCGAACTGGCCGGTGCCGTCGCTGCTCCAGCGCACGCCTTCTGCCGCAGGCAAACCCGCGCGGCGGCTTTCAACCGTGATCTTGTCGGCGACGATGAAGCCCGAATAAAAACCGACGCCGAACTGGCCGATCAGCTGCGCGTCATTCTTCTGGTCACCCGAGAGTTTGGCCATGAAGTCACGCGTGCCGCTTTTGGCGATGGTGCCCAGGTTGTCGATGGCTTCCTGCTGCGACAGGCCAATGCCGTTGTCGGTGATGGTCAGGGTTTTGGCGGCCTTGTCGAAGGTGACCTTGACCTTGAGCTCCGGGTCGGTCTCGTACAGGCTGGCGTCGTTGAGTGCCTCAAAACGCAGCTTGTCGCAGGCGTCCGAGGCGTTGGAGATCAGCTCGCGCAGAAAAATCTCGGGGTTGGAGTACAGCGAGTGCGTGACCAGCTTGAGCAGCTGGGCAACTTCGGCTTGAAAGGAAAGAGTTTGGGACATAAAGGTGGGTGAGGTGGTGGAGGTCAATATGTTTCCGGGCTGTTACGACTTGCGAAATCGGAACAAGGACAGTAATGCGAAGTAATTAAGTTACAAGTAATTGGTAGATTGTTACAATTAGAACGACTCTTCTGTTGCTCCGGATTTTGGGTAAGACCCAAGTAATTCAATAGGTTGGCGTGAAAAACTAGACAAATTCACTTCTTGTTACAGATACAAATTACTCAAGATCAAAACAAAAAGTTACATTGAAGCCACATTACAAATTTTGTCTTTTATTGTTCCTAACCGGAGAAAAGTCGTGAAGCAACTTATCAAGCTTATTTTAGTAGCTGCCTTTGGCATTACCAGCCTCGTGACCGCTCCTGTCCAGGCAGCCAATGACTCGGCCACGGTCAACGTCACCGTCAATCTGACGTCCAAGTGCGTTTTTGGTGCTGTGACGGCGCTTGCCTTCACATACACATCGTTTGGCGCTCTTGCAACGGGCACGGGCGGCACATTCAACATGAAGTGCACCAACACCATGCCGTACAAAATCGGTTTCAGCACTGCAGCCACACCTGCGCCAACGCTCGCGATTACAGATACGGCAACCAATCTGGCCTACACCCTCGGTGTGTCGGCAGCTACCGGCACCGGCAGTGGTGTTGATCAGGCCTACTCGGTCACGGGCACCATGGCAGCTGGCCAGGCAGGTACCTGCCTGACTGCGGGTTGTACGAACGGCGCCGGTGTTGCAAGCACCCTGTACGTCGTTTATTGATAGCCCTCGGCATCCTTGATGTCCGTTAGCGCCATCAACGCCAACAACACCGCCAGCAGGTGAACGTACTGAACCGCCATCTGGGGTTAGGCGTTTTCATGAGCCTGTGGGCGGGCATGGCAATCGCTGGAACGGGTTCGGCATTTTTCAGCGTCAAAATCAGACTGAACGATCCGGGTGTCAATCCGGACGTCATTCAACCCGCCCCGGTGACAGGCGGCAGCACCGCAGCGGCATCGGATGTCTGCATCAGCAAAACGTTGAGCGAGCAAACCAATTCCCTGGTGCAGATTGTCTGCAAGACCGGGCAATTTGTGAGCATCACCCCTTTGCCAGGCAAACCCTTTCTCGGAACCCATGGCGGCGCTTTCCGCTACAGCTTCAGCGGCAACAAGCTGTCAGGTGGGTCGATATATGGGGCAGGTGCCCCCAACATCGGGGCAGGCACGGTCACTGCATTGCGTATTTACAACGCTAATGGCTCAGATGGCCCTCTGGAAATGCTGGTCAGTTTTTAAGCCGGGCTGTGGCTGTTAAGCTCGGCACATGACGCTCCGCATCACCCCAAACAGGCCCGACATTGTGACCTCACACCGGCCCGCTTCGGCTGTCTTTTTACTCGTCGCCGGATTGTTGTCGGGCGCCCTGGCGCCTGTCTGGGCAGGCGTGTTTTCAGTGACGCCGGTGCGCATCTACATGACGCCGCGTGACCGTGCGGTGGCAGTCACCATCATCAATGAAGGCGATACGGAAGTCGTCCTGCAGGCCGACCTGAACGCCTGGAGCCAGAAGCCGGACGGCACCGATGAGCAGGTTCCCACAGAGGACCTCATCCTGTCGCCCCCCGTCATCAGACTGGCTCCGAATGCCCGCCAGGTTGTGCGCCTGGCCCTGCTGAAGCCGGCCGATGCGAGTCGCCAGCTGATCTACAGAATGGTCATGCGCGAAGTTCCCGAAGCCATTGCCGGACGAGATAAAACCATACAGGTGCCGATTGCGCTGGCCTTGTCGATGCCGGTGTTCATCACGCCGTCACCGGCCAAACGCGCCGTGGCCTGCCAGGCATCCCGCAGCACCCCTGCTGCACTGAATGTGAGCTGCTCAAATACCGGCACGGCCTACGCGCAGGTGCGTGAAATCCAGGTCAGGCGCGGCACGCAGGCCTTGGGCAAGTTTGAAGGCGGCACCTACATCCTGCCCGGCGCACGGCAGGTCATGAGTGTCAAGGCCGAGCAACCCATTCCGCCCGGCGCGGCACAGCTGAGCGTGAGCTTCGACGATGGCAAGTCCCAGACCTTTGACATCACGCTGCCTTAACGCCCCGCCCCTACGCACCTGCGCCCGCCTGCCTATCCGCCCGTCCGCCAGTCCTGTGGCGCTGGTCATGCCGGTGCGCAGTGTTGTTCAGTTCCCTTTTTGTGACCGCTCTCTTTCGCGGCATTTGCTTCGACCGTCAGTAACAGCCCTGTTGCAGGCGGGTTGCTATTGGGCTGTGCTGGCCGCCGCCATGCCTCTGATGGCCGCTGAACCCCAGCCCCCCGGGTCTGCAATCCCCGTGCCCATCGAAAGCACCCCTCCGCCCGTGCGCATGATGCCGCTTGAAGTCAAGGTCAATGGCGCAGAAGCCGGCAACTGGGTGCTGCTTGAGCGTGGCGGGACGCTGTATGCGCCTGCCGCAGCGTTTGACGAATGGCGGGTGAATCGTCGGGTCAGCGCAGTGCCGTTCACGCACCTCGGCCAGACGTGGTATCCACTGACGGCCGTGCCCGGATTTGAAGCACAGGTCAGCTTTGCAAACCAGTCCGTTGACCTGAAATTCCAGCCGCAGTCCTTCGCAGCCACCCGGCTCACCCGGACGCTGGCCGAGCGGCCCAAGCTCAACGACCCGGCGCTGGCAAGCTTCCTCAATTACGACATCAGTTACACGCGTACCGGACAGCGCAATCTTGGGGTCTCACAAAACCTGGGGGCGTTGCTGGAGTTCGGCGTCTCCAACCGCTGGGGCGTGCTGACCAGTACCTACTCGGCACTCAACCTTGGCAGCAGCGACCCCCTCTCGCCACGCACGGTAAGGCGGCTGGAAACCACCTTTACCCACGACCTGCCCGACGACAAGCTCACGCTGCGGCTGGGCGACAGCACCACACGCAATGCCGGGCTGGGCCGCTCGGTTTATTTCGGCGGTTTCCAGTTGAGCCGCAACTTCGGCCTGAACCCGGGTTTTATTTCACAGCCCCTGCCCGTCATCAATGGGCTTTCAAGCGCCCCCAGCACCGTGGAGCTGTACATCAACGATGCCTTGCGCCAGACCTCCCAGGTGCCCACCGGCCCGTTTGCCATCGACAACTTCCCGCTGCTGACGGGCAATGGCCAGGCACGGGTGGTGGTGCGCGATTCGCTGGGCCGGGAAACCGTGCTGGTACAGGATTTTTTCAGCCGCGCAGAGCTGCTTGAGCAGGGCCTGAGTGACTGGAGCGTGGAAGCCGGCGCGGTACGCAGAAACCTGGGCACCAGCAACGCCGACTACGGCCAGCGCTTCATGTCCGGCCTGTGGCGTTACGGTATCGACAAGAACACGACCATCGAAACCCATGGCGAGTACGGGCGCAGCACCCAGGGCGCAAATTTCGGACTGATTCGTGCGCTGCCGTTCAGCCTGCTGGGACAACTCGGCGCTGCCGTCAGCAACGACGCCCTTGCCGGGCGCGGCCGCCAGTACATGTTTGCGCTGGAGCACACCAGCCTGCGCCACGGCTTCAGCCTGCGAAACGAGGCCGCCTCGCAAGGCTACCGCCAGATTGGCCAGGAAGCCAACTCGCTGGCCTACCAGCGCCAGCTGTCCGGAAGCTACACCTATTCATCGGAAAATTTTGGCTCCCTCGGGCTGGGTTATGCACGGGTCAACAGCTTCACCCAGGGGCCACTCACGACCTACAGCGCCAACTATTCAATGCGCCTGGGTCAGCGCTCATCGCTCAACTTCAACGTCGTGCGCGTCGAAGGCCTGCCGGGCAACACGCCATCGAGCACCTCCGTGGGCATGAGTTTGCTGATACCGCTGGAGAACCAGATGTCGATTTCCAGCAGCCTGTCGCACCGCAGCGGGCAGACGGACGGCTATATCAGCGCCAGCCAGGGGCTCAGCAGCGACACCGGGCTGGGCTGGCGAACGCTGGCAGGACAGCGTTCGATGCAAAAGTATGCGGAAGGCGGCCTTTACTACCAGAGCAACAGGGGCACGTGGACAGCAGATGTCAGTGCTTCCGGCCTGCAGCAGACCGTGCGTCTCGGTGCACAGGGCGGTCTGGCGGCCATTGATGGACAGGTCTTTGCATCACGCCGGGTGCAGGAGAGCTTTGCGCTCGTTGAGGTGCCGGGCTATGCCGACGTAGGCGTGGGTTTCCAGGGCCGCATACTGGCACGCACCAACAAGGACGGCAAGGCGCTGGTGCCGGGCATGCTGCCGTATCAGGAAAACAGCATACGCCTGGACCCGAGCGAGTTGCCCATCAGTGCGGAGCTCGACAGCATCGAACAGGTGGTCGTGCCGGGCAACCGCACCGGCGTGATCGTGAAGTTCCCGGTGCGCAGCGGGCGTGGTGCCCTCATCAGGATTGTTTTCGATGATGGCGAGCCCGCACCTGCCGGCGCAGAGATCGAACTGGTCGGCGACAAGCAGGAGTTTTTTGTCGCACGCCGTGGCGAGGCATTTATCACGGGATTGCAGACTTCCAACCGCCTGCGTCTGAAATGGCAGGGTGCAAGCTGCACCTTTGCAGTTGACTTGCCCCCTGCGGTCAACCAAGATGACATTGCACGTGTAGGACCCCTGAAATGTTCTGGAGTGAGCCGTTGAAAAACCCTTTGTTGAAACTTCTGTCGATTGGCGTGCTGGGCGCCAGCGGCTCAGCCCATGCCGTAACCTGCAGCATCACAGCCACCTCTGTGCCGCTGTCGACCCTCTATGCCACAGGCACGGCGACGTCGGTCACGGGCACCATCAGCGGCAGCTGCACCAAGCAAACCGGGGATGCGGCCCGCCCGTATATCTATATTGGCGTCAACCAGGGCGAGCCGCCTGCCGGCCGCTCCATGACGCGCCAGAACGGGACCCAGCTGCTCAGCTACGAGATCTACCATCGCAACGCCACCACCGGACCATGGACGGAAGCCACCGGCGTTGACGCAACCTCAACCACCAGCGGTGGTGTGCTCTACAGGATGGCGAACAACACGACCGCCCAGACCTTTTCCTTCCCCTACTATGTGCGCATTCCCACGCCCCAGACGGGAAAGCCTGCCGGCATTTATGACGACCTGACCGTCACCGCAACCATTCGCCTGAGCACGGCAGGCGGCAGTGCGACCGGCGCCGTGCTGGGGCTGACCAGCTTCGGGGTGAGCGCAAGCATCCAGCACTCGTGTTATTTCAGCACCAGCCCCTCGCCGCTGATCCTCAACTACACATCCTTCAGCGCCTCTCCTGCAACAGGCAGCGCGGGCTTTGCGCTCAGTTGCACCTACAACACGCCCTACACCCTGACGATGCCGGCCTCCACCGGCACCCTGCTGGGCGTGGGTTATTCGCTGGCCTTGAGTGCGGCCTCCGGTACCGGCACCGCAGGCCCGCAAAACTTCACGGTCAACGGCACTGCTGCTGCCAACCAGCCAGGCACCTGCACCAGCGGCAGTTGCACGGCCAGCCAGGGCCACACCATTACCGTCACGTTCTAGACTCCAGGCCCCCCGCGGTCCTCACGCCGTCCGCGGCGGCTTGCCCAGCCAGCGCAGCAACTGCGTCGTGATGTCGGCTTTTTTGAGCAGTTCCATGTGGTTGGTCGATACGGCGACCCACTGGTTCTCCGGCTTGAAGCCCAGGCTGTGGTGCGCCTTGTCGTGCTCACCCAGCGCGCTCGCCAGCGGCACCAGGCCATCGCCAGGCAACTGGTCCTGCAGGTCACCGGCTTTGGCGGATGTGGTGGCGGCGATGGTGAAGCATTCCACCCCGGCTGGCAGCGGCAGCGGCTCGCGCTGGTCGGGCGCCATCTCGAAGCGGTCGGCATCGGCCCAGTGGCTGCCTATGGCGTCGCCGTAGCGCAGGTCGGTGATGCCGCTGCTGCGCACCTGGCCGATTCTGGCAAAGGGTTTGGTGATGAAGTTGCTGCCCAGCAGCACATCGACCCAGTTGCCGACCCGCTCCAGCGGGGCGCCGTGGTGCGGCGTGCCCAGAAAGATGAGGTTCTTCAACTTGCTGCGCCAGGCCATGCCTGCCTGCTCTGCAGCATGGCAGGCGCTGCGCGACACCAGCCCGCCCATGCTGTGGGTGAGCAGCGTGATCTCGTCGACCGGCTGCGGCCAGGCCTCGACCAGTTGTTCCAGCAGACCGGCAAACTGTTTGCCGTTATCCGACACATGGCGGCCGGTGTTGTAGTGCAGGTAGACCGGCGTGTAGCCCAGTGCCTTCGCCAGTTCATCGCCATGGTTATAAGCAGCCGACGTCCACTGCAAATCATTCATGCACAGGCCGTGCACCAGCACCAGAATCTTGCGGCCAGCATTTGGCAAGGCAAAGGTGATGCCGGCCCTGTCGAGTGCCAGGGGCTTGCCTTCATGCCGCAGGCTCATGGCAATGGCCAGCGGGTTGGCGGTTTCCAGCAGCTGGTCGCCCAGCACCCCATTGATCGCCGACAGCATGGCCTCGCGCTGCGGTGACGAAGCCTGCTCACCCACCAGCGGCCTTGCGCCCGCCAGCAGCATGTCGGCCGCGCCACCCGCCAGCCGCGTCACGGCCTTGACGCTGCCATACACAAAACCGGTGATGCCTTTGGGCTTGATGCCCGTGCCGCCCGGCGTGCCATCAACAAAACGCGAGCCCAGCAGGCCGAAAGGTGCGGCGACAGATTTGTACACACTGCCCTGCACTGCCTCGGCCACACCGGTCACGCCCAGCACACCCTGGGTCGCCAGCTGCGCCAGCCCCTGGATGTCAGCCACATGCAGCCAGGTCGGCAGGCGTTCGCGCAGGGTGGCGGGGATATCGGGCGGGCTGTGGGGGGTCTGGGATGAAGGCATCGCCAGATTGTGGCCGTTCAGGCGGCGGCCAACCAGAGGG
>JAZKHN010000184.1:0-3961 GCA_040385325.1 Pseudomonadota bacterium
GTGGCCTACCAGAACGCGCTGGCCTACGCCAAAGACCGCATCCAGATGCGCAGCCTGTCGGGCGCCAAGGCCAAGGACAAGCCGGCCGACCCCATCATCGTGCACCCCGATGTGCGCAAGATGCTGCTGACCGCCAAGGCCTATGCCGAGGGTGGCCGCGCGCTGGCGATTTACTGCACGATGCTGCTCGACAAGGAACTGCACCACCCCGACGAGAAGGTCCGCAAGGACTCCGGCGAAATCGTCGCGTTGCTCACGCCCATCGTGAAGGCCTTCCTGACCGACAACGGCCACATCGCCACCAACGCCTGCATGCAGGTTTTCGGCGGCCATGGCTTCATCAAGGAATGGGGCATGGAGCAGTTCGTGCGCGACAACCGCATCAACATGATTTACGAAGGCACCAACACCATCCAGTCGCTGGATCTGCTGGGCCGCAAGGTGCTCGGCAACAACGGCGCCACGCTGAAGAAATTCGGCAAGATCATCGGCGCCCTGATTGCCGAGGAAGGCGTCAACGAGAAGATGGCCGAGTTCATCAACCCGCTGGCCTACCTGGCCGACCAGATGACCAAGTTCACCACAGAGCTGGGGTTCAAGGGCTTCCAGAACCCTGACGAAGTGGGTGCAGCCGCCGTCGATTACCTGCGCGTGGCCGGCCACCTGGTGTTCGGTTATTTCTGGGCGCGCATGGCGCAAACCGCGCTGCGTGAAATCGCCGCAGGCAACACCGACAAGTTCTACGTCGCCAAACTGCAGACTGCACGTTTTTATTTCTCCAAACTGTTCCCTGAAACGGCAACCCTGATGCGCACCGCTCGTGCCGGCAGCAAGTCGCTGATGGAAACCGACGAAGCACTGGCCTAGACCCACCCCGCCTGCGTCTCACTTCGTGTAGACGCGACCCCCCTTCCAGGGGCGGTAGCTGTGGCCCGGCGAAGCCGGTTACACGCTGCCACTGGTAGGGCCCGACAGATACGTTAATGACAAGGAATAGAACATGTCACGTTTTCAGGTAAAAAAAGTCGCCGTTCTGGGCGCTGGCGTCATGGGTGCGCAAATCGCAGCTCATCTGGTCAACCTCAAGGTGCCTGTGGTCCTGTTCGACCTGCCTGCAAAGGAAGGCCCCAAGAACGGCATCGTCATCAAGGCGGTGGAAGGCCTGAAAAAGCTCAAGCCTGCACCGCTGGGTGTGCCCGAGGACGCTGCGCTGATTCAGCAGGCCAACTATGAAGAAAACATGGATGTGCTCAAGGAATGCGACCTCATCATCGAGGCGATTGCAGAGCGCATGGACTGGAAAACCGACCTCTACCACAAGATCGCGCCCTTCATTGCTGAAGGCGCCATCGTGGCCAGCAACACGTCGGGCCTGTCGATCACCAAACTCAGCGAGGCGCTGCCCGAATCCATCAAGCCGCGCTTTTGCGGCATCCACTTCTTCAACCCGCCGCGCTACATGACGCTGGTCGAGCTGATCAACACGCCGACCACCGAGCCCAAAGTGCTGGACGACCTCGAAGCCTTTGTGACCAGCGCACTCGGCAAGGGCGTGATCCGTGCGCACGACACGCCCAACTTCATCGCCAACCGCGTTGGTATCGCCGGCATGCTGGCCATCATCAAACAGACCGAAGCCTTTGGCCTGACCTATGACGTGGTCGATGACCTGACCGGCAAGAAGCTGGGCCGCGCCAGCTCCGGCACCTTCCGCACGGCCGACGTTGTGGGCCTGGACACCATGGCCCACGTCGTCAAGACGCTGCAGGATAATCTCGGGCCCGACAAAACACCCGATCCGTTTTCAGACATGTACGGCACACCGCCTGTGCTGGCCAAGTTGCTGGAGTCCAAAAACCTGGGCCAGAAGACTGGCGCAGGTTTTTACAAAAAAGTGGGGCGCGACATCCTGCGTCTCGACCCTGCGAGCATGGAGTACGTGGCCGGTGGCGCCAAGGCCAACGAGGTCGTCGGCCGCATGCTGAAAAAGCCTGCGGGCGAGCGCCTCAAGCTGCTGCGCGAGGCCGAGGGCGCTGAAGCGCGTTTCCTCTGGGCCATACTGCGCGACCAGTTTCACTATGCCGCCGTGCATCTGGAGACCATCGCTGAAACCGCCCGCGACATCGACTTCGCCATGCGCTGGGGCTTTGGTGCCAAGCAGGGGCCCTTTGAACTCTGGCAACAGGCCGGCTGGAAGCAGGTCGCCGAATGGATCAAGGAAGATATTGATACCGGCAAGGCCATCTCCAAAGCACCGTTGCCTGACTGGGTGTTCAAGGGTCCCGTGGCCGACGCCGGTGGCGTGCACACGGCCGAAGGTTCATGGAGCGCATCGGCCAAAAAATTCATTCCCCGCCGCAAGCTGCCAGTGTATGAGCGCCAGTTTTTCCCGGAAGACGTGCTGGGCTCCAACGCTACTGATTTCGCGACAGCGGGTGCCACGCTGCATGAAGACGACGCCATCCGCCTGTGGACTTTGCCTGCGCCGAACGACGACGTGCTGATCGCCAGCATCAAGACCAAAATGCACGCCATCAGCCCGGATGTGGCCGAGGGCCTGGCGATGGCGGTTGACCTTGCCGAAAAGAGCCACAAGGGTGTGGTCATCTGGTCCAACGACGAGATGTTCTCTGCCGGTGCCGATTTGCAGGGCATGCTGCCGGCCTTCATGGCGGGCGGCGTGAAGATGATTGAAGGCATTGAAGCCGAGTTGCAGCAGGTCATGCTGAAGCTTCGCTATTCAACCGTGCCGGTGGTGGCTGCTGTGCGCGGCCTGGCGCTGGGGGGTGGCTGTGAAATGGCGGTGTATTCCGCCAAACGCGTCGCTGCAATGGAAAGCTATATCGGCCTGGTTGAAGTTGGTGTGGGTTTGGTGCCCGGCGCTGGCGGTCTGGCCTACATTGCACGCCGTGCGGCAGAAAACGCGACAACGTCCACCAACAAGGACATGCTTCCTTTCCTGACCGAAGGTTTCACCGCCGCGGCCATGGCCAGGGTCGGTACCAGCGCTATCGAGAGCCGCAAGATCGGCTACCTGCTGGAGAGCGACATCATCGTGCCGAACAAGGATGAGCTGCTGTTTGTGGCCATCAATGAAGCACGCGCGATGTTCAACTCCGGCTACCGCGCACCGCACAGGCGCCAGTTCCCCGTCGTGGGTCGCAGCGGCCTCGCCACCATCAAGGGCCAGCTGGTCAACATGCGCGATGGCGGTTTCATCAGCACGCACGACTTCCACATCGCAAGCCTGATCGCCAACGTGGTTTGCGGCGGCGATGTCGATGCGGGCACGCTGGTGACGGAAGAGTACCTGATGACGCTGGAGCGCAAGGCGTTTTGCTCGCTGCTTGAAAACCCGAAAACGCAAGAGCGGATCATGGGCATGATGAGCACTGGCAAGCCCGTCCGTAACTGAAATATGAACACCCCCGTCGAACGCTCACTGCGTGTAGCGCCTTCCCCCCTTGCAGGGGGCGGCACTGGCAATCCGGCAAAGCCGGCCTTGCGGTGCCCACTTGAAGGGATACGACATGACTGACGCCTACAAACACCCACCCAACCGCCTGGAGCGGCAACTGGAGCGCCTCGATGAAGTGCCGGCCTTTGCGCGCAACTGGTTCCGCAGTGTGGTGCTGCGCCGTGCCGTGCCATTCACCGGCACCGCCGGCCTGCACTTTATCGAGATGTCGCAGGAGCGCACGGAGATCGCCATCGCCAACGTCAAGAAGGTTCAGAACCACATTGGTGGTGTGCATGCCTCGGCGATGAACCTGCTGGCTGAAACCGCGACCGGCATGGTGGTCGGCATGAATGTGCGCGACGACTGCATTCCGCTGGCCAAGGAAATGAGGATGGCGTTCAAAAAACGCGCCACGGGTGGCCTTCGTGCAGTGGCCACGCTCACCGCTGAGCAGCGGGCCACGATGGCCGCCAGCACCAAAGGTGAAGTCACGGTGCAGGT
>JAZKHN010000184.1:4061-8630 GCA_040385325.1 Pseudomonadota bacterium
TCGGGTCGGGGTTATTTCCGCAACATGCGGCCCGATGACCTGCTGGTGAAAGCTTTGCAGGCGGCGCTCGCCCAAGTCCCTTCACTCGACCCCAAGGCGATTGAAGACATCATCTGTGGCTGTGCAATTCCCGAAGGCCCGCAGGGCCTGAATGTCGCGCGCATTGGCGCCGTGCTGGCGGGCCTGCCGACCAGTGTGGGCGGCATCACCGTCAACCGCTTCTGTGCATCCGGCCTGTCAGCCATCCAGATGGCGGCCGACCGCATCCGCGTTGGTGAGGCTGACGTCATGATCGCCGCCGGCACCGAAAGCATGAGCATGGTGCCCATGTCCGGCAACTCGCCTTCGCTGTCGCCCAACATGTTCATGAACGACGAAAACGTCGGCATCGCCTACGGCATGGGCCTGACGGCAGAGAAGGTGGCCCAGCAGTGGAAGGTCAGCCGCGAGGCGCAGGACCAGTTCGCGCTCGAATCGCACCAGAAAGCCATGAAGGCGCAGCAGGCGGGTGAATTCACTGACGAGATCACGCCGGTGGAAGTCACCGACCGCACAGCCAACCTCGAGACCGGTGACGTGATTGAGAAGACCCGCACCGTGAACCTCGACGAAGGCCCGCGTCCGGACACCTCACTCGAAGGCCTGGCCAAACTCAAGACCGTGTTTGCCGCGCGTGGGTCTGTGACTGCAGGCAACAGTTCTCAGACTTCCGACGGCGCCGGCGCCCTGGTGCTGGCCAGCGAGAAGGCCGTGAAGGATTTCGGCCTGAAACCGCTCGCGCGTTTTGTGAGCTACGCCGCCAAGGGTGTGCCGCCCGAAATCATGGGCATTGGCCCGATCGAGGCCATTCCCGCCGCGCTGCGCTACGCCGGCCTGCAGCAGCAGGATATCGACTGGTTTGAACTGAACGAAGCCTTTGCCGCGCAGTCGCTGGCTGTCATCAACACCCTGAAGCTCGACGCCAGCAAGGTCAACCGCATGGGCGGCGCGATTGCGCTCGGCCACCCGCTGGGCGCGACCGGCGCCATCCGCGCCGCCACCGTGATCCATGCGCTGCACCGCCACCAGCTGAAGTACGGCATGGTGACGATGTGTGTGGGCATGGGGCAGGGCGCAGCCGGCATCTTCGAACGCGTCTGAAGCGCTTCGGGCGTAAAAAAGCATGAAAAGTTAACTTATAACTTAACAAAGTTAATATGGAAGTTAACTTTTTGCCCTGCAGCAGCCTGGAAACCGGTTTTAAAGTCAAAAAGAGCCGAAAAAGCAGCGTTTTAGGGCATCAAATCGGCCCCCAGCCCTTTAGATACGTACGTGAGCAGCTATTGAAATGATAGTAAACCGCAGCTGAGCGATCAGCGGAGAATGCCATGCAAACCCAGACATTGAGCACCTCAGGAGCCACGCTGTCGTTGAAGGTCTACGGCAGCACCGCCAGCCACACCAGCGTCGTCATAGGCGGTGCCATGGGTGTGCGGCAGGACTACTACGGTGCGTTTGCGCAGTGGTTGTCTGCCCAGGGTTTTCGCGTCACGACGTTTGACTACCGCGGCTCCGGCGATTCCCTGCCCGATACGGCGCATGGCGGGTTGCGTGGCTTCAAGGCCAATCTGATCGACTGGGCGACCGACTACGAAGCCGTCATCGACAACGCCAAAGCCGCCTTGCCCGATGCACCGCTTTACCTGCTGGGCCATAGTCTGGGCGCGCAACTGCCTGGCCTTCTCGGCAACCAGGGCAAGGTTGACGGCCTGCTCAGCGTGGCGGCGGGCAGCGGTTACTGGCGCGACAACGCACCGCAGCTCAGGCGGCTGATTCTTTATTTCTGGTACGTGCTGGTGCCAGTGGCCACACGGCTCTTCGGTTACTTCCCGGGGCGCAAGCTGAAAAAAGTCGGCGACCTGCCTGCAGGCGTGATGATGCAGTGGCGCAAATGGTGCCTGAACCCGCAGTACAGCGTGGGCGCAGAAGGCGAGGGCGCACGCCAGAGTTACGGCCGTGTCGGCTTTCCGGTGCGTGCCCTGTCCATCACCGATGACGAGCTCATGACCCTGCGCGGCACCCACAATCTCATCAACCTGTACGCCAACGCACCGCGCAGCGTCGAGTTGATCGCACCTGCTGATGTGCAGGCAAAACGCATTGGGCATTTCGGATTCTTTCGCGAACAGTTCATGCAGACGCTGTGGCCGCGAAGCCTGCAGATGTTCGGCGACATGGCAAAGCTGTCCGTGGCAGGCGTCACGAAGACGACTGCCTGATTCCACATTTCAGGTCAAACTCAGGCGCATGAGCACACATCCTTTCGACCAGGCGCTTGCGCTGGAACCAGCGGGCGCAAACAAGCCCGACAACTTCATCGGCCACACCAGCCCGGCTTACTGGAACATGGTGGGCCCCTTTGGTGGTTCGACAGCTGCGACGGCCCTGCAGGCGGTGCTGCAGCACCCGGCCCTGCTCGGCGAGCCGGTGTCGCTCACCGTCAATTACGCAGCTGCGACAAGCGAGGGCGCGTTCAACATTACTGCAACGCCGGTGCGCACCAATCGTTCCACCCAGCACTGGGTCATCAGCCTCAGCCAGATCGACGACCAGGGCAATGAACTGGTGGCCATGACAGCCACCGCCATGACCGCGCTGCGCCGGGACACCTGGCACCAGAACGACATGCCCATGCCCCAGGTGGCGAAGCCGCAGCATGTGCCGCGCGCCGACATGCGCGGCGCCATGGAATGGCTGAGCCGCTATGAAATGCGTTTTGCACGCGGCGCCATTCCCACCGACTGGCACGGCGCCGAAAAACTCTCGCCCGACAGCGTGACGCAGATCTGGGTGCGTGATGACGTGCCCCGCGTGCTGGATTTCACCGCCGTCACAGCAATGGCCGACGTTTTCTACCCGCGTATCTGGCTGCGCCGGCCTTTGCGCGTGCCGGCCGGTACCGTGTCGATGACCACCTACTTTCACGCAAGTGCGGCCCAGCTGAAAGAGGCCGGCACCGGCTACGTGCTGGCGCAAGGCCAGGGGCAAGCTTTCCGCCATGGCTTTTTTGACCAGGCTGCTCAACTGTGGAGCGAGGCTGGTACGTTATTAGTCACCAGCCACCAGCTCGTTTACTTCAAAGAGTGAACGCCGAACCCGAAGCGTGACCTGTTTGCCAACACCCGCTTCGGTGAAAATCAGAGATCGCTTTAAACATTCCCAACCGAGACAACATGACCGCTACGCTCAATACCATCCCGGAAATCCTCACCAGCATCGAAGCCGGTGTGATGACGCTCACCATCAACCGCCTCGACAAGAAAAACTCGCTGACGGCTGACATGTACGCAGCCATGGCCGACGCCATCGAGGCTGCGCAACATGACAGCAGCGTACGTGCCTTTGTAATTCAGGGCCATGAAACAATTTTCTCGGCCGGCAACGACATCAGCGATTTTCTGAACAAGCCGCCGTCCGCACAGGACGCGCCGGTGTTTCGTTTCCTGCGTGGCATCAGCAGTTTCAGCAAGCCGGTCGTGGCCGCCGTCTGCGGCCCCGCGGTCGGCATCGGCACCACCATGCTGCTGCATTGCGACCTGATTTACGCAGGCGACAACGCCGCGTTCTCGCTGCCTTTCGTCAACCTCGGCCTCTGCCCTGAAGCGGCCTCCAGTTTTTTGGTACCGCAGCTCATGGGCTATCCGCGCGCGGCCGAAGCGCTGTTGCTGGGCGAACCCTTTCGCGTTGAGAGCGCACTCGAGATGGGCCTCATCAACCGCATCGTGCCGCCCGGCGAGGCGAATGCCCTGGCACAGCAGCAGGCGCGCAAGCTGGCAACCAAGCCGATGAGTTCGCTGATTGAGACCAAGCGGCTGATGAAAAAGGGCACTGCAGGCATCGTGGCCGAACGCATGATGGAAGAAGCCGCAAGCTTTGGCCGCATGCTGACAGAGCCGGCGGCGAAAGAGGCTTTCACTGCTTTTCTTGGCAAGCGGAAGCCGGATTTTTCAGCGCTCTGAAATACACCTGTCTTTCATTCCGGACTTGATGCGGGATGCATTCCCGCTTTGCTTGGTTTGTTGCCTTTCACGACCAGGCCGGGGGTTGCCCGGCGGCAAGTCACTTTTCTTTTGCTTCGCCAAAAGCAAAGTAACCAAAAGAAAAGGCGACCCTGTTCGTCGTCCCCTGCGGGGCACCCTGCGATGCTCGGTCCAGCCGGGGTCTGAAACAACTCGCCTGCGGCTCAGACAAGTTTCAGCCCTGATCCGTCTGGTCCTGCGCTTCTCGGCTCCTCTCCAAGGGTTTGGGGGAGCGAAGACAAAGACCGGACTCTCGCCTAAAGCGCTTCGCGCTTGAGGCTCCCCGAATCTGCACCGACCCCGAATCCATTCCCCACCCCGTTGAGGCTGGGCCGAGGAGCGGAGATGGAGTCGGCATTAAGGGCAAAAACTTGTTTGAGCGAAGCGAGTTGTTTTTGCCGCCGACGTAATCGAGCACCGCAGGTTGCCCGAAGCGCAGCGCAGGGACCCAGACGGCGGGTCGCCTTTCTTTTCGTTAGGTTTCTTTGGCGAAGCAAAGAAAAGTAACTCG
>JAZKHN010000185.1:0-15560 GCA_040385325.1 Pseudomonadota bacterium
TCGGTGGGCGCGCCTATGAGGCTGATGTGAAGAGGCATGAACGCATTTTCACGACCACAGGGCTGCGGTCAAGTCGGCTGAGGGCTCGTTAGTTGCCTGTGAATGCTATGGTATTAATAGCTGCTCACGCACGTATCTATTGGCCTGCAGCCTGATTTGGCATCGAAAATGGCCAAAAAAGTACCTCAAAAGGTGGTTTTGGAGCAGTTTTGGGCCACAAAACTTGCCCGACACCTCAAATGTTAACTTCCAACTTAACATTGTTAAGTTCTATATTAATTTCTCCGGTTGGTAATCATTGGCTGGCAGCAGTACCTCGCGGCGTAGCTTTCAGCGTGCGCAGTCCGACCAGCCTACTTGCCCTGAAACGCCGGCGCGCGCTTCTCAATAAACGCGCTACAACCCTCGTGTGCATCGTCACTGTCAAACACCAGGCTGATGGTTGCGGCTTCGTGGGCCAGGGCTGCCGGCAGCGGCATGTCTGCGCCATGCAGCATTGAGCTTTTGAGGAACTTCAGTGCCACCGGGGACTTCTCTGCAATACGCGCGGCGAGCTTCAGCGTCTCGTCCAGCAGCTGCGCGCGGGGCACGGCCTGGTTCACAAGGCCCATGGCGACGGCTTCGCCAGCGCTGAGAAAGTCACCGGTAAACATCAGCAGCTTGGCCTGGCATAGCGGCAACTGGCGCATCAGGCGCTGCGAGCCGCCGCCCCCGGGGAAGATGCCAAGCTTGATTTCGGGCAAGCCGATTTTGGCCTCGTTGGCTATCAGGCGTATGTCTATGGTCAGCATGAACTCCATGCCGCCACCCAGCGCCCAGCCGTTGACGGCGGCAATGGTGGGTTTGCTGCAAGCCTCAAAGCGCCTGAAGACGCGGTGTACGGTTTCAGAAAATTCGTTGTAGTGCTGCAGGCCGCGCCTGGCGTTCAGGTCCTTGATGTTGCCGCCTGCGATGAAGGCCTTGTCGTTCACGCCGGTGACGACGATGACGCGCACGTCACTGTCGCGCTCCAGCACGGTCAGTGCTTCTTCCATCGCCAGCAGCATGGGCACGTGCAGGGTGTTGAGCTCTTCGGGGTTGTTGAAGCGCATCAGGCCGACATGGCCGATGGTCTCAAGGGTGACGAGATCGGGCTTCATGGGTGTCTTTCGTGTGGGGCGTTCAGGCCTGGGAGGCGGCGAGCTCTTCGGTGATTTGCGGCAGGCGGTCCACGCCGAAAAAGCTCTCACCGTCAATGACGACGAAGGGTGAACCGAAGACTTTCTTCTCAACGGCTGCAGTGATGGCCTGCTGCAGCAGGGTTTTGGCTTCGGCAGACTTCAGGTGTGCCTGCACGTCGGCGGCGCTGCCGAGGGTACCGGTGTGGTCGCACACCATTTGCGCGATGACCTCGATGTTGCCGATGTCCTGTCCATCACGAAAGTAGCCGCGCAGCACGGTTTGTGCGAAAGCCACGGCTGCTGCGGGGGCTTGCTCATTGACCAGATAAAAAGCACGCGCCGCGTGTTGCGTCAGCGCGGGGAAGGCGGGCGGCAGTCTATAGCCGACGCCGAGAAATCTGGCAGACCGCTCGAAGTCAGCGGTGATGTAGGCCAGCTTGACTGGGTGCTCGAACGGTGGCGGCAGACCCAGGGACCGCAGTGCCGCAAACAGCAGGATGGGCCGCCACGTGACGGTGCGGCCGTGCTTCGCAGCCAGCGCATCAATTTTCTCCGACATGAAGTAGCCATAGGGCGACGCGAAATCGAAGTAAAAATCAATCGGCTGCATGGGTCGGATCTGTGTCTATGTTGTGGCCACGGGGCGGCGCACGGCTTTGCTCGGCCCCAGCCTGCAGGCCTCCCCGTATTCATGGGCGATGCGTTCAACCAGCGTGGCAACGGATGGCGAGTCGTGGATGGTGGCCACGCCCTGGCCGGCGCTCCACAAATCCTTCCACAGCTTGGCCGTGGTGTCTGTCAGTGACGACATGTCTGGCGTTTTGGGCGGCAGCTTGCTCACATCAACACCCCATTTCTCCAGCGAAGGCTTCAGGAAGTTGGCGTGCACGCCCGAAAGCCTGTCGGTATAGACCAGGTCGGACACATCGCTGTCAATCACCATCTGCTTGAACTCCTGCTGGGCGTTCGACTCCTGCGTGGCGATGAAGCGCGTGCCCATGTACACCAGGTCGGCGCCCAGCGCTTCGGCCGCGCGTATCTGATGGCCGTCGTTGATACCGCCACCCAACACCAGGCAGCCATCCCAGAACTCGCGGATCTCGCGTACCAGGGAGAACGCGCTCTGGTTCGATGCATGGCCGCCCGCGCCTGCGCCTACGCAGATCAGGCCGTCGACACCAGCATCGACCGACTTGCGTGCATGGGCCGCGCTGGTGACGTCGCAGAAGACGGTGCCGCCGTAGGCATGCACCGCCTCGACCACCTTGCCAGGGTGGCCCAGGCAGGTGATGACAAAAGGCACGCGGTGTTTGACGACGAGTGCCAGGTCGGGTTCGAAGCGGGCGTTGGTGCGATGAACTATGAGGTTGACGCCGTAGGGCGCGACAGCTGCCGACGGGTTGGCCGCTTTGTGTGCAGCAAGGTCGGTCTCGATGTCCGTCAGCCACTGGTCGAACTGCTCCGAGGTGCGGGAATTGACGTGTGGAAACGTGCCTACGATCCCCGATTTGCACTGCGCCGTCACCAAAGGCGGAAACGACACCAGAAACATGGGCGAACCGATGGCCGGAATGGACAGTGCGTTCTCAAGGATTTTAGGTAATGGCATAAGGGTTGGTTGTGTTCAGGCTGCGGTGGTTGGCGTGGCGGCAGGGCGGGCGTCACGCTTTTTCAGAGTGCGCAAATCCATCATGCCGGGCAGCGTGCGCGGGTCCAGGCCAGGTTCGAAGATCTGGTGTTTCTGTATCTTTTGCGTGGCAGTGGTCGGGATGCTGTCGGTCAGGTACAGCCAGCCCGGTGCCTTGTAGTAGGCGAGGTTGGCGTTGCAATGCTCGAAGAGCAACTTCGCCGTAGCAGCAGCATCTGCAGGCTTGTCCTTGAGTACCACGCATGCCAGCACCTCTTCTTCACGCACTTCGTCCTTCACGGCGAGTACGGCAACGCTCTCGACCAGCGGGTGGGCCTGCAGCAGGGCTTCGACCTCTGCTGCGGCGATGTTCTCACCCGAGCGGCGGATGATGTTTTTGCGCCTGTCGACAAAGCGGAAGAGGCCGGTGGCATCGCGCGTGACGATGTCACCGGTATGAAACCAGCCGCCTCGCCACGAGGCCTCGGTCGCTGCCTCATCATCCAGGTAGCCGCTGAAGAAATGCTTGCGCGGCATGGCGGCGCTGTGGCGCACGATCATCTCGCCTTCCCTGCCCACGGGCATGTCCACATCGTTGTCATCGACCACGCGCACTTCAATGCCGGGCGTGACGCGGCCGAAAGCGCGGGTACCAACCTCGCGCGGCAACTGGTTGTCGATGATGGCGCGCACCATCTCCGTCATGCCCCAGATCTCGATAAGCGGAAAACCAAAGCGGTCTTCAAAAGCCTTGTGACGCTGGGGCTCTACACCGGCGCCAATCGCAAAGCGTACGCTGTGGTCGCGCTCATGGGGGTGCGCGGCCTGGCCGAGCAGCATGGGCACGACCACACCGAGATAGTGAACCACGGTCGCTTTTGATTCATATACCTCCGTCCACCAGCGGGATGGCTGAAAGCGGTCGGTCTGCACCTGGCAGTTGCCCCACAGCATGGCGCAATAAAAAGAGAAGATGGATGCGTTGACGTGAAACAGGGGCAGTGGGTTGTAGATGCGCTCGCAGGCTTCGCCAAAAGTTGACAGCCCGCCGCGTGTGGAATACCAGGCGCCGGCAGCCAGTTCATAGCCATGGGAAAGAACGCAGCCCTTGGGCCTGCCCGTGGTGCCCGATGTGTAGAGCACGCTCGCAGGTGTGGTGGCGTCCGGCGTGGTGGAAGTGGCCCTGCGGCTCGCGGGTTGCAGCGCTACGGCAAAGTTTTCAAATAGCACGACCTGGGGCTTGCTGCGTTCTGCCTGTTCCATGCCGTGACGGAGCTGCGCTTCCAAGGACGCCAGCACCACCACCAGGTCGACATTGGCGTGGTCCAGTACATAGGCCATTTCGCGCGGGCGATGATCGGGATTGAGCGGTACACAGCAAACGCCCAGCGCATTCATGGCCAGCTTGTGCAGCATGTGCTCGGGCCGGTTCTCAATCAGAAGTGCAATGCGATGGCCTGCACCGTAGCCCGCAGTGGCGTAGGCTTGCATGAGGTCACGCACCGTCCTTGCCGCCTCTCCGTAGGTGATTTCTTTCCCCGCCGGGTAGTAGGTACGTGCAGGATTGGCCGGTACCGCCAGAAAAGAGTTCCCTGCATAAGTGCCCGCAGCGCGAAAAAAGGTTTCGCCTATGGTTGAGTGGTCATCGACAGCAATCATGCGGGCCCCTGCGGAAATTTGTGGCCGGCTTACAGGCGCAGTACGCCGTAGCCCATCTCGCCGAACGGTGCGTTGAGCGACGACACGATGGCCATGCCCAGCGCGTTGCGGGTGTCCACCGGGTCAAGAATGCCGTCGTCCCACATTTCAGATGTTGAATAGTAGGCATCGCTCTCGGCCTCGAAGCTTGCCAGCACCGGGTCGCGGATGGCTGCAATCTGCTCCGCATCAAGCTCATGCCCCTTGCGCTGCAGCTGGCGAATCTTCACGTCAGCCAGAGTATTGGCAGCCTGCTCGGCGCCCATCACGGCGATCTGCGACTGCGGCCACATCCACAGGAAGCGCCCGTCGAAGGCGCGGCCGCACATGCCATAGTTGCCGGCACCGAAAGAGCCGCCGACGATAACGGTGAACTTGGGCACCGTGCAGCCGACCTGCGTCATGATCATCTTGGCGCCGTCCTTGGTGATGCCGCGCTCTTCGTATTCACGGCCCACCATATAGCCGGTGATGTTCTGCAAAAACACCAGCGGGGTGCGGTCGCGGTCACACAGGCGCATGAAGTGCGCGGCCTTGAGCGAGCTGTCGTTGAAGAGCACGCCGTTGTTTGCCAGGATGCCGACCTTGCAGCCCCAAATGCGCGCGTAACCGCAGATCATGGTGGTGCCGTAGTCGGGCTGGTATTCATGAAATTCACTGCCATCAACCACACGTGCAATCACCTCGCGCATGTCAAAGCCGGTCTTCCAGTCGGTGGGGACTATGCCGTAAAGCTCATTGGGGTCGTAAAAGGGTTCTTCCGCTTCCACACGGTCTATGGTTTGTTTCTGGATGGGCGAGGTGTTTTTGAAAATGTCGCGCGCGATCGCCATGGCGTGGGGCTCATCGTCGGCGGCATAGTCGCAGGTACCCGAGACGGTGGTGTGCATGGTGGCGCCGCCGAGTGCTTCTGCGGTGACGATTTCACCGGTGGCAGCCTTGACCAGCGGAGGGCCGCCCAGGAAGACGCCGCCATTGCCGCGAACAATCACGCTGTAGTCGCACAACGCAGGGATGTAGGCGCCACCTGCGGTGCAATGCCCGAGCACCACTGCGATCTGCGGCACGCCCATTTTGGAGAGCGTGCACTGGTTGCGGAAGATGCGGCCAGCAGCATGCTTGTCGGGGAAAAGATCGGACTGCAGGGGCAGGAAGCCGCCGGCGCTGTCGCACAGGTGTATGACGGGCAGGCGGTTTTCAATGGCAATGTCGAGCGTGCGGACTATCTTCTTGACCGACAGCGGGTACCAGGCGCCACCCTTGATGCTGGGGTCATCCGCATGAATGATGACCTCGCGGCCATGGATGATGCCTATGCCGGACACCTGGCCGGCGCCATGCACTTCGCCTTCGTAGGCCTTGTTGGCGACCAGCGTGCCGATTTCAAGAAAAGGCGTGCCGGGGTCGAGCAGAAGTTCAAGGCGCTCGCGCACCGTGAGTTTTTTCTGGCGATGCAGGCGTTCGATGTCGCGCTCGGGCCGCTCGAAGCGGGCCTTGTGCACTTTGGCCTGCAGCGCCTTGACCCGCTCGGTCATGGCGGCGTGATTCTTTTTGTAGCCCGTCGATGCGGTGTCTATCTTGCTGGCAATGCGGCTCATGCAGCGTCTCCGGAAGTTTTCAGTCGGACCAGCATGTCGTTGCGCTGGAAAGTCTGGCCGACGGCCAGCGGCAGTTCGGCGACTTCGCCGTCCAGCGTGGCGGAAATCGTCATTTGCAGTTTCATGCTTTCAATCACCAGCAGCGCATCGCCCTTGGATACCTGCTGGCCTGTGCTGACCAGCAGCGATACGACCACGCCGGGCATGGGTGCATGCGATGCACCTGCCCCTGCGCCCGCGGCGCCTGCAGATGCGCGGCTAGGGTCGACGCGGTTGAGCTTGACGCTGCGTCCGCGCAATTGCACAAAAATGGTGTCGCCATGGGCGACGGCGCGCAGGCGTTCGGTCAGGTTGCCCTGGCTGCCCGTGGAACTGCCGACAAAATTGCCGGCGGCGAGCTTGCGCACCTGTATCGGCGTGCCGTCGACGTACACGGCCTCGGTGCGCACCTGCACCTGGTGCCGCGTGTCGGGCGTGTCTGAAAACTGGAGTGTGGTCATCTTTGAGGTCAGTTTGGTCAGTTGCGCCATGCGCCCATGGAGGCGTAAGGCTCGGGGATGCGCGTCGCTGAAATATCAGGTGCTGCGCTGGCAGCCACCGCCAGCAGAATCTGCCGATCGGCTTCGCTCAATACGGCGGGTGTCAGGTCTGCCTTGTGGCGTTCAAGAAAGCCGGTGTCGGTGTCGCCACGCGCAAACGCGGGGTGATGCAGCACGCGCGACAGGAAATCGTTGTTGATGGTGACGCCCAGCATGGTGGTCTCGGCCAGCGCGTTGCGCATGCGTGAGATGGCGAGCGTACGGTCAGCGCCATGCACCACCAGCTTGGCGAGCATGGAGTCAAAATCAGCCGTCACGGGCGCACCCTGCGTCACGCCGCAGTCAAAGCGCACGCCGGGGCCGGCCGGTGTGTTGAGCAGCAGCACCTTGCCGGTGTCGGGCACAAAACCGGCGTCGGCATCTTCAGCCAGGATGCGGCATTCAATGGCGTGACCGCTGAACTGCACACCGGCCTGCTTCAGGGGCAATGACTCGCCCTGCGCCACGCGCAGCTGTAATTCGACGAGGTCCAGACCTGTGACCATCTCTGTCACGGGGTGCTCGACCTGCAGGCGTGTGTTCATTTCAAGAAAGAAAAATTCGCCGTCGGGCGAAACGATGCATTCCACCGTCCCGGCGTTGACGTACTTTGCTGCGGCGGCCAGCTTCACGGCGGCTTCGCAAATGCGGTCGCGCAGGCCGGCGGGCAGTGCCGGTGCGGGAGACTCTTCAATCAGCTTCTGGAAGCGCCGCTGTATGGAGCATTCACGCTCGCCAAGGTGGATGACGTTGCCGTGGGTGTCGCCGAACACCTGTACTTCGATATGGCGGGGTTGCTCGACAAAGCGCTCCGCAAACAGGCGGCCGTCGCCAAAGTAGCGCTGGCTCTCGGCGCGCGCCACGCTGATGGCGTGCGGCAGGTCTTCGGCCTTGCGCGCGATCTGCATGCCCTTGCCGCCGCCACCGGCTGCGCCCTTGACCAGCAGGGGAAAGCCGACCGCAAGCGCACGCTTTTCAAAGGTGGTGGGGTCTTCAGCTTCATCCGCAGACGGCGTGACCGGCATGCCCTGCGTGACCGCGAAACGGCGCGCGGTGATCTTGTCACCCATGAGTTCGATCACCGGCGCGGACGGGCCCACAAAGATGAGACCGGCATCGGCGACAGCTTTGGCAAAGGCGGCGTTTTCCGACAGGAAGCCGTAGCCTGGGTGTATGGCGTCGCAGCCCGTGTCCATGGCTGCGCGAATCATGCCGGGTATGTCCAGCCAGGCGGCAACAGCCGGCGTGCCAAAGACCTCGACAGTTTCGTCAGCTTCCATCAGGGCTGGTCCAAACTGGTCCTGGCTGTGAATGGGCACCACGGTGGCAATGCCCATGCGCCTGGCGGTACGGACAATGCGCAGGGCAATCTCTGCGCGGTTGGCGATGAAAAGTTTTTTGATGGTGGTCATGAGGTTTTCTTGCGTCGCGGTGCAGCAGGTGGCACCGCACCGGCTGCAACAATCTTTTCGAGGCGTTCGAGCCGACGCTCGATGTCACCCTGGCTGGATGGTGCGGGCGCTGCCGTGGAAGAGTCGCCGGCCTGGCTGTCCGGCAGGATGCCGCGCAACACCATATCGGTAAAGCGGTCTGCGGCGACTTCGACATCGACCGTGTCGCGGCCAAACAGCACGCCCCACATCCGGTGTTCAATGCCGCCATAAACCATGCCGCGCACCATCTCGCCGTCGGTGTCCCTGGGCAGTTCACCATGGGCGACGGCGTCACGCACGGTACGTATCAGGAAAGCGGTGTACCGCACATGCAGCTCATGCAGTGCAGAGTTGAAATATTCGGGACGTGTGCGGACCTCGTGCAGCACAAGGCGTGAGAGGCCAGGGTCTTCGACATACACACGCAGGTGGCGCCACACCAGGAAACGCATGCGGCTGCGCAGGCCCTGAAGCCGGCTGAAACCTTCTTCCATTTCCCTGATCAATGGCTCGTACATGCCGCGCAACACTTCATTGAGCAGGTCGCGCTTGGTCGGGAAATAGGAATACAGCAGGCCCTCGACGACGCCTACCTTTGTGGCGATTTCGCTGACCGACGCGCGTTCGAAGCCTTTTTCCAGGAAGGTCTCACGTGCAGCGGCGATGATCTCGGCCGCGCGCCGCATGCGGCGCGGTGTCTGTTTGCCGGCGGCATTGGTTGCCGGTGCGTCGCTATCCAGGTCGTTGGGGTTGTCGATGACGGTTTTCATGGCAGGTTCTCAAGAAAGGCGGCAGGGACATTGACCGGAATATCCAGCAGCATCTGGGCCAGTGCCTTGCCCTGTGGGTCGTAACGCAGCGAGGCCACACCCCCGCCGCCAAGTGCATTGTCGAGTGTGAAATTGAGCGCATTGAAGCCGGGGAGGCTGTAACGCCTTACCTTGCCTTTGGCCACATGCGCCATGTAGTCACGCACGGCGTCGGCCGTCAATTCCTGTTGCAGCACGGCGTAGAGCGCATCGCTGCGGGCAATGATGCCGATGTTGGCCATGTCACCCTTGTCACCGCTGCGGCCGTGGGCCACGCGCAGCAGCGGTACGGTGACGCTGTCGGTGCTGCCTGCCGTTTCGGCTGACGGCGCTGATGCAACCGATGCTGCCGCTGTGACCGCTGTTGCAGGCTCAAAGGTTTCTTCAAATGGCAAGGCCAGGCCATCCATGCTCACTGATGCCTTGACCTGTGTCCTGTCTGTCAGGAAGGAAAACAGCCGCACGACCGGTGAAGGTGAGGGGCGACCCGCCGCGAAGCCCGTAATACCTTGTGCCATGGCGGTTGCGGATGGTGCGATCTCGCGTGCCAGCAGTTCAAGCGCATCACGCGAGGGGTGTTTTGCCGCAATCTTGAGGATGACCTCGCGAGTTGCGGCTGTTCTCGCGTGTGGGCCGTAGGTGCTTTCCGCGCCCAGGACTTCCAGGCTTGTTTCTGTGTAATCACCCCAGCCGCGTTCGCCAAACATGCGGCGCGTGCGCTGCAGGATAGCCTCGCCAACCCGCTGTGCCTTCTGGGCAGCATCTGTGCCACCAATCATGAGTGTGGTGAAGAGTCGCCAGCCTTCGCCATATGTGGCGCTGACCTTGTAGCTGGCGGGAGCTGGTGTGCCGCGAGCGCCGCTGACCCGCACGCGCTCTACGCCGTCCTGCTGAAGTTTGACGTTCCTGAAGTCACAGGTCACGTCAGGCAACAGGTAAGCGGCCGGGTCGCCGATTTCATAAATCACCTGTTCAGCCACGCTGGCAGGTATGACCAGGCCGCCGGTGTTGGCGGGCTTGGTGAGCACAAAACCTCTACCCGATGCCTCGCACTCGGCAATGGGGAAGCCCATATCGTCCCAGCCAGGAACGCGCTCCCAGTCGGTGAAGAGTCCGCCTGTAGCCTGCGTGCCGCATTCGATAACATGGCCTGCGAGGCTGCCCGTGGCGAGTTTGTCCCAGTCGGTCCACGACCAGCCGAACTCATGCACCAGTGGTCCCAGCGTCACGGCGCTGTCGACCACACGGCCTGTGATCACGATATCGGCACCCGCATCCAGCGCGGCAGCAATCGGCTGTGCACCCAGGTAGGCATTGATGCTGAGACACTTCGCAGGCATGGCTGCACCGCTGAACATCTCTCGCACATCGGCGGCACTGAATTCGTCGGCGCTTGCGGACAGGTCATCGCCTTCGACCACGGCCACCTTCAGGTCTATGCCCAATTCCTGAAGTTGTTTGCTCAAGGCCTCTCCGCAGGCCCGGGGGTTGACACCGCCGCCGTTGGAGACGACCTTGATACCGCGGGATTTGATCTCGCCTGCCAGTGATGCCACGATGCGCACAAAATCAGGCGCGTAACCCGCGTCAGGCGATTTGGCTCGCGCGCGGGCCAGGAGTGACATGGTGATCTCGGCCAGAAAGTCGAACACCAGGTAGTCAATGCCGCCATGCATCACCAGCTGCGTGGCACCGCCTTCGGAGTCGCCCCAGAAACCTGTGGCGCAGCCTATGCGCAGGGCTTTGGTTCGGCGTGATTTAAGTTTGCTCATGTGACGATGGAAAAATATCAGCGCCCAGGCCAGACAGGTGTGCGGCGCTCCGCAAAGGCCTTCATGCCTTCTTTGGCGTCTTCACTCTGCGACAGGATGGGCAGCACAGCTTGCGTCAGGTTGAGCGCATCGGAGAACGACAGGTCGGTGACGGCAGAGATGGCGCGCCGGCCAATGCGCAGGGCAACTGGCGAGTTGGCGGCGAGTTTGCCGACCATTGCATCCACTGCAGCGTCAAGTTCAGCGGCAGGCACGACCTCATTGACGATGTCGAACTGCTGCGCTTCGATGGCCGAAAAACGGTGAGCGAAGAAACACATCTCCTGCAGGCGTCGGCGCGGGATGACGCGCATCAGCACCGGCAGGATCATCATCGGAAAGACGCCTACTTTGGCTTCGGTGGTGCCGAACTTTGCGCTGTCGGTGGCGATCGCGAAGTCACAGGCGCAGATAAGGCCAAGGCCGCCGCCAAAGGCGCTGCCGCTGACCCGCGCAATGATGGGCAGATTGCAGCGGTCCATGGCCTTGAACATGTCAGCGATGGGGTTGTCAAAGCGACCGGGTTCCAGCGCAAAAGGTGAGCCATCAGCAGTGGGTTTGAGCTTGCCGCCTGCGCAAAATGTTTGCTCACCTGAGCCGGTCAGCACAATGGCACGCACGCCATCCATACCTTCTGCCTCGCGGAATGCGCGTACCAACTCTTCCATCACCACATCGGTCATGGTGTTGTGCTCTGCAGCACGGTTGATGGTGATGTGGCAGGCCGCGCCGCGCTGCCCGACCAGCAGTTGTGTGTAGTCCTGTGTCATGGTCACGCCTTCGAGCCCCTGGGTGTGTCAGCAAAAGTGACGGGCGGCTGGTACTGCGGGAAGCCGTTGTACGGAAAGCTGCGTTCTGCCGGTTGCAATTGCCAGCTGTGGCGTGCGGTTGGTACGGCACCATCCACACGGATGACGCTGCCGCTGATAAAACCGGCAGCCTCGGACAGCAGATAGACCGCAGCCGACGACAGTTCGGCCTCGGTGCCAAAGCGCTGCAGCGGCACCTTGGTACGCAGGCCGCGCAGTACATTGCGGTACTCTTCGTCGTAAGTGTCTATGCCGGCAGAGGCTATCCAGCCAGGGGCGACGGCGTTGACGCGCACACCGGCATAACCCCATTCGCAGGCCGCCGTTTCCGTCAGGGTCAATACACCGCCACGTGCTGCACCCGAGTGGCCCATGCCGGGCAGGCCGCCCCAGATATCAGCCAGCATGTTGACGATGCTGCCGCCGTGGTGTTCCATCCACTGGACGAAACACTCACGTGAAAAAAGAAAGGTGCCGTGCAGGTTGTTGCGTACCACCGCATCCCAGCCCTTGAGGGAGATGTCGCGCAGCTTCGCGGGAAACTGCCCGCCGGCACAATTGAACAGGCCATCAATGCGGCCGTGTTTTTGCAGGATGGCGGCGATGGTGGCCTTGACTTCTGCCTCATCGCGGATGTCGCACACGGTCGTGCTGACGTCGCCTGCCCGTTCGGGGTAAATCGATGATATTTCTGCCGCCACCGCTTCAAGCTTGGCGGCCTGCCTGCCAACCAGGGCGACATGCGCGCCCAGGCTGGCCAGTTCATGCGCTGCACATCGGCCCAGTCCGCTTCCTCCACCCGTGACGATGACGGTCTGGCCATCGAACAGCCCCGGGCGGAAGGCCGACCGGTAACGTGTTTTGCTGGCCGGGCCGTCAGGGCCGGTCTGGTTGTTGGGAGAAGATGTGCTGGGCTGGGTCATGTTGTGCGGCGCAGGGCTGGTTTTTTGGCTTCTGGTGTCAGGCTGTCAGTAGGCGATGAAATCGGTCACCGACTTCACGGTGCCGCTGGCAGGGTCTGTCTGGAACAGCTTGATCGGCAGCACGGCCTGCGCCTTGGGGTTGTTGAAGGACACAGGGCCGCTCAATCCGCCGGTTGAAAAGTTCTGCATCTTGTTCAACTCGTTGACCACGCAGACGCGTGTCACATTGGCACCGCAGCGACGGATGCCTTCTGCAAACACCAGCGTGCCAACATAACCGCTGACGGTGTAGCGGTTGAAGTTGGCGTAGTCGTCCGCGCTCAGGAACTTCTTGGCCTTGTCCATCAGGGCCACGCCAGCGGGGTCATAGTTGGAGGCGTAGTAGTCGGGAATCAGGTACTGGTAGCCCGACGGTGCTGCCAGCTTGACGGCGGGCGGCAATTGGCCAGCCCAGAGGGTGCCCAGCGTGACATCCATGTTCAGGCGGCGAAACTCCGACATGATGGAGGCGGACTCGGTCGTCAGCGTGCCGAGGTAAACGGCGTTTGCGCCCTTGTCCTTCAGCGTCAGCACTTCGGCTGAAAAGTCTTTTGCACCGCGCTTGAAGGAGATTTCAGCGACGCTGTTCAGGCCATACTGCTTGACGGCCTTCTGGTAGCCGGCCAGCAGTGCCTTGCCGAAGTCGTCGTCCTGGTAGAGGATGCCGTATTTGCCACCCTTCTTGTTCATCTTCTCGACCATGTGGCGGATGGGTACATAGCCTGCGTAGTCGTAGTCAGGCCCGATCATGAAGACGGTCGGGCGTCGCGGTGTGACGACGGCCGGGTTGGGTGCCATGTGCACGATGGTGGGGATCTTGGCCTCCTCGATGGTAGGCAGCATGGCCACCATGTGCGAGCTGCCGGTGGTGCCGGTCAGGCCGAACACCTTGTCAGAGTCGATCAGCTTCTTGACCGATGACACAGAACGCGCAGGCACATAGCCGTCGTCTTCGTAAATCGCGCGCAGCTTGCGGCCGTTGATGCCGCCGTTGGCATTGATTTCGGCAATCGCCAGCTTGGAACCGGCTGCGCCGGCCTTGCCGATCAGTGACGCCGGCCCGGACATGGGCTGGACCTCACCGATCAGGATTTCAGTTGCCGTGACACCGACGTCCTGCGCAGCAACTGACATGACAGCGCCCGCAGCCAGCGTGATGGCAGACCAATGTGCAAGGCGATTCATTGCTTTTTTAAATTTATGGCTCATGTTGTCTCCTCAAAAAAACGCTGGCGCCGGGGAATTCCGGTGTCATGCGAATGCGTTGGCTGGCCTGCTGCGGTCATTGCGACAGCGGCCATTGAACCCAGAACCTTTTGGACTTGCGCCAGATGCCGGCCATGCCTTCCGGCTCCAGCCGCAGGAAGAGCAGGATGACGATGCCGTACATCATTCCCTTGACCTCATAGATGCGGTCTGCCATCAGGGTCTTGAAGTTGTCGCCTGCAGCGGTGAAGCCAAGGCTGAGCAGTTCGGGCAGGAAAATGATGAGCGCAGTACCCAGGATGGCGCCGTGGATGCGACCCATGCCGCCGACGATGATCATGGCCAGCGCTTCAATACTGATGAGAATGCTGAAAGTGTCGACATTGATGAAGCGGGTCTGCAGTGCCACCATCGCACCGGCTACACCGGTATAAAACGCACTGACCATGAAGGCCAGCAGCTTGTAGCGCATGAGGTCTATGCCCATGGCACGTGCTGCGATGTCGTGGTCACGCAGGGCCAGCCAGGCGCGGCCTATGCGCGAGCGCATGAGGTTGAGCGTGATGATGATGAAAAGCAGCAGCAATGCCAGTGCTGCATAGTAAAAGCGGACGTCGCTCTTGAAGGAAAAGCCGAAGATGCTCAGGGCATCAACCGGCATGCCGGCCGAGCCGCGCGTGATGCCTTCGGCAAACAGCACGATATGGCGCACGATGAAGGTGAACGCCAGGGTGGTGATCGCAAGGTACAAGCCCTTGAGCCGCAGTGATGGAATGCCCACCACCAGGCTGGCCATGGCCGCGACAAGACCGGACAGGAAGATGGCAATCAGCGTCGGCACCTTGTAGTCGGTCGTCAGGATGGCCTGGGCGTACGCACCGATCAGCAGGAAGCCTGCATGGCCCAGCGAAATCTGCCCGGCCACGCCCGACAGCAGGTTGAGGCCCAGCACGCCGATGGACGCCACAAAAATGGCGGTCAGCATGTTCAGGCCAAAGGAGCCGAAAAGCGCCGGCATCAGCGCCAGCACCAGAATGCCAATGGCCGCCCAGATCCATGTAGCCGGCTGGTTAGCCAGGGCCACCAGGCCCGCGTAGGAGTTTTGATAGGTGCGGCTTTTCATCAGACTCTTTCGATTTCACGTTGACCGAAGAGGCCGTACGGTTTGATCATCAGCACGACGATGATGAGGACGAAGCCGGCGATTTCCTTCAGGCCGCGGCCCAGGTAGCCGCCTGCCAGGTTTTCGACCACGCCAATCACCAGCCCGCCAAAGGCGCCACCAACGACCGAATCGAGGCCACCCAGGATGGTGGCGGGGAAGCCGCGCAATCCCATCTGCGAGATTTCGGGCTCCAGGCTGAACATGAGGCAGAACGCCAGGCCAGAGAAGGCCGCAAACACTGCAGACAGCGCCCACGCAATCGCGCTGATGCGTTTGACGTTGATGCCCATGAGCAGGGCAGTCGTTTCGTTGTTAGAGGTGGCGCGCATGGCAATGCCGACTCGTGAGCGCCGGAAGAACAGCCACATCGCCAGCGACAATACGGCCAGTGAGGTCAGGGCAAAAATCTGGCCAGGGTAGAGCGCCATGTCACCGAAGCGGATGACCGCATTGCCGAAAGGCCGCGGAAAGGCTGTGGGTTCCACTCCCCAGATCAGGATAACGGTGGAACGTATCACCACCGCGAGGCCGATGGTGACCATGACCCTCGAGAACATGGACTCGCCCAGCATGGGGCGTATGAAAGCCCATTCAATGAACAGGCCCAGCACGATGGAGGCCGCCAGCACGCACGCCAGCAGCGGGATGAAGGTCATGCCGGGGATGGTGGCGAAGGTGTAGCTCATGTAGGCAATCAGCATCAT
>JAZKHN010000186.1:0-2588 GCA_040385325.1 Pseudomonadota bacterium
TTGAACAAATTGGCCATGCCAAAGGTGCGCGCTTCATCGGCCACGATGGGCACTATCTTCGGGCCGAGCGCCTGGTCTTTCAACAGCGCACCCAGGATGCGCACAAACGCCATGGTGGTGCTCATCTCCTTGCCGTCGGCCTTCAGCGCAAAGCTAGCGTAGGCGGGCAGGGCGGGGATGGGCACGATGTCGGCAGCTGTCTCGCGCTTGGGCAGGTAGCCGCCGAGTGCCGTGCGCTTCGCGTGCATGTACTGCATCTCGGCGCTGTCTGCAGTCGGCTTGTAGAAGGTCAGGCTTTTAGCCTGCTCGTCCGAAAGCGGCAGGTTGAAGCGGTTGCGGAATTCCAGCAGATCGGTCTCGTCGAACTTTTTCTGCGAGTGCGTGGTCATCTTGCCCTGGCCCGCGCTGCCCATGCCATAGCCTTTTTTGGTGTGCGCAAGAATCACCGTCGGCTGGCCCTTGTGGTTCGCAGCCGCTGCGTAGGCGGCGTGAATCTTCACCAGGTCATGGCCGCCGCGCTTGAGGCGGTCTATCTGCTCGTCCGTCATGCCCTGCGCCAGGCGTGCGAGTTCTTCGTTCTGGCCGAAGAAGTTGTCGCGGTTGAATCGCCCATCCTTGGCGGCGAAGGTCTGCATCTGGCCGTCGACCGTGTGCGCAAACGCGCTGGCAAGGGCGCCTGTCAGGTCGCGTGCAAACAGGCCGTCCCAGTCGCTGCCCCAGACCAGCTTGATGACGTTCCATCCTGCGCCTGCAAACAGTTTTTCAAGCTCGTCGATGATGCGGCCGTTGCCGCGCACCGGGCCGTCGAGGCGCTGCAAATTGCAGTTGACCACCCAGACCATGTTGTCCAGCCCTTCGCGGGCGGCCAGCGTCAGCGCGCTCATGGATTCCGGTTCGTCCATCTCGCCGTCGCCGAACACGCCCCACACTTTTCGACCCGTGCAGTCGAGCAGGCGGCGATGCGTGAGGTAACGCATAAAGCGCGCGTGGTAGATCGAGCTGATGGGGCCTATGCCCATTGAGCCGGTGGGGAACTGCCAGAAATCCGGCATCAGGTAAGGGTGCGGATAGCTGCACAGGCCTTGGGCATCGCCCGAGGTCAGCTCCTGACGGTAAAAACCGAGGTCTTTTTCATCGAGCCGGCCTTCGAGGTAGGCGCGTGCATAAACGCCCGGTGCGCTGTGCGGCTGGAAGAACACCAGGTCGCCGCGGTGCTGGCCGTCGGCTACGCCTTCACGGGCATGGAAGAAGTGGTTGAAGCCGGTTTCAAACAAATCTGCGGCGCTGGCGTAGCTGGCAATGTGGCCGCCCAGTTCGGCCGAGCCGCCGGTCTCCGCCTGGTTGGCCTTGACCACCATGGCCAGCGCATTCCAGCGCATCAGTGAAGCCAGGCGTTCTTCCATCGCCAGATCGCCCGGAAAGACCGGCTGCTCATTGACATGAATGCTGTTGACATAAGGCGTTGACAGGTCGGGCTGCCAGCCGGTGCGCTGGGTACGTGCGACGCGGCTGAGCTCGTCCAGCATCTGGCGGGCGCGGGCCGGGCCTTGTGTTGCGACCAATGCCAGGAAGGCTTCGCGCCATTCGGCGGTTTCCTGTGGATCAGGGTCAATATTGTTCATCGCGGCCGCAGCCTGCAAAAGATGGAGTGGGGTGGTGTCATTCATGGCATTTTGACTTTACGCAGTTTGCTGCGAAAGGTGCTGCTTCAATAAGGGGTTGAATGGGAAATTTGAAGCATAAAATGCCGAATTAACATGATTTCTAAGCCGTATGCAGCTCGATAGCCTTGATTTGAAGATTCTTGATGAACTGCAACGTGATGGTTCGCTGTCCAACGTCGAACTGGCGCGGCGCGTGCATTTGAGCCCCTCGCCTTGCCTGGCACGCGTGAAAGCGCTGGAGGCCGCGAAAGTGATTGACCGCTATGTGGCCATTGCCAACGCGGCGGCGCTCGGGCTGGGGCTGAGCGTGTTCATCTCGATCAGCCTGCGCTCGCAAAGCAAGGAGGCGCTGGGTGAGTTCGAACGCCGCATCGCCGAGCACGACGAGGTGATGGAGTGCTATTTGATGACGGGTGACAGCGACTACCTGATACGCGTTGCCATTGCCGATATTGCTGCGCTGGAGAAATTCATCCTCGAGCAGCTGACGCCCATCCCGGGCATCGAAAAAATCCGCTCAAGCTTTGCGCTCAAGCAGGTGCGCTACAAGACTGCGTTGCCATTGCCCCGCAGCCTGTAACTGGCGCGCCTTACTTGTTGGTGAGCTGCCACTTTTTCTCGAATTTGTCCTTGTCGGCTTTGTAGCGCATGCAGCGTGATGCGACTTTTGCATCCAGCGTGATGTCCGCAACCTTCTTGCCGTACATGATCCGGCCGCCGCAATCCCCGTAAATCTTCTTGCCCGCGGGCGCCACATCATCTTTTGCATATCCGGCGGCTTCGCAAGCGGCGAACACCGGCGTACAGGGGTCCGGTGCCGAGTTATACATCTGGGCAAAAGCAGGGCTCATGGCCAGGATCAGTGCGGCGCTTGCGATAAATGATTTCATGTTCTCTTCCTCGTTTGGTTGGTATGGCTGCACT
>JAZKHN010000187.1:0-2144 GCA_040385325.1 Pseudomonadota bacterium
TTTTTGCCCAAGACCTCGCAGCGCCAGCTGGCCGTGCGCACGGTGCTGACAGAACAAAAAGACCTGCCGCAAACCGTAGAGCTTGCAGGCAAGGTCATCATGGACGCCAATGCCGGCGGCCGTGTGCAGCCCACCCAGCCGGGCCGTATCGAGGCGGGCAGCCGCGGCTTGCCGCAACTCGGGCAGGCCGTGCGCAAGGGTGAGGTGCTGGCGCTGGTGCGCGCATCGGCCGGGGCGATTGAACGTGCCAACCAGCAGTCGCAAAGTGCAGAACTCTCGGCCCAGCTTGAGCAGGCCCGCCGCCGCGCTGCACGTTATGCGCAGCTTGAGGGCAGCGTGCCGCAAAAAGACATCGATGCCGCGCAGGCCGATGTGCAAAGCCTGCAGGCGCGGGTGGCTGCCGTGGCGCGTTCTGTGTCGGCCACCGAAGCGCTGGTCGCACCCGTGAGCGGCGTGATCTCGCTCTCAAACGTGGTGGCGGGGCAGGTGGTTGATGCACGTGAAGTGCTGTTCGAAATTGTCGACCCGGCGCGTCTGGTGGTCGAGGCGCTGGCCTATGACCTGAACCTGGTGGGCAATATTTCTTCAGCAAGTGTCAATGCCGGTACCACGGCGGTGCCGCTGCGTTTCATGGGGGCAGGGCGCTCCCAGCGCGAAGGGGCGATTCCGCTGCAGTTCCGCACCGACGGCAAACAGGCCGTGCCCTTTGCCGTGAACCAGCCAGTGAAGGTGGTGGTGCAGACGCGCACCACCGTCAAGGGCGTACCGGTACCGGCGGCGGCGATTGTCAAAAGCGCTGCCAACCAGGACATGGTCTGGGTACACACCGGGGCAGAAAATTTTGAAGCGCGCACCGTACGCTTCATGGCGCTTGACGGTGCCAACGTGTCTGTCGTGGATGGGCTCAAGGCCGGTGAACGTGTGGTGACCCAGGGTGCGGCCCTGGTCAACCAGGTGCGGTGATCCATGTTTGAAAAACTGATTCATTTTTCACTGGGCAACCGGCTGCTGGTGTGCATGGCGGCGGTTGTGTTGCTGGTCTACGGCGGCTTCACCCTCACGCGCATGCCGGTTGATGTGTTTCCTGACCTGAACAAACCCACTGTCACCCTGCAGGCCGAGGCCGGCGGCATGGCACCTGAAGAAGTCGAGCAGCTCATCACCATTCCGCTGGAGATTGCCATGAGCGGGATGCCGGGGGTTGAGAGCATTCGCTCAGTGTCAGGCGTGGGCCTGTCGTTTGTGTACGTGACCTTCAACTGGAAGACTGACATCTACCGCGCCCGCCAGATGGTGGGTGAACGGCTGTCGAATGTGCGCGAGCAACTACCGCAGGGCGTGTCGCATGTCGGCATGGGGCCGGTGAGTTCCATCATGGGCGAGATCATGTCGGTGGCGTTGCCGATTGATGTCTCGAAGATCGGCCCGATGGCAGTGCGCGAATACGCCGACTTCGTGATTCGCCCGCGCCTGCTGACGATTCCTGGCGTGGCGCAGGTGGTGCCGATTGGCGGCGAGGTGCGGCAGTACCAGGTGCAGCCCGACACCCAGCGCATGGCGGCGCTGGGCGTGACGCTTGAAAACCTTGAAGCTGCGCTCAGGGGCTTTTCAGGCAATACCAGCGGCGGTTTTCTGGAGCTGAACGCGCGTGAATACCTCATCCGCAACATAGGCCGCACCACACGTATCGAAGACCTGCAGCGCCTGTCGGTGGCCTACCGCAACGGGCAATCCATCAGCCTGGGCCAGGTGGCGGGTGTTGCGTTTGCGCCGGCCATCAAGCGCGGCGACGCGGGCTACAACGGCAAGCCGGCGGTGATTTTGAGCGTGCAGAAGCAGCCCGACGGAGACACGGTGAGGCTGACGGGCCAGATCGAGCAGGCGCTGGACGGCTTTAAAAAGAGCCTGCCACCCGGCATGGGCGCGCCCATCGTGACCATGCGGCAGGCGAGTTTTATCGAGGCATCGGTCAGCACGCTGCAGGGCAAGTTTCTGGCTGCGGGCATGGTGGTGGCAGTGGTGCTCTACCTGTTTTTGATGAATGCCCGTACCACGGTGATTGCACTCATGGCGATACCGCTGTCGGTCATGATCACAGTGCTGGTCTTCAGGTATTTTGGTTTCTCGATCAACACCATGACGCT
>JAZKHN010000188.1:0-20851 GCA_040385325.1 Pseudomonadota bacterium
GAGCGGCGCAGGTTGTCCAGCATCTTCCAGATGCCAAGCCGGTCTATGCCGTAAGCGCTGGCGTTCAACATCAGCGGCAGCAGTTGCCAGTCACCTCGGGTCCACCGGTGCAGGCGTGAGGCGTCCACCCCAGCATGATGTGGATGGTCTTCTGCCAGCACCACGTCGCTGACATAGGCGCATCGTGCAATCGTGCCTTCCAGCAAATCATGGCTGAGGACTGACTCGGGGGCAAAGCGCTGGTCGAGGACGGCATGTACCGCTTCAACGTGGAGCAGTCCCTTGCCTGTGAACGTACCGAGCCCCAATAGATCCTGATACAGGTCAGAGGTGCCGCTGCTGTAGGGATCTATGCCGCACTGGCCCGCAAACATCGAGTGGAAGGCAGATCGTTCTTCGTCTTCTGGCAACGGTGTGACGACGCGCGGCTGCAATATTCCGTAGCCACCGGTTACCCGGCGGCTGGCCCTGTCGATGTGAGGCGCATTGAGGGGATGGGCCGCGATCGAGACCAGTTCCCTCAGCGCTGCGGGCGGCAGGCCGGTATCGCTGTCGAGCGTCAGGATGTAGCGAATGCCGGTTGCCAGATGCATGCCTTCAGCAAAATAAAAATCACCTGCAGCCACCTTGCGCGGCGTCGCGGTTGGGGCCTGTGCTGCTGCATGCCCGGAGCCTTCGCCCGTAGCGATGAGCCGCACCAGGGATTCGAGCTTGCCGCGTTTGCGCTCCCAGCCTATCCAGCGGCCTTCAGTGCTGCACCAGACGCGCGTACGGTGAATGACGATGAAGCGCGGGGCAATGCCCTCAGGGACAGGGTAAATATCGTTCAGCGCCCTGATCTGCGTCAGGGCCTCTTTTAAAAGCGCGCTGTCGCCGGGCATGCTCGCCTGTGGCGCATCTGACCAATCGCTTAGCAGTGCAAACTGGGCGTTGCCTTCAAGGTTGGCCAACCAGTGCAGGCGCAGGCGGTCTGTGAGTTCGCGGATAGCCGTGACGGATGTCAACATGCATGGAATGACTACCAGGGCGCTATGTTCTGCAGGAATGCCCGCGGAAAAATCAAGCCGCGGCATGGACCTGACGCGGGTTGATTCGGCAACGATGCGGTGTATGAGGGCCGCCACGGCTTCTGATGCGGGAATGCTCATCAGCAGCAGCGCAAGCCAGGTTTTCCAGCTCCCAGACCCCATCAGGTGCACGTCAGCCGCACCATGCGGATAGCGGGCAACTGCCAGCAGCACAAGCAGTGTGCCTGTCAGTAACACCGCGAGGTAAATCGCCAGTCTCCGGGAGTGTGTGCCTGGAGGTTTTGCGGCAGGGAGCGTAATTCTTGAAGGCTTGCGGGTGCCGAGAGTATTCACAAGGGCTTCAAGGCCGGGGCCTATGAGGTGGTAGCCCGCGGTGTCATCTCCGCCGGGCGATGCGGCATCTGCGAGTCGGGCTCGGCCCACGACGGCTTGCGCAACGGCGAGTTCGGATTCGCCGGTGTCGCGCGCAATTTTCTCCATGGATTGCGTGATTTGCTGGCGGGTGCCTTCACTCTCCATCTCAAAGCCTGGCAATTGCTTGAGTACCCGAAGCGAGCGGCTGACCGGCTCTATCAGGTCTATCCACTCCACCTGGCCGATCAGGCGCAGGCTGTTGATGATGTTGCTGATGGTCAGGTTGGCTGAGACCTGGGCTGTCTGGCTTTCTGCTATCAGCGACAGGCCGTTGGAGCAGTGGCTGGCCGTCCAGTGCGCCAGGCGCGCGGACGTGTCGGAGGGCTGGTCAGGCATGCGTTGCCAGAGCTGGGTAAGGAAATTTCGTTCAAGGCCGCGCTGACGCATGGCCTCCAGCAGTTCGTCGAGTTGCGCTTCGCTGAGGTGCGTGCCGGTATCCCATACTGCATGTGCCGCTTCCCTTGCTGCCTTGCCGTCTGCGATCTGGTCTGCGACGCGACGCAGGTTTTCCAGCAGCACCACACGCAGGGTGGTTGGCATGGCCCACAGTTCGCCCAGATTCAGCTCGCTGACCTCCTGGTAGGCATCAAGAAACGCGGTGAAAAGAAGCGGGTCCAGTACGCTGTCGGTATGCGCGACATATGCCCACGCAATGCCGTAAACGCGCGGCAGTCCCTCCAGCGGTTTGTCGGCAAGTTTGGGCAGGTGGGCGTAGTAGCGCCTGGGCACACCCTCGTGAATCTGCTGCAGCTGCGCCTCGACGAGGTGAAAATTGTCCAGCAGCCACTCTGCGGCGGGCGTCACGTACTGGCCGTTGTGCGAGATGGTGGCTATGTAGTCATAGGCTTGGCGAAGCGCCACTATGTTTTCATGTACACGGGGAAAGAAGGAGGGGCTTTGCCTCCATCCCAAGCCCTGTTTGATGGCCTGTGCTTTTGCCAGGCTGCGGCCATGCTGCTCAAACCGCTGCGCGCCGAACAGCTCTGCACGTATAAGCGGTTCTGTTTCGCGACTCCCGTTACCAAGGATTTTTCGCGCGTAGGGGCTTAACGTGGAAAGCCGGTCAAGTGAGCCGTTTGCCACACCCTCAGACGGTGCTGGCCAGACCCAAAATAACCACCGCGATCACTGCGGCGGTCACCATGCGCGGAAATATGAATGAATGCACAGATTCAAGTGCAACATGCACCCCAAACATGCGGCTGCGCGTGCTGGCACACCGGTCCATGTGCGACGCAAGGGCGGCAATATCGCTGGAAACAAAGTCCGGGGAAGACGTTGCAGGAACTGGAGAAAAAGGTGCAGGATTGTCTAGGGTCGCTGACATGAAAGTGCTCCGCAGGCTGGTGGGTTCTAGAGGAGCGGCAGCTGTGTTCCCACATGCAATTGCCCCCGAAACCATCCTACGGGCAAACCCTTGGTGCAGGCATCAGATGACGCCGCACTTTGTATAGGACCCGACCTACAACCAGGCCGGGAATCAAAAGGAAAATACCAGCGTCGCGTCAGCCGGTATTGCGCAGTCCAGCCGCAATGCCATTGATGGAAATATGGATGCCGCGCTGTACACGCTCGTCAGCCTGACCTTCGCGATAACGGCGGACCAGTTCCACTTGCAGGTGGTGCAGCGGGTCGATGTAAGGGAAGCGGTGGCGTATTGAGCGCTGCAGCGCTGCATTGCCGGCCAGCAGGGTTTTTTCACCTGTGATGAGGGTCAATGCGCCCACAGTCCGATGCCATTCAGCTTCTATCGCAGTGAAAATCCGCTTGCGCAGTTTGGCATCGCCGACCAGCTCTGCATACCGCGAGGCCAGAGCCAGATCGCTTTTGGCCAGCACCATGTCCATGTTGCTGAGCAGCGTCCGGAAAAATGGCCATTGCTTGTACATCTTTTGCAGCAATGCCAATGCCTCTTTCCGGCCGGCAGGCGTACCGCCCTGATTGAGCAGGCCTTCAATCGCTGAACCAAAGCCATACCAGCCTGGCAGGGTGAGGCGGCATTGGCCCCAGCTGAACCCCCATGGAATGGCGCGCAGGTCTTCAATTTTCTGCGTTGCCTTTCGGGAGGCAGGGCGCGAACCGATGTTGAGTTGTGCGATCTCGCGTATCGGTGTCGATGAGAAAAAATATTCGGTAAACCCAGGTGTCTCATAGACCAGCGCGCGGTAAGCCGCCATGCTGGCGCTGGAAAGTGTTGCTGCGGTTTGAAGGAAATCCTTGCTGGCTGGCTTGGTCGGTTGCAGCAGGGTGGCCTCAAGCGTGGCGGCGACCAGCGTCTCAAGGTTGCGCCGGCCGATTTCGGGGTTGGCATACTTCGAGCCGATGACTTCGCCCTGTTCGGTCAGCCGGATCTGTCCGCGCACCGTGCCGGGCGGCTGGGCAAGAATTGCCTGGTAGCTAGGGCCACCGCCACGACCCACTGTACCGCCACGCCCGTGGAACATCCGGAGCTGGATGTTGTTCGTATTGGCCAGTTGGTCGAACAGCTCTACCAGCGCAATTTCAGCACGGTAGAGTTCCCAGTTGCTGGTAAAAATGCCGCCGTCCTTGTTGCTGTCCGAATAGCCCAGCATGATGTCCTGCTCGGCACCGCTGCGTTGCACAAGCTCGGCAATGCCGGGCAGTGCATAGAACTCGCGCATGATGGGTGCGGCATTGCGCAGGTCTTCAATGGTTTCGAACAGCGGCACCACGATGAGGTCATTGGTGGCATGGTCGTCCAGCGTGCCATGCATCAGGCCGACTTCTTTCTGAAGCAGCAGTACTTCCAGCAGGTCGCTTACGGTTTCCGTGTGACTGATGATGTAGTGGCGTATCGACTCTTTGCCGAATCGCGCGCGTGCAGCCAGTGCTGCCTCAAAAATGGCGAGTTCGCCCTGGGCATGCGGGGAATAGCTGGTGCCTACAACGCGCAAAGGCCGGGCGTCATTAAGCAGCCTGATCAGCAAGGCCCGCTTTGCGGTCTCCTGCAGGTCCGAATATTTCGGCTCAATGCGGGCGACGGCAAGCAGTTCGGCAACCACTTCCTCATGCTTGTCAGAACTCTGGCGCAAATCGACGGTGGCCAGGTGAAAACCAAACACGTCCACTGCCCGTATCAGGGGATGCAGGCGTTGGGCTATCAGCGCTTCACCATGATTGGCGCGCAGCGATGCATCTATGGTGCGCAGGTCGGCAAGAAAGTCCTCGGACTTGAGGTAAGGATTTTGTGGCGCAACCGCATGGCGTGCAGCATCGCCACCGGTCAGCATTTTTAATGTCGCCGCCAGACGCGCGTACACACCCGTCAGGGCGCGGCGGTAAGGTTCATCCTTGCGGTGTTCGCTGGTGTCGGGTGAGCTTTCTGCCAGCGCCTTCATGTCGGGGCTGACATCGATCAGCATGGCTGACAGGGACAGCTCTCCGCCCAGAAAGTGCACTTCCGTCAGGTAGTGGCGCAGGGCTACTTCGGCCTGCCGCCCCAAAGCGTAGTTAAGGGTTTCGGCGCTCACGTTGGGGTTGCCGTCGCGGTCGCCGCCTATCCATTGGCCCATACGTAAAAAGCTGTGTACGCTGCGGTTACCCAACTCGCGCTCCAGATTGGCATAGAGCTTGGGGATTTCGCGCAGGAAAGTTGCTTCGTAGTAACTCAGGGCGTTTTCAATCTCGTCTGCCACCGTGAGTTTTGAGAAGCGCAATAAGCGTGTCTGCCAGAGCTGCATCACGCGTGCGCGCAACTGGGCCTCATTGGCGGCCAGTTCTCGTGGCGTCAACGCATCGCGGGCGGCCCGTGCCGGGCTGACAGCGGTGACTGCGAGTGCCAGTGCCTTGATATCGTCGCGTGCTGTCAGTAACTGGGCAATGTCGCGCTCGGCATCAAGAATGCTCTTGCGCTGCACTTCTGTCGGGTGGGCCGTCAGCACGGGCGAGACAAAACTGTGCGCCAGCGTGTTGGCAATGGTCTTGGGTGCAATGCCCGCCCAGCGAAGTCGGGCCAGTGCTACCTCGATGCTGCCTTCCTGCGTGTCGCCGGCACGTTCGTGAATCGCACGGCGGCGGATGTGGTGACGGTCTTCGGCCAGGTTGGCGAGATGGCTGAAATAGGTGAAGGCGCGAATGACGCTGACAGTCTGGTCGCCAGACAGGCTCTTGAGCAGCTTCTTGAGAGCGCGGTCAGCCTCCTGGTCGGCATCCCGGCGAAAAGCGACTGACAGCTTGCGCACCTGCTCGATCAGCTCATAGGCGGCAACGCCTTCCTGTTCACGGATGACATCGCCCAGGATTCGGCCCAGCAGGCGTATGTCTTCGACCAGGGGCCTTTCGTTGTCTCTTGAACGGCCGGCAGGTTTGTCTTTTTCAGCCCCGGTTTTGACGGCTTCGTTGTTCTTTTTAGTGCGTGCGGAAGTAACCATGTGTCCCTCTATTCTGAAGCTCGCATGCTAGCATCACCTTCCCCCAAGGATTACGAGCAGGTTACGAGTGACAGCAGCCCTTCCAACAAGTAAAAAAGTGGTGATCGCCACACGAGAAAGCCGTCTGGCTCTTTGGCAGGCTGAGCACGTCAAAGCGCTGCTCGAATCGCGGCTCGGCTGGGAGGTAGAACTTCTGGGCATGACCACCCAGGGCGACCAGATACTGGACCGTTCACTGAGCAAGGTCGGTGGCAAGGGCCTGTTTGTCAAGGAGCTGGAAGTCGCCCTCAGCGAAGGCCGTGCAGACCTCGCCGTGCACTCGCTCAAGGATGTACCCATGGATTTGCCCCCGGGTTTTGCGCTGGCTTGCGTCCTTGAGCGCGAAGACCCGCACGACGCCTTTGTCTCGAATGATTTTTCCTCACTGTCAAGTTTGCCTCACGGGGCCGTGGTGGGTACCTCCAGCCTGCGCAGGCTGGTACTGCTCAGGGCGCTGCGCCCCGACCTGACGATTGAACCACTGCGCGGCAACCTAGATACCCGTTTGCGCAAGCTTGATGAAGGCCAGTATCACGGCATCGTGCTGGCCGCTGCCGGGTTGAAGCGGCTTGGGTTGACTCACCGTATACGTGAGACATTTGCCACGGGTGACATGCTGCCCGCAGCGGGGCAGGGCGCACTCGGCATCGAGGTGCGCTCTGACCGCGAGGACCTGATGACGGCGTTGGCCACGCTCGCTGACCAGCCTACCTGGCTTGCTGTGACTGCAGAGCGTACGGTGTCTCGCGCCATGGGCGGTAGTTGCTCCATGCCGCTGGCAGCTTTTACCACGGGCCCTGCTCAAGGCAGCATGTTGCTAAAGGCGGTGTGGGGTGACCCTGCCGATGCAGCAACCGGCTCAGTCGCGCTTGCCAGCAAACCGCTGGTTCATGCGCAGAAGACTGCACAGGTCGCCACGTTTGAAGAGGCGGAAGCCCTGGGCGAGGCTGTTGCAGTGGATTTGCGCAAAGGCGGGGCCGTCTGGACCGCCAATCCCGGCGCGACGTCTGCAGCGTGATGCAAGCCAGCCAGGCCTGCGCCCTGCGCGTTCTGGTGACGCGGCCTGAGCGGGACGCCAGGTCGTGGGTCGGGCAACTCAGGCAAAACGGGTTCGATGCGCAAGTTCTGCCCCTGATCGAGATCGCCCCATTGCCGCTCGGGTTGGACATGGCTGGTGCAGGGCAATTTGATGCACTCATGTTTGTCAGCGGCAATGCTGTTGAGCACTTTCTGTGCGCGATACCTCCCGGCGGATGGAGCGGGCAGCGTTTCATGGCGCCCGGGCCCGGTACTGCGGCTGCATTACGGGCACATGGCATTGCTGCCGCGCAGATCGACGTCCCGCCTGCAGATGCCTTGCAGTTTGACTCGGGAGCGCTTTGGCAACTCGTGGGTCATCGGAATTGGTCGGGTTTGCGGGTGCTGATTGTGCGCGGTGCCAATCATGCAGATCCCGCAGCCAGTGGCAGCACCGAGGGTGCTGGTCGTGACTGGTTTGCACAAAAGCTGCGTGAAGCTGGTGCCAGCGTTGAATTTACAAGCGTTTATGAGCGGCGTGCGCCTGCTTTGACAAGCGCTCAACTGGAACTGGTCCGGCAGGCGGCGGTCGATTCTTCGATCTGGCTTTTCAGCAGCTCTGAGGCGGTGCTTAACCTGACGGGTTCAAAGGGTATGCCGGCGTATGACTGGAGCAGGGCGCTGGCCATCGCCACCCACCCGCGCATTGCTGAAACTGTCCGGGCCGCTGGATGGGGTGTTGTTGTGGAGTCACGCCCGGCGCTGGCCGACATCCTGGCCGCCCTGCGCTCGATAGAATCGGGCCATACATGAGTGACAGTTCTTCCGTTCCGCCGCCCCCACCGGCCCTGATCGTGCCCGAGACGCTGGCGCCCGCCACCTCCCCCGATTTCGTGCAATTGCCCGTGAAATGGGCGTGGCTTGTGGCTGCGTTGGCCGCTGCCGGGCTGTTGACCAGTGGCTTGTTGTGGCAAAAGCTGGGCAATATCCAGGAAGAGCTCGCCCGCAGAAGCACCGATTCAGGGGCCCAGGCCATTGAAGCCCGTGCGCTGGCGAAATCCGCGCAGGATGGCATGCGTGAGCTGTCTGCCCGTCTTGCCATTCAGGAAACGCGCGTTGGCGAAGTCTCTCTTCAGCGCACCCAGCTCGAAGAATTGATGCAAAGCCTGTCACGCTCGCGTGACGAAAACCTGGTGGTGGATGTCGAGTCTGCGGTCCGCCTGGCGCAGCAGCAGTCCCAGCTGACTGGCAGCGCTGAGCCATTGATTGCAGCTCTCAAGTCGGCCGACCTGCGACTGTCGCGTGCTGCCCAGCCCCGGTTGAACCCCCTGCAGCGAGCAATTGCCAAGGACATGGATCGCATCCGGTCGGCGAGCCTGACGGATGTGCCTGTTTTGCTGATCAAGCTGGATGAGTTGAGCCGCTTGGTGGACGACCTGCCGGTGGCCAATGCCATGGCAGCAGGCGCCCCCGCGCGAGCCGCCGCGGCAGTTCCGGCAGCTTCAAACCCGCGTGCCGCTGGCGTACAAGATGCACCGGCAATGCCCGCCCTGTTTGACAGGCAGACGCTGCAGGCTTGGTCACAACGCTTTATTGACAGCGTGCGTGACGAAGCGCGGCGATTGCTGCGGGTCAGCCGCATTGATCAGCCGGAAGCCGCGCTGCTGGCGCCCGAGCAGGCTTTTTTCATGCGCGAGAATCTGAAGCTCCGTCTGTTGAACGCACGCCTTTCACTGTTGTCCCGTCAAACAGATGCTGCGCGCGCAGATCTGGTCGCTGCCAGCGCCTGGCTGGGTAAATATTTTGATCCGGTGTCGCGCAAAACCCAGGCTGCCTCGCAGTTGCTGCAACAGGTACAAGGCCAGCTGAAGAGCAGTGAATTGCCGAGGCTTGACGACACCATGGCTGCGCTTGCAACCGCAGCTGCGGGTCGTTGAGGGCAGACCATGCGCGCTGCACTCTGGCTATTGGCACTTTTTGCAGTTGCGGCTGCAAGTGCCCTGTTCGCCGGTAACAACCAGGCAGTGGTCACCATCTTCTGGCCACCGCATCGCGTTGATATCTCCTTCAACCTGATGGTGTTGATGCTGGTGGCGCTGTTCACGCTGCTGTATGTGGCCTTGCGTGCTTTTTTTGCCGTGTTCTCGCTGCCGCTGGAGGCCAAGCGCTGGCGTGCGCAGCAAAAGGAGCGCGCCATGTATGGCGCGTTGATGGATGCACTGGCCCATCAACTTGCAGGCCGCTACATACGCGCCACCCGCTCTGCGCAAAATGCGCTGGCGCAGGAACAAAGCCTTGGCTTGCTGACCGAGCACTCCGGCCAGGTGACCAGCCACAGTGCGGCGCGTTCGAGCCAGTTGCAGTCGCTGGCACATCTTCTGGTGGCCGAAAGCGCGCAGTCGCTGCAGAACAGGCCGCTGCGTGACCAGCACCTGCAGGCCGCGCTGCAAAGTTCCATGCCACGCCATGCGCAAGAGGTGCGTGAAGGCGTGCAGTTTCGTGCCGCACGCTGGGCGCTGGATGACAGGGATGCCGGTGCGGCACTTGATTTGTTGACGCAGCTCCCGCAGGGCGCGGCGCGGCGTACGCTGGCCTTGCGCATGAAACTGCGCGCTACGCGGCAACTGAGGCAGCCGCTGCAGGCGCTTGAAACAGCGCGGCTGCTGGCCAAACACCGGGCGTTTTCACCCTCGGCGGCCCAGAGTATCGTGCGTGGCCTGGCGCTGGAGCTTCTCAACGACGCACATGACCCCTCGCAGCTACAGCAAGCCTGGATGTCCCTGGACGAAAGCGAACGAGCCATGCCCGAGCTGGTCATTCATGCAGCCTCACGTTTGATGGCATTGCACGGTGACGTCAACATGGCGCGTGGTTGGCTGCTGCAAGTCTGGGACAGTGCCATGCAGCCACGCTCCGAGATCAATGACAGCCTGCGCATCAAACTGATTGGTGTGCTCGAATCCGACCTGGCTTCCATGGACGCTACCTGGCTGGCGCGCATTGAAGCCGCGCAAAACGGCCGTCCACGGGATGCGAACCTGCAGTACCTGGCTGGCATGGCCTGCCTGAACCGCCAACTCTGGGGCAAGGCGAGGCAGTTGTTGTCGCAAGCTGCGCTGGGCCTGCAGGATGCCGGGCTGCACCGCAACGCATGGCGTGCACTGGCCGTGCTGGCAGAACAGCGTGACGATGCAGAAGCTGCCGCACACGCCTACAAGCAGGCCGCGCAACTCTAAACGCCGGACTCAGGATTTGTGTCCTGTTCTGGTCCCCTTGATGCACTTCGGTTGAATTGCAGGGGCGCAAAAAAGGCCCTGTGAAGGGCCTTTTCTGGATGGAGCAGAAATCCTCAGACTGGGGGATTTTCAAACGGCAGCTTCATGTTGCCGAGGTCGCGTTTGGTCTCAACAAGAACCAGCGGGCCGTCATCCGACACCACGACAGGTGCGCGCTCGCGGGGTACGTGGATGGGCTTGGGTTCCGAGGCAATCGCAGCCTGTGCTTCTGCAATTTTTGAAGCATCAGAATTCACCCACTGCAACCCGGAAGTCTCTGCGACCTGAACCAGGTCCTGCATGGGCAAAGCATAGGACTGAACCTTTGGCAGAGTTTTGGCCGTAGCTGGGGTCGCTTCAGGTGCACGTGGCACCGGGGCAGGTGCTGCGGCCTGTACAGCAGGTGCTGCTATTTCAGCGACTGGCTGCGAGCGTTCTTCGTGCATTGCAGCGGGTGCCTCGGCATTGTGCGCAGGGGCTTCGCCTTGCTGTGGCTGCTCGCCACCATCGGTGCGTTCAACGCGATCCCCACCTTCACCGCGTTCGCGGCGGTCACGGCCGTAACGGTCGCGGCTGCGGCGTTCGCGTGGCTGGCGCTGTTCTTCGCCCTGTTCGGCAGTGGGACCTGCCTGTGGCTGGCCTTCTGCTGACAGCAGTGGTGCCACTTCAGAATTGAAAGCACTTTCTTCTGACGGTGCGCCTTCAGGTGCGCCGCCTTCCGTGCGCTCACCGCGGCGATCGTTGCGGCGGCCATTGCGGTCGCGGCGTCCACCTTCGCGTGGCTCACGCTGTTCGCGGCCTTCCGGTGCTGCGCGCTCCTGGCGTGGCTCACCGGCTTCACCGTTCATCGCTGCAGCCATGGCTGCCTGGTTGGCCAATGCAAGGTCCTGCTCGGCGGCATCGCGAGGGATGCGCTCACCGCGCTCTGCACGGTCACCGCGTTCGCGGCGCGGGCGCTCGCTGCGGCTGCCTTCAGGGCGTGGCTCACGCGGTTCACGTGGCTCGCGGATTTCGCGGTTTTCACCGGCAGGGCGTTCCTGGCGTGCACCTTCAGGGCTGCGTTCACGGCGTTCGCCGCCGCGGCCGCCTTCAGGGCGTCCCTCTGGGCGACTTTCAGCGCGACCACCTTCACGTGGTTCACGGCCTTCAGGGCGATCACCGCGCGGCTCGCCGCGGCCTTCGCCACGCTCACCGCGGTTGCGGCCACCACGGCGGCCATCACGGCCTCCGCGTTCACCACCGCGCTCGGAGCGCTCGCCATTGCGGCCTTCGGGGCGTCCGTCACGACGGCCTTCACCGCCGCGCGCATCCTTTTTCACTTCTGTGGCTACAGGCGCAGCGGCAGGCGCTTCTGCTCCGCCAAACAGGCCCTTGATCCAGCCAAAAAAGCCTTTTTCTGCAGGAGGCGTTGGCGCTGCTGCACGCTGTGGGGCTTTTGCTGCGACTGGTGCGGCAACTTCGGCCTTTGGCGGTGCGATCGGGGCCGGCACATCAGGCAACACCCCCTTGATGACGGGTTCCTGCTTGTTGTGCTTTTCCTGGCTGCGGCGCGTGACCAGCGTCGGGTCTTCAATTTCTTCAGCCATCTTGTAGCTGGCTTCGATGTTGTCCAGGCGCGGATCGTCGTGCTTCAGGCGTTCAAGCCTGTAGTTTGGCGTTTCCAGGGTTTTGTTGGGTACCAGCAGCACATTGATGCGCTGCTTCATTTCGATCTTGCTGATTTCCGAACGCTTTTCGTTCAGCAGGAAAGAGGCAACATCAACAGGTACCTGGCACAGTACAGAAGCCGTGCTGTCCTTGAGCGACTCTTCCTGGATGATGCGCAGGATCTGCAACGCCGAGCTCTCGGTATCGCGGATGTGGCCTGAGCCGCCGCAACGAGGGCAGGGAATTGAAGCGCCTTCACTCAGCGCGGGGCGCAGGCGCTGGCGGCTCATTTCCATCAGGCCGAACTTGCTGATGGTGCCGAACTGCACGCGTGCACGGTCCTGGCGCAGCGCATCGCGCAGGCGGTTTTCAACATCGCGGCGGTTGCGCGACTCTTCCATGTCGATAAAGTCGATGACGATCAGGCCGCCCAGATCGCGCAAACGCATCTGGCGCGCGACTTCGTCGGCAGCCTCGAGGTTGGTGCGGGTGGCGGTTTCTTCGATGTCCCCGCCCTTGATGGCGCGGGCCGAGTTGACGTCGACAGACACCAGTGCTTCGGTGTGGTCGATGACGATGGCGCCGCCGGAGGGCAGTTGCACCGTGCGGGCGTAAGCCGATTCGATCTGGTGCTCGATCTGGAAGCGCGAGAACAACGGGGCGTCGTCGCGGTAGCGTTTGACACGGTGCTCGTGCTCGGGCATCACGTGGGCCATGAACTGCTTGGCCTGCTCGTAGACGTCGTCGGTGTCGAACAGGATGTCGCCGATGTCGCTGTTGAAGTAGTCGCGGATGGCGCGAATGACGAGGCTGGATTCCTGGTAAATCAGGAAAGCGCCCTTGCCGCCCTTGCCCGCGCCTTCAATCGCGGTCCAGAGCTTGATCAGGTAGTTCAGGTCCCACTGCAGTTCCGGGGCGCTGCGGCCAATGCCGGCGGTGCGGGCAATGATGCTGGAGCCCTGCGGGTATTCCAACTGGTCCATGTTCTCTTTGAGCTCGGCGCGGTCCTCGCCCTCGATGCGGCGGCTGACGCCACCACCACGCGGATTGTTCGGCATCAGCACCACATAGCGGCCTGCCAGGGACACAAAGGTCGTCAGGGCGGCGCCCTTGTTGCCGCGCTCTTCCTTTTCGACCTGGACCATCAGCTCCTGGCCTTCGCGGATCACGTCGTTGATACGCGCCTGGCTGACCGGTACGCCGGGGGTGAAGTAGTTCTTGGAAATTTCCTTGAACGGCAGGAAGCCGTGGCGGTCTTCGCCGTAGTCGACAAAACAGGCTTCCAGCGATGGCTCGACGCGGGTGACGACGGCCTTGTAGATGTTGCCCTTGCGCTGCTCGCGCCCTTCAATTTCAATTTCGTAGTCGAGGAGTTTTTGTCCATCGACAATCGCCAGGCGGCGTTCTTCAGCCTGCGTGGCGTTGATCAGCATCCGTTTCATGGGTAGCCTTCCTTTTTCGTTATCGTCTCTCAAACCCAAAAATGGGCCAACGATGCCGAAGAGGACGCTGTGCGAACGTGGGGAATTGCCGGAGAGCTTGCGACGCTACCGGGCCGACTGAAGTTTTTCAGTCAACCGAGTGGTCTGGGCGTAGGCGCGTGGATGGAGCGAGCAGGGGTCAAACAGGTGATTGCCATCAAATTGAAGGCTGCTTGCGCCCGTTGACCATAAACCGGCGGCTGATTTGTGCGGGATGCGGGGCTCATCGCTGTGATGAAGCGCCGCAGGCACATAAAAATCAGACTGACCAGAGTTGTTGTCAAGGAGCTACCTGTTAAAGGACTTGTTCTCGGCTGGATCCGCATGCAGCCTTTGGTTTTGACCTGGGCTGCACGCTTGGTATTCCGTAAGTTGTATTCGCAAAACGTCGACTTGTCTGCCATGTCATACGCTCGCCGCGAGGTGCCTGGCACTCGTCGCCTGCGGGCAATGACCGGCATGGGCATCGACCTTCCAGCACGGCTGTTTGTGGTTCGGGATTGGGGCCTTGGGGCCGCTTCCAGACCTGTGTGGACTAAACTCCAGACAAATCAACCACTTACAGCGCATCGCTAGTGAAACACATTATAGGGGCAGCTTCGCGCAAAACCACAGCTTCCGGCAAGCGGCCAGCGGCGGGCGCCAAACGGCAGGTGCCTGCCTTTGCGCAGCCTGTCTCAAGGTCAGTCGAACCACCTGTAATCGCGCCGGCCGCCCCGCCCGCCACGGCGGCCCAAGCGACATTTGTAACCGTCGATGAAGACTATGCCGGCCAGCGGCTGGACAACTTTTTGATCCGCCAGCTCAAGGGCGTGCCCAAAACCCATGTTTACCGCATCATCCGCAGCGGCGAGGTGCGCGTGAACAAGGGCAGGGCGCAGGCAGACACCCGGGTTGAAACGGGCGACGTCGTTCGCCTGCCGCCAGTCCGCACCTCGGAGCGGGCCGAACAAAAAGCCCAGGCCATGGCGCAGGAGGTTGCACGCCACGGTGCCAGCTCCACGGTAGGCGGTTACGCGCCAGCAGCAGAATTCCCCATCCTGTTTGAAGACGATTTTGTGCTGGCCATAGACAAACCGGCTGGTGTGGCCGTGCATGGCGGCAGTGGCGTGAGTTTTGGCGTCATCGAACAGCTGCGCATGGCCAGGCCGGAGTCGGACTTTCTCGAACTGGTGCACCGGCTTGACCGTGAAACCAGCGGTGTGCTGCTGATTGCCAAAAAGCGCATGGCACTCAAGCTTTTGCAGGAGCAGTTTCGTGAACGCGAGACCGACAAGATTTACCTGGCGCTGGTCGGTGGCGACTGGGCACCCAACAAGCGGGTGATCGACAAGGCGCTGCACAAATACCTGCTTGAAAACGGCGAGCGCCGCGTCAAGGTGGTGGCCAACGAGCACCCGGATGGCATGCGTTCTGTCACCCTGGTCAAGGTGAAAGCGCAAATCCCGGCCAGCCCGGCAGCACCGGCCACGCCCTTTACCCTGCTGGAAGTCACCATCAAGACCGGCCGGACACACCAGATACGTGTACACCTCGCCAATGAGGGCCACCCGATTGCCGGTGACGATAAATACGGCGACTTTGAGCTCAACAAGGCGCTGCAAAGAACGGTGGCTGGTGCCCCCTCACTCAAGCGCATGTTTCTGCATGCCTGGAGCCTGAAGTTCAACCACCCCAAACTGCGCAAGGTAGTGCACCTGCAGGCGCCCCTGCCGCCTGAACTGCAGCAGTTTCTGCCCGCGCCGGTGCAGGAATCCGTGCTGCCCGATTGACCCTGCAGACCGCCCGCTGTCATGAGTCCCGGCGACAATAACGGCATGAAAGCGAAAAACTTCGACCTGATTGCCTTTGACTGGGACGGCACGCTGTTTGACTCGACCCAGATCATCATTCGCTGCATACAGGCGGCTGTGCAGGATGTGGGTGGCAAGGCACCCAGCGACAAGGATGCCGGTTACGTGATCGGCCTGGGGCTGATGCAGGCGCTGGCCCATGCCGCGCCCGATGTGCCGCCTGAAAAATACCCCGCACTCGGCGAGCGCTACCGCCACCACTACAGCGCGCATTACAACGATCTCAGCCTTTTCGACGGTGTTCTGCCCATGCTGGCAGAACTCAAGGCGCGTGGCTATTTGCTGGCTGTTGCAACCGGCAAGTCACGCCGCGGTCTTGATGAAGCACTGAAGAGTGATGAGCTGCGCGGCCTGTTCCACAGCTCGCGCACGGCCGACGAAACGGCAGGCAAGCCCGACCCGCGCATGCTGCATGAACTGATGGACGAGTTCAATATTCCCGCGGCACGGGTGCTGATGGTGGGCGACACCACGCACGATTTGCAGATGGCCGTGAACGCCGCTTGTCCAAGCGTGGGCGTGAGTTACGGCGCGCATGAGCCGGACGCATTTGCTGTGCTTAACCCACTGCACATTGCCCATTCAGTGCAGGAATTGCGCGACTGGCTAGCCGCCAACGCCTGAAGCGGAAGGCAGCGGTCATGGATGAACTTCAGCCGCTCTGCAACAGCCGTGACCTTGCCGATGGCGGCCATGCTGTGCCGTTTGATGTGATTTATGCTGGCCAGACCTGCCGCGCCTTTGCGGTCCGATACAAGGGTCAGCCCCATGCCTACCTCAATCGTTGCACCCATGTGGCGATGGAGCTGGACTGGCAGCCCAACCGCATTTTTGATGACAGCGGCCAGTGGCTGCTGTGCGCCAGCCACGGGGCCGCCTATTTGCCCGACACCGGGCAATGCGCAGGTGGGCCCTGCCATGGCGGGCTGATCAAGATCACGCTGTCGGAAAAAGATGGCGTCGTGCACTGGCACTCCGCTTACAACCTCAAACCACTTGCCTTTTGATCCCCCTCTAAACTAGCTGACATGAATGATTCCAACCGCCCAGATCCCACCGACCCGTTTTTCGAATCGCCAGGCAGCCAGCCGGAAGCAGAAAAAAAGGTAACAAAATCGGACCCGACAAGCGCTCCGGGCTGGGAGCGCACCACGCTTGAAAAGCTGGCTTTCGCCTCCCTGAATGAGCAAAAAGCCACGCGTCGCTGGAAGACCTTTGTGCGGCTGTCCTGGCTGGCATTTTTTGTCTTTTTGCTGTGGATGGCGCTGCATCGCGGTACACCTGCCAGCGATGCCACCGTGCCGCACACGGCAGTTGTGGAGATCAAGGGCGAGATCGCCGCCGGCGCCGATGCCAGCGCCGAATTTGTCAACGCTGCCCTGCGCGCTGCTTTTGAAGATGAAGGCGCCAAGGCCGTGGTGTTGCTGATCAATTCCCCGGGCGGCAGCCCGGTGCAGGCCGGCATGATGAATGACGAAATCATGCGCCTGAAAGCCAGGTACAAAAAGCCGGTCTATGCCGTGGTGGAAGAAAGCTGCGCCTCAGCCGCCTATTACATCGCCGTGGCGGCAGACCAGATTTTTGTCGACAAGGCCAGCATCGTCGGCAGCATAGGCGTGCTGATGGACGGTTTCGGGTTTACCGGCCTGATGGATAAATTTGGCGTTGAGCGCCGCCTGCTGACTGCTGGCGAGAACAAGGGCTTTCTCGACCCGTTCAGCCCGCAGACCGAAAAGCAGCGGGCTTTTGCACAAGCCATGCTGAACCAGATTCACCAGCAGTTCATCGCCGTGGTGAAAACCGGCCGTGGCAAACGCCTGAAAGAAACGCCTGAAACCTTCAGTGGCCTCTTCTGGACCGGCCAGCAGGCGATCGAACTGGGCCTGGCCGACCATCTGGGCACCGTCGAATACGTGGCCCGCGAAGTCGTCAAGACCGAAGAAATCATCGACTACACCCGCCGCGACAACGTGGCCGAGCGCCTGGCCAAGAAGTTTGGTGCGGCGATGGGTGAGGGTGCCATGAAGGCGCTGAAGTCGATTCCAGCGATTCGTTAGGCAGCCTGGCTGACACGGGGCATGCTATTGTTTTAGTAGCTGCTCACGTACGTGTTTATTGGCCTGGAGGCCGATTTGACCCTCCAAGAAGGCATATTTAGCCCCTTTTTCGGGGCTTTTTGCTTTTTTGAAGCGCCTAAATTCAGCATATGCCTTGGCATATGCTGAATTGCTCACCGGCCTATGCAGAAAACGCCGGGCAAATCCAGCGGTACCTGCGGTTTGTCTTTTTTCCACTGGCTGACCTGCGAGCTGCGCGACCAGCAGTTGCTCATGGTCAGGCCGCAGCTCAGGGCCAGCCGCGTATTGGCTTGCAACGACTGAAGCAAGGCCTGCAGCAGTGCCGCATTGCGGTAGGGCGTTTCGATAAAGATTTGCGTCTGGCCGGTTTTAAGCGCCAGCGATTCCAGCTCGCGAATGCGTTGTGAGCGGTCACTGCCGTCCTGCGGCAGGTAGCCGACAAATGCAAAGTTCTGGCCGTTCAGGCCGCTTGCAGCGAGGGCCAGCATCAGGGACATGGGCCCCGTCAGCGCTACCACCTGTATTCCCAGGTCATGGGCGGCGCGCACGACAGATGAACCCGGGTCGGCAATCGCCGGCATGCCGGCCTCGCTGACGAGACCCATGTCTCGGCCTTCCATGGCAGCGATCAGCAGCGGCCGTGCATCAAAGTTGCCGCTGTGGTCGCCTTTTTTGTGCACCTCGCGCGGCAGTTCCTGGATCTGCAGAGCCTGCACGGGTTGCGCCAGGGGCTGGAGTTCGTTGACGCGTTTGAGGTAGGCACGTGTGCTCTTGGCGTTCTCGCAAATCCAGCAGGGCAGCTGTGCTGCAACCCGAATGGTTTCCAGTGGCATCACATCTGCCAGTGGTGCCTGAACGTCGCAGCCAAAATCCAGCGGTGCCGGGACGAGGTAGAGCTTTCCTTTGGAGGTCATGCGCTGGCTTTCGGTGTGAGCAGGGAGAGGCCGGCGGCACGAATCATCTGGCAGGTGCGTATCAGCGGCAGGCCGACCAGTGCCGTCGGGTCATCGCTGTCGATGGATGAGAGCAGGGCAATGCCCAGGCCCTCGCTTTTGGCGCTGCCGGCGCAGTCATAGGGCCGCTCGATGCGCAGGTAGTTCTCGATTTCGTCGTCGCTCAGGTCGCGAAAGGTTACTTTCACTGCGGCAATGTCGCGTGCTTCAAAGCCGGTGGCCAGGCACACCACCGCCAGCGCGGTCTGGAAGATCACTGTTTGCCCGCGCATCTGGCGCAGTTGCGCCACTGCTTTTTCATGTGTACCGGGTTTGCCCAGCGGCTGGCCGTTGAGGTCGGCGACCTGGTCGGAGCCGATGACCACGGCTTCAGGGAATTTTTTCGCCACGGCACGCGCCTTGGCCAGGGCCAGGCGCTCGGCCAGTGCGCGAGGTGCTTCACCGCCGCGGGGGGTTTCGTCCACATCGGGCGCCGCCACTTCAAAAGGGATGTGCAGGCGTTCAAGCAATTCGCGGCGGTAGCGCGAAGTGGAGCCGAGCACCAGGACGCGGGATAGGGTTACAGGGTTTGCAGGGATGTGCGCAGAAGTCATCACCCGATTCTCTTACACTGCCAGCCATGACCCGACAGCTACAAGCCAGCCGCCTCAACATGCAGGCCTTTGCCAAAGAAGGCGAACCCCTCATCGCCATCACGCCGCTGGGCAAATTTGAACGCCTGGCCGCAGAGCTCAGGGAGCCAGAGCCTGATTCATCCGTGAGCTGGCAAGCCGATGCCGAGCTGCGCAGCGGCTCTGGCAGCGAGGAAGACGTCTGGCTGCATCTGCAGGCCAAGACCACCGTGACCCTGACCTGCCAGCGCTGCATGGCGGCGATGCAGGCGCCGCTCGATGTAGACCAGTGGTACCGCTTTGTGGCGACCGAAGAAATCGCCATGGCAGAAGACGATGAATCAGAAGAAGACCTGCTGGTGCTTGAGCCGCAGTTTGACCTGACCGCCGTGCTGGAAGATGAGCTGCTGATGGCCTTGCCGCTGGTGCCCATGCATGAGCGATGTCCTGTGGCTCCAAAGCTCAGCGCTGGTGCTGATGAAATGAGTGAAGTGGAGGAAGAGAAGCCCAATCCCTTTGCCGTGCTGGCCCAGCTCAAAAACGCAAAAGGCGAAAAATAGTACTTTTGTGTTGTTTTGACGTGTTGCAGCCTCTCCTTGTAGAGGCTGCCGGACAGGGATACTGGCCAGCTGACGCTTCTCAGGCTATAATCAAAGGCTTCGCGTACTAGTCTCGTGATGACTGGCAGGTGGTTCCATACGACCCCGCCCACTCATGATCGGATATCTGGTTCGCTTTTACCAACCCTATACCCCCTCAGGAGCGGATCATGGCCGTCCAACAGAACAAAAAGTCACCTTCCAAGCGCGGCATGCACCGCTCGCACAACGCACTGACCGTGCCAGGCATCGCAGTGGAATCCACCACCGGTGAAACCCACCTGCGCCACCACATCAGCCCCACCGGTTTCTACCGCGGCCGCAAGGTGCTGAAAACCAAATCTGAAGCGTAAGTCATCGCTTCACGTACTGGCCCGCACTCATCCTGCGGGCCTTTCTATTTGTCCAAGCGCTAATTTCTCACTGGCACCGGTCTTCTCATGATCAGGATTGCTGTTGATGCCATGGGTGGGGATATCGGTCCGTCAGTGACCATTCCTGCCAGCATGGCATTTCTCGATGGGCATCCCGACGCGGCGGTGATCGTCGTCGGCCAGCCGGAAGTGCTGGCCGCGCATCCGCAATTTGCTGTGTTGCAAGCCAATCCTCGCTGCCAGATTGTTGCGGCCAGCGAAGTCGTCACCATGGACGACCCGATTGAAATCGCATTACGCCGCAAGAAAAACTCATCAATGCGCCTGGCTATCAACCAGGTCAAGGAAGGTGCAGCCCAGGCGGCAGTATCTGCTGGCAACACTGGCGCATTAATGGCAATTGCTCGCTACGTGCTTAAAACCATGGACGGAATCGACCGACCGGCCATTGCCACGCAACTGCCCAATGCCCTCGGCGGCGCCACGACCGTGTTGGATCTGGGTGCCAATGTCGATTGCACAGAGGATCACCTGTTGCAGTTCGCTGTCATGGGTTCTGCGCTGGTCGCAGCCATCACCAGCAACCCTACGCCACGTGTCGGACTGCTTAATATCGGTGAAGAGGCCATCAAAGGTAGTGAAGTCATAAAAAAAGCGGGTGAATTGTTGCGATCTGCAGCCAACTCCGGCGATCTCAATTTTTATGGAAATGTTGAAGGTAATGACATTTTCAAGGGAACAACCGACATTGTGGTCTGCGACGGATTTGTGGGCAATGTCGCGCTGAAAGCCAGCGAAGGCTTAGCCAGCATGATTGGCGGTTTCATCAAGGCCGAGTTTTCACGCAATATCTTTACGAAAATTGCGGCCATCATTGCCTATCCAGTCTTAACTGCGTTTAAAAATCGCGTTGACCACAGACGGTACAACGGCGCAGCACTTTTGGGTCTTCAAGGTTTGGTATTCAAGAGCCATGGCTCCGCCGATGCTTTTGCCTTCGAAAGGGCCCTCAATCGCGCTTATGATGCGGCTCGTAACAACCTGCTTGAGCGGGTGAGAGAGCGCATTGCACGCGCGGCCCCGCTTCTGGT
>JAZKHN010000188.1:20951-25160 GCA_040385325.1 Pseudomonadota bacterium
GATATTGACTGGCTGATTCCCCATCAAGCCAATATCCGCATCATGCAAAGCACCGCCAAAAAGCTGAAGATGCCGCTGGAGAAACTCATCGTCACGGTGGACCAGCATGGCAATACCTCTGCGGCATCCATACCGCTGGCACTAGACGCTTCGGTGCGCAGCGGCAAGATAAAAAAAGGGGACACCCTCATGCTTGAGGGCGTGGGCGGTGGCTTCACCTGGGGTGCAGTGCTTCTCAACTATTGAGATGGCTACGCCCCAACATCAGCCGGCCTGCCCATGACAACCGGCCGTCTGAATTTTTTGGTTTCGGGGCGCCATCAGGCGCTCTCAATACTTTTTATCCTGCTGGCGTTTGCAGCGGCCGGATGGAAAGTCTGGATGCGTGCCCCGGCCGCTGATTTTGCTGCTGCCGCAAAGCCGGCCGCGGTTGTCGCATCAGTTTCGCCCGCTCCGGTGACAGCCGGAAACTTCAGGTTTGACACTCAGTTTGTTTCCTCGTCACCTGGGCAGGCGGTGCATGCCGCATCGCTGGTGGAGTTGCAGAACGGCAATTTGCGGGCCGTGTGGTTTTCCGGTTCACGCGAGGGCGCAGGCGACGTCACCATACAAAGCGCCGTCATGGATGCGGCCAGTCAGCGTTGGTCGACCGAAAGTACGGTGTTCAACCGGCAACAATTACAGGCCGGATTATGGCGTTACGTCAAAAAGCTCGGCAACCCCGTGATTGCACGCGCGCCCGACGGATCGCTGTCGCTCTGGATGGTTAATGTGTCGCTGGGCGGCTGGGCTGGCAGTGCGATTACCTGGGCGCGTTCGACGGATGAGGGGCTGACATGGAGCAAGCCCAAGCGACTGGTCACGTCCCCTTTTCTGAACATCAGTACGCTCGTCAAAGGCGCGCCTGTGGCGATGGCAGACGGCCAGACCAGCTTGCCGGTGTATCACGAGTTCGTGACCAAGTTCGGCGAAGTGCTTCGAATCAGCGCTGAGGGCGAGGTTCTTGATAAAACCAGAGTGCCGCAGAGTCAGGCCAGCCTTCAGCCTGTTTTGCTTGCGACCGACGGGAGTCATGCCACTGTCTACATGCGTGCGGGACAGGGCGGAAAGGTCAAGTTGTCCAAGACAGCGGATGCCGGGAAAACATGGTTGCCCACGCGCGCTACCGGTTTGCCCAATCCGGATTCAGCGCTGGCCGGTGTCGTGGATGGCCGTGGCATTCAATGGCTGGCCCTGAATCCGTCAGCTGCAGGAAGGGCATCACTTGGCGTGCTGGCCGCGAACCGGGCGGGCAGCTTTGAGGTGACCAGGCCGTGGTTCGTAGAGGGCGCGTCGGGGCAACAAACAGCACCGTCGGTCGCTCTATATGCGCGCCTGCTGGGTGAAGAACTCAAAACAGCTGGTGCCGATGATGCGCAAATCAGTGCTTATGTGGCCAGTGCGCGCCGTCAGCTCTGTGGTGCTGAAAATTGCGCCCAGGAGTTTTCCTACCCCTATCTTTTGCAGACACGTGACGGCTACCTTCATCTGGTCTACACCTGGCACCGGACGCGCATCAAGCATGTGCGAATAGATACCCTGCAGGCGGCGTTGGCTGCCAATTAGGGCTATATGACGTTGCCGCCACTGACTGATCTTTTTGCATTGCTTGGCATCAACCTGGTTCTGTGCGCGGCAGTTGCACGCCTGCTGTCTCGTTATGCAGTTGCTTGGCCCCGCATTAAATGGATCGTTGCTGCTTTTTTCGTGCTGCTCTGGCTGCCTGTGGGGGTTGTGCATATGCCCGTGGTTGCCTACATACGCGGCGTGAGTTCCGACTTGAGTGTGACTCTGGTTTTACTGGCTTGCGTGGGCCTCTGTCAGCGGCTTGGTGGCGTGACGTGGATGTCTTCGCGTGATCGTACTGCAGCACTTGCGGTTGTTGCCACGGCTGCCGTGCTGCTCTATCCCACGGCGCTTGGCTGGGGTAACTTCGACGCCTACCGACTTGGTTGGGGTTCACCGGCCTTGCTGGGGGGGCTGCTTATGCTGTGCATTGCCTCCTGGATGCTGAAGTTCAGACTCCTGCCCTTTCTGATTGCGGCGGCGCTGCTCGCCTGGGTTGGTGGCGTGATGGAATCCACCAATCTATGGGATTACCTGATGGACCCCTGGCTTGTCGTGCTTGCATTTGCACACGGCGTGCGGATTGGGGTTGCGAAATTGTTTGAGCTTCGAAAACCACCGCGTTCCAGTCCGGCTGCGCGGCATGGCTAACGATAAAATCTGGCGCCGCCTGCTTTGCAGCGCGCTGATCACTGGAGAAAATACTTGAAACCGTTTGCTTTTGTTTTTCCCGGACAGGGTTCACAGTCAGTAGGCATGCTTGATGCTTGGGGCGACCATCCTGTGGTGGTCCAAACCCTGGCTGAAGCATCTGATGCCCTTGGCGAAGATGTTGCCCTGCTGATCAGGGAAGGCCCAAAAGAGGCGCTGGCCCTGACCACCAACACCCAGCCTGTGATGTTGGTCTCTGCTGTTGCGGCCTATCGGGTGTGGATGGCTGAGACGGGCTCGACGCCATCTGTCGTTGCTGGACACTCCCTTGGCGAATATTCAGCACTTGTGGCCTCTGGTGTGCTGACCCTGGCGCAGGCCGCACCACTGGTTCGTTTTCGCGCCCAGGCCATGCAGGATGCGGTGCCTGTCGGTACTGGTGCGATGGCCGCCATTTTGGGCATGGATGCCGCGAAAGTGATCGCCGGTTGTGCTGAAGCGACCTCCGCTTTTAGCGCAGGCACAGCGGAAATCGTTGAAGCCGTCAATTTCAACGACCCAGGGCAGACCGTGATCGCGGGCAGCAAGGCGGCGGTTGAAAAGGCCTGTGAAATCCTCAAGGCCAATGGCGCAAAACGCGCCTTGCCGCTGCCGGTGTCTGCACCGTTTCACTCCGTCCTGATGAAACCAGCCGCAGAGAAGCTGAAGGAAAGTCTGCTGAGCGTAACTTTTGCCGCGCCTCAAATCCCGCTGGTCAACAACATCGACGTTGCCGTCGCTGCCGATGCGGACGGAATTCGTGAAGCCCTCTATCGACAGGCTTTTGGTCCTGTGCGCTGGGTTGAATGCGTCCAGGCCATCAAATCCCGCGGTGTGAGCACCATTGTTGAATGCGGCCCCGGCAAGGTACTCGCAGGGTTGGTGAAACGTATCGATCCTGAATTGACCGGTGCGCCGCTGTTTGATCCGGCCTCTCTGGCTGAAGTGAAAGGAATGCTGGCATGAGCGAAATTAAATTTGAGGGACAAGTTGCGCTTGTCACGGGCGCCTCACGCGGTATAGGCGCGGCGATCGCGCTTGAACTTGCCCAAAAGGGCCTGAAAGTGATAGGTACGGCAACCAGCGATGAAGGCGCGGCAAAAATCAGCCAGGCGCTGGCTGCATTCCCGGGTTGCTCGGGCAAGAACCTCAATGTGAACGATGCGATAGCTGCCGAGGCGCTGATTGATGCCATCGTCAAGGAACATGGCGGTCTGCAGCTACTGGTCAACAATGCAGGCATCACCCGCGACATGCTGGCCATGCGTCTGAAGGACGATGACTGGGATGCGGTAATGGATACCAACCTCAAGGCTGTTTTCCGCATGAGCCGCGCCGTGATGCGCACCATGATGAAGCAGCGTTATGGCCGCATCATCAGCATTACCTCGGTGGTCGGTGCCTCCGGCAACGCAGGGCAATCAAATTACGCTGCGGCCAAGGCTGGAGTCGCTGGCATGACGCGGGCGCTTGCCCGGGAGCTTGGGTCACGCAACATTACAGTCAACTGCATTGCGCCCGGGTTCATCGAGACCGATATGACAGCCAAGCTGCCCGAAGAGCAGCAAAAGGCCTTGCTGGGCCAGATACCGCTGGGTCATCTTGGCAAGCCCCAGGATATTGCCCATGCCGTCGCCTTTGTCGGCAGTCCGCAGGCGGCCTACATCACCGGACAGGAAATTCACGTCAACGGCGGCATGTATATGTAAGCGGACATGCCGTTTGACCAGACGCCATACTCACAGTAAGTCGGCGGTGGTAAAACACAGGAAATCGACGCCGGTTTGTCTCCGTCCGGCCAGATGCTTAGAGGTGAGACTCTAACGCGGTAAAATCACGGATTAATTTACAACCCTCAGAGGGAACTATGAGCGATATCGAAGCACGTGTTAAGAAAATCATTGCCGAACAACT
>JAZKHN010000189.1:0-3206 GCA_040385325.1 Pseudomonadota bacterium
AGGTTTGACAGGTGCGGACCGCCTGGGTAGGGCAGACCCATCAGCTTGGCCGACTTGTCAAAGGCCTCACCTGCCGCGTCGTCTATGGACTCACCCAGAAGTACATAACTGCCCACGCGGTCCACACGCATCAGTTGGGTGTGGCCGCCGGACACCAGCAGCGCCACGAAAGGAAATTCCGGCGGGTCAGCACTCAAAAAAGGCGAGAGCAAATGGCCCTCAAGGTGATGCACGCCCATGACGGGTTTGCCCAGGCTGGCGGCCAGCGCACAGGCGACGCCCGAGCCCACCAGCAACGCACCCGCAAGCCCCGGGCCGCGTGTATAGGCCACCACATCGATGTCGGCAAATGAAAGACCGGATTCACCCAGGACCTGCCGGGTCAGCGGCACGACACGGCGAATATGGTCACGGCTGGCCAGTTCGGGCACCACACCGCCATAGGCCTGGTGCATGTCGATCTGGCTGTGCAACTGGTGCGACAGCAGGCGCGGCACGCCAATGCCGCTGGCATCCACCACGGCTACCCCTGTTTCGTCGCAGGATGACTCGATTCCCAATACCAGCATGTGACGAGTGTAAAGTCACGGGCATTCAGGGAGGTGCAGCACGGCCAACTGTCACCAGGGCACGAATGTTGCTGCTGATACAAAGAACAAACACGATGAAATCCGGACTTAATTTTCTTGTCGCCGCCCGCCAGTGCGAAATTGGCGAACTCGAACAGCTGGCGCTCACCAGCGAGCTGGTCAGTGCCATTGGCCGCCTGATTCACGCGCTGCAGAAAGAGCGCGGCATTTCCAATCTTTTCCTCGGCTCGCACGGCACACGTTTTGATGACATGCGCCTGCAACAGGCGACAGAATGCGCCGGGATCGAACTCAAGGTGCGTGCGCACTTCGATGCACTCGACACCGAATCAAGCCAGGTGCGCAACGGCGCCCGGCTGTTCAGCCGCATCGCCTTTGTGCTGCACGCGCTGGACTCCCTGCCCGAACTGCGCCGCCGTATCGGCGCACAGGAGCTGGTGCCGGAAGAGGCCACCATCGCATTTGCACGCCTGATCTCCGGCCTGCTGGTGGTGGTGTTCGAGGCCGCAGACAGCGCGACCGACCCCGAAATCTCGCGCGCGCTGGTGGCGCTTTTCAACTTCATGCAGGGCAAGGAGTTCACCGGCCAGGAACGCGCTCTGGGCTCTGCCGCCTTTGCTTCAGGCAAAACCGACAACGCACACCAGCAGCAATGGCTGCACCTGATCGAGTCGCAGGAGCGCTGTTTCCAGGTTTTCAGCGAATTTGCCGACACCGCCGTTCTGCACGCATGGAACAACAGCCAGACCGGCGAATCGCTGGCGGAACTGGAGCGCCTGCGGCGTACCGGCGCCATGACGCGTGCCGGCGGCAAGCTGGACGCCAGCCTGAGCCAGGCCTGGTTTGACTGCTGCACCCGGCGCATTGACGCCATGCGCACGGTGGAAGACGTTCTGGCCGGCAAGCTGCGCGAGCTCTGCGAACGCAAGATCGCCCAGGCGCGCACCGAACTGCGCGACCAGCAGGCCATTCTGGAAGAGCTGTCGCGTCAGGCCAGTACCGCCAGCGCCGACGCTTCTGCCCACTTCGGGCCGCAGCTGGAGCGCTCGGTCCTGGGTATGGTGCAGGAGCAGGCCAGGCGCCTGCAGGACATGAGCGACGAGCTCGAAACGGTGCGTGCAGCGCTCAACGAACGCAAGATTGTCGAGCGCGCCAAGGGCCTGCTCATGGCGACCCGCAAGCTCAGTGAAGAAGACGCCTACAAGATGCTGCGCCAGACCGCCATGAGCCAGAACCGCAAGCTGGTCGAGGTTGCGGAATCAGTTCTGGCGATGTCTGACTACCTGTAAACGCCGCACTGCAAACGGCAGGTCAACATCATTTTGCTATTAATTCAGTAGCATTTCACGTACGTATTCATTGGCCTGCAGCCGATTTATGCCTAAAAAATAGGCATTTCTGGCCTGTTTGCAGCGTTTTGGGAGCTCTTTGGATCCAAAATCAAGGCGCCAGGCACAAAAAGTTAATATGGAAGTTAACTTTCAGCCAATTTTTAACGTATACGTTAAATTTTCATGCCGGAAGCTTTCCAAAGCTTCATCAAACTTTCTTTTGGCCCATTTGCCAGACAGCCAGCCGCCATGCACTGCTGCACTGCACAAATCCCGTGCCCTCGTCCGCCGATGCACCAGGATGGCAAACCCCTCACTCAGTTGGATTACAACTCAACAACCTTTCAAGTCATTGATTCATAAGGAAGAATTTCACACCAAATAACATTGGAACGACTGGCATGGTTTCTGCTTTATTGACCATAAGCTGAACCAATGGCGGTTCGGCACCAGGCCCCCAATGGCCTGTTTTGGACAACGGCGTCCATCTCTCACCTGCTTCACCGCAGGCAAAGGGATGGACGCCGTTTTCGTTTTCAGCTTTCGTTTTCAGCCCTTTTAGTTTTGCCAACCAGGAGTTCCCCATGACGCAGCAGTTTCCCGGACCCGCAGCACCCGCCCGTCGCGATTTCATCAAGAAGGCAGGCGCCATCAGCGCCGCCACACTCCTGACCAGCGCAGGTTCAGGCGGCGCCTGGGCGGCCGGCTCGGACGCACCTGAAAAGAAAGAAGTCAAGATCGGCTTCATCCCGCTGACCGACTGCGCATCCGTCGTCATGGCCTCTGTGCTGGGCATTGACCTGAAGTACGGCGTCAAGATCATCCCGAGCAAGGAAGCCAGCTGGGCCGGCGTGCGCGACAAGCTGGTCAATGGCGAGCTCGACTTTGCCCACGTGCTGTACGGCCTGATCTACGGCGTGCACATGGGCACCTCGGGCCCCAAGAAAGACATGGCCGTGCTGATGACCCTGAACAACAACGGCCAGGCCATCACGCTGTCCAAAAAGATGGCTGACAAGGGCGCTGTCGATGGTGCGGGCCTTGCAAAACTCATGGCATCCGAAAAGCGCGAATACACCTTCGCCCAGACCTTCCCGACCGGCACGCATGCCATGTGGCTTTACTACTGGATGGCGGCCAACGGCATCAACCCGATGAAAGATGCCAAGGTCATCACCGTGCCGCCACCACAGATGGTCGCCAACATGCGCGTCGGCAACATGGACGGTTTCTGCGTCGGCGAGCCCTGGGGCCACCGCGCCATCATCGACGGCATCGGCGTGAC
>JAZKHN010000190.1:0-5507 GCA_040385325.1 Pseudomonadota bacterium
CGGCCACCAGCAACGTCAGCCGCGCTGAAGTGCGCAGCGACGCCGTCATGTCGGCCCGCATGGTGCAAGCCGGCAACAGCACGATCTGATCTGGCTGTCAGTCCAGCAACAAACCCATAACCACCATTCAACATCATTCAAAGGAAATCATCATGAACTCGAAATTTATCGCCTCTGCCGTTATCGCCCTCTCCGCCCTGACCGGCGCCAGCGCTTTTGCACAGTCCAACCTCAGCCCTGAAGCTGCACTGGCCATCCGTCCCGACGTCTCCGTCAGCAACCTGACCCGCGCCGAAGTGCAAAGCGTGAACACCAACCGTGGCCAGAACGGCGAATTCGCTGAACATGCTTTTACCCGTAGCCAGCCAGCGGCCAGCATCGTCAGCCGCGCTGAAGTGCGCAATGAAGCAGTGATTGCTGCCCACGCCAACCTGGGTGGCAACAGCGCCATCTGATCTTCGCCAGAGTCGCCAAACCGGGCAGGCTTGACCTGCCAGTTACCGGCGCCCAAAGGCCTGCTTTTGCAGGCCTTTTTTATTGGCGGCTGCGAAGGGGCTGGGCTTAAACTCAGGGGCAATACCCTTCGCCACACGGCGCAGCCTGCCGCCAGACTGATTTCGGCAACCGCCCTTCACAAAACCCATCGCCATGACTTCTACCTCCACGGGTTTTGCATCCGCTTTTTCGCCCCCAATCACGCCGCCCCTGTTGCCCGGGCTGCTGCGCGCGCTTGAAGAAAAGGGCTACACCGCACCCACGCCCATTCAGTCAGCCGCCATCCCGGCCATATTGCAGGGCCGCGACGTGCTGGGCTCGGCACAAACCGGCTCCGGCAAGACAGCCGCCTTCGCCCTGCCCATGCTGCAGTCATTGGCCGACGCACCACTCACCAAAACCCGCACCGTGCGCGGCCTGGTGCTGGTGCCCACGCGCGAGCTGGCCGCGCAGGTCGGTGCCTCACTGCTGGCACTGGGCAAATACATGCCGCAGTTGCCCAAGGTCACCGTTGTGTTTGGCGGTGTCTCCATCAACCCGCAGATGATGGGCCTGCGCACCGGCGCCGACATCGTCGTCGCCACACCCGGCCGCCTGCTTGACCTCATCGAACACAAGGCCGTGAAACTGGGCGAAGTCCAAATGCTGGTGCTCGACGAAGCCGACCGCCTGCTCGACCTCGGTTTTGGCGAAGAACTCGCACGCATCCTGGCCCTGCTGCCCGTCAAACGGCAAACCCTGTTTTTCTCGGCCACCTTTCCGCCTGCGATTGAAACGCTGGCCAGCAGCATGTTGCGTGAGCCGCTGCGGGTTGAGATCAATTCAGAACCCGAAGGCGAACCCGATATCACCCAGCGCGCCATCGCCGTCGATGCGCCCCGCCGCACGCAGTTGCTGCGCCATTTGATTCAAACCGAAAAGTGGAGCCGCGTGCTCGTCTTCGTCGCCACCAAACACGCCGCAGAAATCGTCGCCGACAAGCTGCGCAAGGCAGACATCAACGCCGAGCCCTTTCACGGCGAACTCAGCCAGGGCAAACGCACCCAGGTGCTCATGGACTTCAAGGCCAAAGCCGTTCAGGTGGTCGTCGCCACAGACGTGGCAGCACGCGGCATAGACATCAAACACCTGCCAGTCGTCGTCAACTACGACCTCCCCCGCTCAGCCACCGACTACACCCACCGCATAGGCAGAACCGGCCGCGCAGGCGAAAGCGGCATCGCCATCAGTTTTGTGAGTGCCGCAACGGCTGCGCATTTCAAACTGATTGAAAAGCGGCATGCCATCAAGATGGTGCTGGAGGAAGTGGCCGGGTTTGAGCCGGTAGAAGCCGCGCCGGTGAATGCGGCTGATCCGCAGGGAATTGGGGGCGTCAAGGGGAAACGGCCTAGCAAGAAGGATAAGTTGCGGGCGGCTTTTGCTACTGACCTCTAGCGAGGTAGCGTCGGCGCTGTTGTCCGGATTTTTCAAGGCAACTAAGCAACTCAGGGGGAGTGCGTAAATAACTTCCCTTGACCTGCCGACTGCTTTTTTGCAAATCTATGCTTTTTACCTTGAGGAGTTTCGGCCACAACTCGAGCCTCCGTTTTTGCGAGTACTGTTTGCACCGAGTAACCCGTAATTTTGATAGCACCCACTTCATCAAACTTTCTATGGATGTTCAATACACACTGGATAACACTACCGTGTTGAAAGCTGACTTTTTTTAGCAACACACTGGATTTGAACTCTTCATCAAGCATTGCAAAATTTATGGGCTGATCGTCGTACTGCCCTTTCCATTGATAGTTACCCTCTCGCAGAACTGGTGCGACGATTTCTATGGTTGCCTCGTCGATCACTTCTACCGGAAGCCTATCGGTTATTTGAATGAACTTCGAAAAATCGGCACGTTTAACCCGACTCTCATCAACAACAGGTTTCAAATCCTCCCCGATTGGAGTGAACCCTACAGCGGTGACTTTGTCATAGCCAATTAATCCACGATAGAAATTTGAGCGACGGGTTGCAACTTTAAGATCACCCTCTATCGCTTTTGCCGCACCTTCCAAGTTTTCCGGCGTGGTCGATCCATTGCTCATCTCACTTTTCAGCTTCTGGATATTTAACTTTTTCTCTTCGATAGTAAGTTTCAGCACTTCCTTATTGAGGAAATCGACTTCCGCATCAGACACAGGCAATCGAGAAAAGATCAAAACGATGATCGCAAGCAGGAGAGATAGCTGAGCATTATTTGATCCGAGAAATGCCCAAACCTCTCTCAATCCCCCTTCCCGAAAGGCCGTCGACTCCAGCCGCACCTCTAGTCCTAGCTGTTGTGCAATTTGAGTAAATGCCGCCAGTATTTCTGCTTCACACTTATTGCGAACCACAGCATCCATGGCATGCGATTGATCCCTCAAGTGATAGTGAAGCTCAAGTCGTGAAACAGTCATACAGGAACGCCAAGGTTAAATTAGTCAACGGAACGAGCGACCGACCTCAGATTTGCGAGTCACAGTAGCTCGACTGATCGTGGAGCGCGCGCCTATATGTAACCAATCGTCACTGATATACAGAAATCAGTCAAACATAAAGGTTCAATCAAGTGCTGGTCTGCAAATCATGTATATCCCGCCCCAATGCAAAAAGGCTTCAAAACCGGAGTCCTGAAGCCTTTTAAAGCGTCTTCAGCACGAAGCTGAAGATTGGGGGTTACGAGGGCTTAGTAGCCGCCGCGTCCGCCGCCGCCACCACCGTAGCCGCCGCCACCGCCGGAACGGCCACCGCCGCCGCCGCCGTAGCCGCCGCCACCGGAGCGATCACCGCCGCCGCCACCACCACCGTAACCACCACCGCCGCCGAAGCCGCCGGTGCGTGGAGGACGAGCTTCCATCGGACGGGCTTCGTTCACAGTGATGCTGCGGCCGCCGAGGGATTGACCATTCATGCCAGCGATAGCAGCTTGCGCTTCAGCGTCGCTGCCCATTTCCACAAAGCCGAAGCCTTTGGAGCGGCCGGTGTCACGTTCCATCATGACTTTGGCGCTGGTGATAGAGCCGTATTCGCCGAAGGACTGTTGCAGGTCTTCGTCACGGACGGTGTATGGCAGGTTGCCGACGTAAAGTTTGTTGCCCATTAAGGACTCCTCAAAAACACATAAAACACAAAGCGATGGGGTCCCGAAAGCACAACAAACTCAAAAGTACCGCCGTAGCGCGCGAAACTGACCGATCACCAACTAGTGCAAGTAAATTACTGCACCGTCGGATTATGCGCCCTGAAATGTGTACGCAAGGGGTAAAAACGCGGATATCTCTGCAATTGACCTGCGAAATACCGAAATTCAGCGCCTGATGGCGTCAAATACTGACAGGAATCGTGTCAATCGGCCCGGTTTCCTGCCGGCAGCGTACGGTAAAAAGACAAGCAAACCATAAAACAGCACAGGAACAAAGAGATGCAGATCGGAAAATACGACGTTGTGGCCAACGTGACGGGCAGCCATGAAGGTGGCGGCTTCAAGGCGGGCGTGACCCGCAAGTGGATTGAAAACGGCCAGCAGATGGAACTGACCCACACGATTGACGACCGCGTACACAGCACCATGGAGCAAGCCCGTGACCACGCCTATGAACATGCAAAGCTGCAGGTGAAGGAAGGATTCTGGTGACTCAGGGCGCGGGGCTTAAACTTGCCGTGATGCGCAACAACCCCGCCCGCCTCGCTACGCTCAAGCAACTGGCCATCCTCGATACCGCCCCTGAAGTGGTGTTTGACGACCTGACAAGAACCGTGGCCCAGGCCTTTGGTGTGCCGATAGCCATGGTCAACCTGCTGGACGCAGACCGCGACTGGTTCAAGTCATGCCTGGGGCTGCCGATGGGTGAATCACCGGCCGAGACATCTTTTTGCGAGGTGTTTTTGACATCGCAGCAAGACATCGTGATTGTGGAAGACACCACCAAAGACCCGCGTTTTGCGAACCACCCGCTGGTTGTCGGTCCGCCCGAAGTAAGGTTTTATGCGGCTGCGCGCCTGGTGGTGCACGGCGACACGGTGGGCACGCTGTGTGTGTACGACACGGTGCCAAAACAGGTGTCAAAAGAGCAGATAGAGCAGCTTGAAGTGCTCAGCAAGGCGGCTGTGGAGTCGCTGGCTTCGCGTACCGGTCTTTACTGAAACGGCCGGCGCAACAGACGTCGCCTTATAAAGTCGCCTTAGACATAGCGCGGCAACAGGCGCGCCACGCGCTGCAGAAAAGCAAACTCCTCGTCGGGGAGCTCGCGGTTCTCAAAATCAAAGTGGCAGAAGGTGCCCATCAGGCTGTCGCCGCCGCCCTGCAGCGGCAGGCCCACATAACTGCCCATCACGCCCTGGTAGGGGTGGCCGTCGAGCCGTGTGTCAGTGCCTGACTCGGCGGTGATGAACTGACCGTCACGCATGACGTACTGGCAGAAGCTGGTCTCCAGCGGCACCTCCATCAACACGGGCGGGGTGGCAGCTTCACCATCCTTGTCGACCACGGCCCTGTTTTTGAGCACCAGCTTGTCGAGCAGGTACACGGCCGTAAAACGATGCGGAGCACGGCTGTTGAGCCACGCCAGGCCTGCCTGCAGGCCCCCGCTTTTGAGGATGTCTTCGAGAACGGTGTAGGCGTCTTTGGTCAAGTGTGTCCGTTCAGGCTATTCGCCATCATCTGCAAAACCATCGTCACGCAGGGCCTGCGCATCTCCGGTGCTGTCCGGACGGGCTGCACGATGGCCGGGCTTGCTGGTGATCTCGACATAAAACTGGTCTGCGCCGTCCTTGACCAGCGCATCGACCGCACCCATGATTTCTGCAAAGTGCACCGGCGCAGCAGTCGCATCGCTGGCGCCGGCCTTGCAATCGAAATCCCAGAAATCCACGCCCTTGGGCAGCGCTTTGGCGCGCTCACGCTTGGCGTACTTGCGAATATCGTGTTTGGCGGCATCAAGAAGGCGGTCGCGGTTCTTGCCTTCGATGTTGAGCTGGTAGGTTTTTTTCATGGG
>JAZKHN010000190.1:5607-7498 GCA_040385325.1 Pseudomonadota bacterium
GCCCTGCCCGGCTCTGCACCGGCGGGCTGAAGCGTTCATCCCTCAGTTCACCAGGTTGGCGTCGGTCGCGATCTTTTTCCACTTGCGGTAGTCGGCCACCATCATGTCGCCGAACTGGGCGGGCGTCATGTTCATGACGTCGACATCCAGCTTGCGCACGGCGGCAGCCACCTCGGGATTCGCCAGGGCCTTTGCGAATGCATCCTGCAGTTTGGCGGCAATCGGTGCTGGCGTGCCCGCAGCCATGGTGAAGCCGTACCAGAAACCGGCTTCCATGCCCGGAACACCCGATTCGGTGAAAGTGGGTGCATCGGGGTAGGCGGGCAAGCGGTTTTTTGTCGTCACGGCCAGCACCTTGATGCTGCCTTTTTGCAGCAGCGCACCTGTCGACGCAGGGGTACCGAAGGTGAGTGTGACGCGGCCTGTGGAGGTCTCGGTCAGCGCCTGTGTGATCCCGGTGAAAGGCACATGAATCATCTTGATGCCGTAAGCCGCACCCATCTGCTCGAATGCGACCTGGTGCAGGGTACCCACACCGGGCGTGCCGTAGCTGAATTTTTCAGGCGAAGGTTTGGCCTGGCGCACAAAGTCCTGCAGCGACGTGAATGGCGCAGGGTTGGCGCTGACCAGCAGCATGGGCTGGTTGCCGATCAGCCCGACAGGCGCGAGCTCTGTGGTGATGTCATACGGCGGCGTGCGCTTGGTGGCCGCACTGACGCCAGCCACATTGGAGGTCATCAGGAGCGTGTAGCCGTCGGGCTTGCCCTTGGCGACAAATGCCACGCCGATGTCGCCGCCGGCGCCCGGCTTGTTCTCGACGATCACCGGCTGCTTGAGGATTTCGGACATGTGCGGCGCAATGATGCGCGGCAGAATGTCGTTGGTGGCACCGGGCGCATAAGGCACGATGATTTTGATCGGGCGTGAGGGATAGCCCGCCTCAACCTGCGCGAGTGCGGGCACGGCCGCAAGCACATTCAGCGCCAGCACGGAAAGAAATGATCTGCGGAAGGTCATGGGGTCTCCTGGGTCATGTGGACATCAACAAGGGCGAACTCAAATCACTGGGACGCGCCGCACAGGCTGAAAAGCTGCCTGCGGTTTGCACCATACCGTGCGGTATGTTATCGTCAATGAATGCGCAGCGACTCAACGTAAACCCTCAATTTTTCATGCCAGAACATCAACAACCCACAACGCCGGAAGACACGGCGCAGCAACCCGCAGGTGCCCTTTCCGGCCTGCGCGTACTGGACCTCACCACCGTGCTGATGGGCCCCTACGCCACGCAGATACTGGGCGACCACGGCGCGGACATCATCAAAATTGAAGCGCCGGGCGGAGACACCTTCCGCTTTCCGGGCCCGGCACGCCATCACGGCATGGGCCCGATGTTCATGAACACCAACCGCAACAAGCGCAGCCTGGTGCTTGACCTGAAAAAAGCCGATGGCCGTGAAGCGCTGCTCGACCTGGCAAAGTCCGCCGATATCGTGGTCTACAACGTGCGGCCGGCAGCCATGGCCCGGCTCAGGCTGACTTACGACGATTTCAGGGCGGTCAACCCCGCCATCATTTACGTGGGCGCATTCGGCTTTGGGCAGGATGGCCCCTATGCGGCACGGCCTGCATTTGACGACGTGATTCAGGCGGCCAGCGGTCTTGCTGACCTTGCGTCACGCGCCTACGGCAACGGCAAGCCGGGTTATGCGCCCATCAACCTGTGCGACCGCGTGGTGGGCCTGCACCTGCTGGGTTCAATCCTGGCCGCCGTCGTGGCAAAGGTACGCACGGGCAAGGGCCAGTCGGTCGAGGTGCCGATGTTTGAAACCATGGCCACCTTTGTGCTGGGCGACCACCTTGGCTGGCGCACCTATGACTTCGACGAAGG
>JAZKHN010000190.1:7598-12929 GCA_040385325.1 Pseudomonadota bacterium
TTTTCTTTCAGCTGGTGCTGGTTGGCAAACAGCAGCTCATGCATGGGCCAGAACTTGCCCTGCGCTGCGGCGGCTTCAGCCGCTTCAGCAGCGAGCTCGGCGTTCGGGTGGACCTCACGCAGCGGGTAATGCCTGAAGGCAAAACGGATGCGGCCGGCGAAGTGCGGCATCAATACCCTGAGTGCGCCCTGTGCCTGAAGGCATGAGGGGCATTCGTAGTCGCCATATTCAAGCAGTGTGACTCGCGCTGACGCCGGGCCATCGACGTGGTCGGTGGGGTCCGGCGTAAAGCGGGTTGCCATGGTGAATCGGCTCAGCCGCCTTTGGCTGCTGCCTCCAGCTGTGCATCGAGCTCCTTGCATGAAGGGGAGCAGACGGCCTGGGACTTGCCCAGCACCTTGCGTGTGCCCATCAGCGAACGTGCGCGGTGTTTGCCGCACATGAAGCAGGACATGGTGGCAGCGCCAAAAGACGTGGTAGCCGCAAAGGGTGAGCCCGACACCTTGGACTTGTAGCGCAGGCCGTCAGCGAGTACAGCGGTTTTTGCGTCAGCTCTTGCCATGTTGTGGATCTTCCTTGGGTTGGGTGGTTGAACGATGGTTCTGGCGCATCGCGTCGGCAATGGCCTGTTTCGCCAGCTTTTCTGAAGCCAGCGAGGTGTCCAGCGCAGAGCGGCAAAGCCCGGCGTACTGGTAGTTGAGGTTTTCATACAGCTCGGCGGCTGCGGGATGCGTGTCGAGCAGCGCACGCAACTCGGTACCCTGGACGACTTCACTGAATTCGCTTGCCAGATGCTTTGCCACGATTCGGTACTGCGCAGCGTCCACCGGGGTTGCACTGTGGTCCAGGCGTTCAAGCAATTCCGCCAGCACAAAAGTGTTGGTCAGATCGGCTTTATGGCCTGAAGTGGAGGTGGGTGTGTGGGTAGCGGTCATGGAGAGCAACTGGGGGTTTTAGCCCCGAATTCAAGCGCTTCAAGCTCCATTTTACCCGCTCTCACAATCCCCTGCGTCGGGGTAATCGCTATTCAATTTATAGCTGCATCTGCCGCTGACACGTACATCCTGATGTCTTTGTGGCAAAACAACGGTCAGGACGGTCCAAAAACGCAGGCGTTCGTCAAATTACCTTTGCTTCGAGCAAAAAACCAGGGATCGTCAGCCGGAACGCGATTTTCCGGCTTTGACCTGGCCTGATGGATAGGCACGTGTGCGGATGAAGTTGTTCAGCCGCGCTGACAGCTCACAGCCTTTGTTGCGGATGGCAAAGGTCAGGGTCTCAGGTGACTTTGGGTCATATTCGTGCGAATCAACCACCGCCAGATCGGGGTTGTCCTTCACAAAGTAGTTGCTGGTGATGTCGCCTTCACCAATCGCATCAATCTGTCCCTTTCGCAAAGCGTCAATGCCATCGGCAAAGCTCTTCATGTCCACAAGAGTTGTGGATTTCAGCGCCCTCTTCTTCAGGTCAAGTTCAGGAATGGCACCTGCAACATAGCCAATTGTTTTGCCGCCGAAGTCCTTGATGGTGCGAAGCCTGGCCGCATCGGCTTTGCGGATGATGAGGGTTCTCTTGACGTGGATGTAGGGTTCAGAAAAATGCATGCCGGGCGTTTTGCGCGACGGGAGGGGCGAAATGCCGTTGGCCGAAATGTCGACCTGGTCGTTGGCAGCATATTTCCAGATGCCCTCAAAAGGCACGGTCACCCATTCCACGGCCAGCTTGTTCTCAGAAGCAAACCGGGTCAGGAACTCGATGTCGGTACCGCCCGGCTTGCCCTTGCCATCGGTCATCACGACAGGCGGAAAGGTATTGGCGATGGCCACCTTCAGCACACCAGGCTCGAGGGTGCATATCCCTGCGCCTGCGGCCCATGTCGTTGTAGTGGCAAGCGCCAAAATCAGCGCGCCAAGCGTATGCAGTGGTTTGGACAAAATGGCTCCTCGGTGAACCTTCGCAACCGGAAGGCAGCTGTGGATTATTGCCACAAGGCCGGGTTATGCCAAACCATTTCGCATCGACCAGGCGGCGCCGGACACCCGGCGCCGCCAGATCAGAGCTTGGCGATGGACACCTCGGTGGATTTCACCAGTGCCACGACATCGCTGCCTATGACCAGTTCAAGCTGGTCCACAGAACGGGTGGTGATGACCGAAGTGACGATGCCCCATGGGGTTTCGACATCAATTTCAGAAACGACGTCGCCGCGGATGATTTCCTTGACCTTGCCGCGAAACTGGTTGCGGACGTTGATGGCTTGGATGGACATAAAGGGTTCTCCTTGAACTCTGGTTTGAAAACGGGTTTTTGATGTGATGTGAGCGTCAGACGGCCCAGCGCAAGCCGCCAGCTGCTGGACCGGGCCATGAGCGGTCAGGCTCAGGCTGGTCTTCACTGGCGCGTTGCAGCACGCGGTTGAGGATGCGGCTTTCAAGCTCGCCGAAGCGTGGGTCATCGTGACGGCGCGGGCGCGCGATGTTGATGCGTTCGTCGAGCGCAATGCGGCCGTCTTCAATCAATATCACGCGATCGGCCAGCGCAACCGCCTCCTGCACATCGTGGGTGACCAGCAAGGCGGTGAAGCCGCTGCGCTGCCACAGGCCTTCAATCAGCTGGTGCATCTCTATGCGGGTCAGTGCATCGAGCGCGCCCAGCGGTTCGTCAAGCAGCAGGAGTTTGGGGTTGTGCACCAGCGCACGCGCCAGTGATACGCGCTGGCGCTGGCCACCCGAAAGCTTGGCCGGCCAGTCGGGCTGGCGCTCTGCCAGGCCCACCTGAGCCAGCACATCGGCCGCCGCGGCGTGGCTGCTCTTGGTCAGGCCCAGCGTGACGTTGTCGATCACGCGCCGCCAGGGCAGCAGGCGCGAGTCCTGGAACATGATGCGGGTGTCGTCGCTGAGACCTTTCACATCCTTACCGTCGAGGCGGATCGTGCCTGCGGTGGCCTCTTCAAGGCCGGCGACCAGGCGCAGCAGGGTTGATTTGCCGCAGCCGCTACGGCCGACGATGGCCACAAACTCGCCTGGTTCAATCACCAGTTCGGTGTGTTGCAAGACCTGCCGCGCACCGTATTTTTTCGACAGGCCGCGAATCTCCAGGCGAACGCCCTGCCCTTTGTGCGCAGAAACCTGACCGGGCGCGTCGTCAAGGCCCTCTGCAACCTCTGCCTCAAAAGGGGAAAACTGCCGGTGCGGAGTTTTAAGTTCAGCAATGCTCATGATGGTTCCTTTAACGCTTACACGCCGGGGTTCTGATAACCGGGGTGCCAGCGCAGCCAGTAGCGCTCCAGCCCGCGGGCAAACACATCGGCGAACTTGCCGAGCAGCGCATACAGCAGGATGCCAACCAGCACGATGTCGGTCTGCAGAAACTCGCGCGCATTCATGGTCAGGTAGCCGATGCCGGCCTGCGCCGAGATGGTTTCGGCCACGATCAGGATGACCCACATCAGGCCCAGCGAAAAACGCAGACCCACAAGAATGGACGACATCGCACCCGGCAGGATGACCTCGCGGTAAAGCTGCCAGCGCGAGAGCCCGTAGGTACGGCCCATCTCAATGAGGCCAGGGTCCACGTTGCGAATACCGTGAAAGGTGTTGATGTAGATCGGAAAGAACACCGACACTGAAATCAAAAACAGCTTGGCGGTCTCATCAATGCCGAACCACAAAATCACCAGCGGAATCAGCGCCAGCGCGGGGATGTTGCGCACCATCTGTATGGTGGAGTCGAGCAGGGTTTCAAAAAACCTGACCGAGCCTGTGAGCAGGCCAAAGACCAGGCCCAGGCCGCCACCAATCGCCAGGCCTGCAAGCGCCCGCCCGGCACTGACCTTGACGTGTGTCCAGAGATCGCCCGATTCGGCCAGCGTCCATGCGGCCTTGATGACCTCCAGCGGCGCGGGCAGCACGCGGGTGGACAGCCATCCCAGCGCCGACGCAATTTGCCACAGTGCGATCAGCCCGACCGGCACCACCCATGGCAAGGCGCGCTGACCGAAATCGCGCAGGAAGGCCGTCAGCGAATAGCCGGGCACGGTTGTGCCGGCAGTCAAAAACCCGAGCCCGGGTGCATCGACCGCATCGGGCAGAGGCGTGACCTGAAGCTCTCGTACCTGTTCTGTCATGGTGATCTTTCAGTTCAGCTTTGGGAAACGCGCAGCGAGGGCGCGGTGGCGATATTGCGCGGCAGGTAGTTGTTGGCGACGACTTCACCAAACGGGCCATTGAGCGCCGTGCCGGGCAACTTCTCCCGCAGCTCGCGAGGCAGCAGCGGGAACACCAGCTCGGCAAAGCGGTACGCCTCTTCAAGGTGCGGGTAGCCTGACAACACAAAGGTGTCCAGGCCAATCTCTGCGTATTCCTCAATGCGCGCAGCCACGGTCTTCGGGTCGCCGACCAGCGCCGTGCCCGCACCGCCACGCACCAGGCCCACACCGGCCCAGAGGTTGGGGCTGATCTCAAGATCTGTGCGGGTGCGTTTGCTGCCTCCCGCATGGAGAGCCGCCATGCGCCGCTGGCCTTCAGAGTCCATCTTCGCGAACGCACTTTGGGCGCGGCTGACCGTCTCGTCATCAAGTTTGCTGATCAGGCTTTCAGCAGCCCTCCATGCCTCGTCATCGGTTTCGCGCACGATGACGTGCAGGCGGATGCCGAACTTCACGGTGCGCCCCAGCTTTGCGGCCCTCGCCCGCACATCAGCCACCTTTTTGGCAACTTCTGCAGGAGGTTCACCCCAGGTCAGATAGGTATCGACCTGCTCTGCCGCCAGGTCATGCGCCGCCTCGGACGAACCGCCGAAGTACACGGGCGGATAGGGTTGCTGCAACGGCGGGTACAGCAGCTTCGCGCCTTTCACGCTGAGGTGCTTGCCATCAAAGTCATAGCTCTCACCGGCATGACTGCGCGAAATGATTTCACGCCAGATGCGGATGAACTCGGCTGATTGCTCGTAGCGCTCGGCATGATCGAGAAAAACGCCGTCACCTTCGAGTTCAGCCTTGTCACCACCCGTGACGAGGTTGATGAGCAGACGGCCGCCCGAGAGCCGGTCAAAAGTTGCAGCCATGCGCGCAGCCAGCGCGGGTTGGTGCAGGCCGGGCCGCACAGCGACCAGGAACTTCAGGTTTTTGGTCACCGCCTGCAGACTCGAGGCGACCACCCAGGGGTCTTCGCAAGAGCGCCCCGTGGGGATAAGCACGCCTTCGTATCCCAGCGTATCGGCCGCAACAGCCACCTGCTTGAGATAGTCAAAACTAACCTGGCGTGCGCCCTCGCCCGTGCCCAGATAACGGCTGTCGCCGTGGGTTGGAATGAACCAGAAAACCTGCAT
>JAZKHN010000191.1:0-2883 GCA_040385325.1 Pseudomonadota bacterium
CGTCATCCGGAAACCAGCGTGCATCCAGCAGGCGGCCCGAGCGCACCGCAAACGCCAGCACGCCCTGCGACATCAACCCGCTCGCCACAAGCGTCGCAGGGCAGACGGCGACGCCGGCGTTGTAGACCGGCTGGCCGAATGCCGTGAAGCGCACGCCTTCTGACCACGGCAGCATGGCCTGCAGGCCCTTGTGGCCACGGTACACGCCGCTGGCGCGGTTGGCCCCGGGCTGGAACCAGCCCATGTCTGATGCGCCTTTGGCAAAAATGGTCTTGAAGTCACCGGCCTCGAGTGCCGTTTGCAGTTCCCGGGCAAAAGACGTCAGTGCCTCAAAAGACATCTTCGGGTCATCGACCGCCATGCCCAGCGACGCCGCGCTGCTGGCGCCGAAAAATTCAAGCACGTTGCGCGCGACCTGTTCGCGGTCGTTGTCAACGCAGATCATGTGATAGCTGTTCTCGAGCACCACCATGCGCGCCCTGGCACCGCCGATCTGCTCGACCAGGTAGTTGGCCGATGCCAGGCTGGTGAGTTCGTCTTCACGCGCATGGATGACCAGCGTCTCGGTGACCATGGTTTTCAAACCGGTCATGACCCAGCGGCGCAGTCGGTCGACCTGCCTCACGCAGGCAATCGGCACCCATTTGTAGTGAAAGGCCTCACCGCGGGCGAACTTGGCCTTGACGATGGCGCGCAGCTGCTCGTTCTTGATGCCGAAGGGGTCTTCTTCCTCGACCTTCATGCTGCGGTTGAGGCCGGGGATGTAATAGATGATGTGGCGCAGTGGCGCGTACCAGGCCGTGCCCCAGCCGTCGATGTAGATGGGCGGGGCCAGTGCCACCAGTTTGCCGCGCGTGTGGCGCTGGCGCTTGGCGAGCTCTATGGCCAGCAGCGAGCCCATGCACATGCCCATGATGTGGAAGTTGTCGTGCTGCGCAGCGACCTCATGGTATTTGGCCGTAACGGCCTCCATCCACTGCTCGGCCGTCACGTTCACCAGGTCTTCGGGCGTGGTGCCGTGGCCGGGCAGGGTCAGCGAGTGGGTCACAAAGCCTGCGTTCTTGAGCCGCTTGTGCATGGAGCCCAGGTCGTACTGCGTACCGCCCAGCCCGTGTATCAGGAAGACGGCGGGCACGCTTTTGTCGACGCGCCCTTCGGCTGTGCCTGCCGGCATGGCCGATACCTGTGCGCCTTCAGCCATGGGCGGCCTCGACTTCAAGCAGGCTGGCGACCTGTTCTACCTGGCCGTCTGCGCCACGCACGCCCGACAGGCGCGCATTGAGGTTGGCGACCTTGCCGTCGTTCCAGCGGAAGGCTGTTTTCCACAGCACATGGTCGCGCTGGCCTTGGGTGAGGTCGCGCCAGTCGGCCAGCAGGGCCGCCTGCCCGGCGGGCTCTGCATGGGCGATGAGGTCGTGCACCGTCATCAGGCTTGCCGCATGGGTACGCAGCATGGCGCTGGCGCCTTCGCCCCAGGTGGCCTGGCCGGTCTTTGCATCAAAGCTGGCCATGACGGTACGGGTGGAGTCCATCACCTGCCGGTAGCGTGTGCGCCAGTCGCGCGCTTCTGCCAGGGCCAGCGCGGCGGTCGCCCCCAGCGCATTGACTACACCGACCAGCAGCGCCATGACGGCGACATAACCCTGCACTTCGATCACTGACTCACCCCTGAACCCTTCGATTTCGGCAAACGGACCGCCGCCGGCATTGGTCCAGCCAATGAGCGCCAGCGCCGCGATCAGGGTGGCCAGCGTGGCACCGCGCTCTTTCCAGAGGATGGCGGTGATGACGATGAAGGGCAGGGGCAGGTAGGTCAGCGTCGGGCCCAGCGATGCGCCGAACCGGTCGGACACATCGCTTGAAAAGATCAGCGTGGTGACCACAAAAAACAGCACGAAAGTCGCGGCACCGGCGACAAACTGGCTGGTGGCCATGCCGCCTGACCGTTTGACGCGGAAAGACGCGAAGGACTGGATCAGTGGCGCCATCAGCAAAATGCCAACAAACGAGGTGCAGGCCCAGACCCGCCATTCAACCGCCAGCGCCACATCGCCCTTCATGACCCAGCTCCACAGCGGCAGCGAAATGCTGGCACCCAGCGCGGACGTGACGACAGCACCGAGCAGCAGGCCGGCGTAGGCCTTGCCGGGCTCAAGAGGCGCGTTTTCTTTTTGTGCCCTGAAACGCAGCGCCAGCCAGGCACCGACACCGGCACACAGGGCTTCGTTGAGGGCAAACCCAAATGACTGAAAAATACCGAGCCCGTCGAGCAGGCCGAGCGCCATGGTGGCAAGGGCGGCGCCCAGCAGCACGGCCGGGCGGTTGGGCGCACGCACCACCAGCAGTGCGCCGAAGGTGACGCCGGTCGCCAGCCAGATCGATGAGCTGTTGGTGGCCGCGTTGCTCATGCCCTGGGAGACGATGGCGGCGATGGCCCATGCAAAAAACGTCACTGCTGCGGTAACGATAAAACGTGCGTGCATGCGGATCCTTCTCAGTAGCTACAGGACTGGCGCGCATGGGTGGCACCAGCAGCTTCAGGCTAGTTTAGCGAAGGCTGGCCAGATTCAACAGCGCAGCTTCAATGGCTGCAGCAGTAGCCACTGGCTGTTCCATCGGGAAAAGGTGACCACCATCGACCATGGTGATGCGGCCTTTGGTGACTTTTTGCGTCAGCGCCATGCCGACCTGCCGGATCTCTGCCGACTGCAGGCCGCCTATGAATGCCGCGGGGCATTTGAGCGGGTGGCGCTTGAGCATCTGCTCGAGGTTGTCGGGCAGGGTGTTGTAGATGGTGGTTTCCACATCGCGGTCGAAACTCAAATGACGCAAGGTTTCGCTGCCGACGCGTTCATCACCCGATGAATCCCGCGCTCCGTCATG
>JAZKHN010000192.1:0-2217 GCA_040385325.1 Pseudomonadota bacterium
ATTGCCACCAACATGGCAGGCCGCGGCACCGACATCGTGCTGGGCGGCAATGTTGAAAAGCTGGTCGAGGCCGTCGAGGCCGACGAGTCCATAGACGCCGCTGCAAAGGAAAAGGAAATTGCCCGCCTGCGCAAGCTGTGGGACGAAGAGCACGAAATGGTCAAGTCGCTCGGCGGCCTGCGCATCATCGCGACAGAGCGCCATGAGTCGCGCCGTATCGACAACCAGCTGCGCGGCCGTTCGGGCCGCCAGGGCGACCCTGGCTCATCGCGTTTTTACCTGAGTCTGGACGACCCGCTGATGCGCATCTTCGCAGGTGACCGCGTCAAGGCCATCATGGAGCGCCTCAAGATGCCGGACGGCGAGGCCATTGAGGCCGGCATCGTCACGCGCAGCATTGAATCTGCCCAGCGCAAGGTCGAGGCCCGCAACTTTGATATCCGCAAGCAGCTGCTTGAATACGATGACGTGGCCAACGACCAGCGCAAGGTGATTTACCAGCAACGCAACGACATCATGGACGCCGCCAGCCTGCAGGGCCAGATCGCCTCGCTGCGCGAAGGCTGTTTCACTGACCTCGTTCATCAGTATGTACCCGCTGAAACGGTGGAAGAACAGTGGGATGTCGCAGGGCTTGAGAAGGTTTTGTTCGATGAATGGCAGATTGACCTGCCGCTTGTCAAGGACATCGAAGGCGCTGCTGCCATCACTGATGAAGACATTCTTGAAAAAGTGCTGGCTGCGGCCAACGCAGCATTTGACGACAAGGTCACCCAGATCGGTGAAGAAAACTTCCTGCAGTTTGAGCGCATCGTGCTGCTGCAAAGCATAGACACGCACTGGCGTGAACACCTGAGCTCGCTCGACTACCTGCGCCAGGGCATTCACCTGCGCGGCTACGCGCAGAAGCAGCCCAAGCAGGAATACAAACGCGAGGCGTTTGAACTTTTCGGCCAGCTGCTCGACAGCGTGAAGAACGAAGTCACCAAGGTGCTGATGACGGTGAAGGTCCAGTCCGGCGAGCAGCTTGAGCAGGCCGCGGAAGAAATGGAAAACCGGGCCGAGAACATCGCCAACGTGACCTACACCGCACCGACAGAAACGGGCGAAGTGGAAGTTGTCATGGAAGATGAGCCCAAGCGCCGCGCGCAGGCCATCCCCGCAGACGATGTGCCGCGTGTTGGCCGCAACGACCCCTGCCCTTGCGGTTCAGGTAAAAAATACAAGAATTGCCACGGCCAGCTGACCTGAAGCATTACTTAAGCCCCACGCTCACTCACTTCGTGTAATTGCCTGCCTCATCAGGGGGCGATTTTCCCCAGGGGTGGGCCGTCGGAAAAATCCATTCGCTCTACAGTCTGTTATCTGGAGTTAGAAAAAGATGCCCGTCAATCTCGTCGCCACACCTGCATCAGACCTCTTCCCAGTGCCAGGTGTGCGCTGGGGTATCACCGAAGCGGGCATACGCAAGGCCAACCGCAAGGACCTCGCCGTCCTGCTGCTCGATGAAGGTGCATCGGTGGGTGCAGTCTTCACTCAGAACCGCTTTTGCGCCGCACCGGTGCAGTTGTGCCGCGAGCACCTTGCACAAAACTTCGGCATACGCGCCATGGTCATCAACACCGGCAATGCCAATGCGGGAACCGGTGAAGACGGTCTGATGCGCGCCCGGGCCAGCTGCATTGCGCTGGCAAAAGACCTCGACCTGGCGCCCGAGCAGATCCTGCCTTTTTCAACCGGCGTCATCATGGAGCCGCTGCCGCACGAGCGCATAGAAGCCGGCCTGCCCGCAGCGATTGCCGACGCGAAAGAAAACAACTGGGCCAATGCCGCCGAGGCCATCATGACCACCGACACCGTGGCCAAGGCTTTCTCGCAGAAGGTGAACATTGGCGGTGTTGAAGTGACCATCACCGGCATCAGCAAGGGTGCGGGCATGATCCGCCCCAACATGGCGACCATGCTCGGCTTCATGGCCACCGATGCAACTGTGGCGCAGCCGCTGATGGCGCAACTGGCACGTGAACTGGCAGAAGGTTCGTTCAACCGGGTGACGGTGGACGGCGACACCTCGACCAACGATTCCTTCGTGGTCATGGCCACCAACAAGGCCAAACACACCGCCATCACCTCCTTGGACAGCGCAGAAGGCAAAGCCCTGCGCGCTGCGATGCTGGAAATCGCCCGCAAGCTGGCGCAGGCCATAGTCCGCGACGG
>JAZKHN010000193.1:0-12629 GCA_040385325.1 Pseudomonadota bacterium
ACCGGCGACGCATAAATGTTGTCGACCGGAATATCAAAAAAGCCCTGGATCTGGTCTGCATGCAGATCCATCGTCAAAACGCGCGACACGCCCACGGCTTGCAGCATGTTGGCCACCACCTTGGCGCTGATCGGCACACGGGCCGAACGCGGACGGCGGTCCTGGCGCGCATAACCGAAGTAGGGAATGACTGCGGCAATGCTCTGGGCCGACGAGCGCTTGAGCGCGTCGACCATGATGAGCAGTTCCATCAGGTTTTCGTTCGTCGGTGCGCAGGTGGACTGCACCACAAACACATCACGTGCACGCACGTTTTGCTGGATTTCTACCGTGACCTCACCGTCCGAGAAGCGGCCCACATGGGCTGCACCCAGTGAAATACCCAGGTTCTGGGCAATTTCGGCAGCCATGCTGGGGTTGGCATTGCCAGTAAACAGCATGAACTCGGGGTGGTGCGTTTGCATGTAGGGCCCAGCTTGTGTCGATGTTTGAGTCGTGGCTGTCATTCTAAAAGGCCATTGCCTGAACAATCGTCGCTCTAAACACACAGACCCGCCTTGTTGCGGGTCTGCTGTGCGGTGGAATCGCCAACCTGACGGTTCCTGAATAATTTGGCAGGGGTGGAAGGAGTCGAACCTGCGAATGCCGGAATCAAAATCCGGTGCCTTAACCAACTTGGCGACACCCCTACACAGGTCAGCTGTCAAACTTTTAATCTGTCAGCCAACCTCAAACTTGTCTCTGAAGCAACTTCAGCAGGCGGTGATTTTACCAACCAGCCAGCGGATGCGCCTTCAGGTTGCTGCATGTGCGGATCTTCCAGTCGCCAGGGGCTTGGGGAATCTCCATCTCATGCGGCAGATGCGCAAATACAGCACTTCCAGAGCCGGTCATTCGTCCCTGGAGTTTCATCGCGGCGAGCCAGTCAAGAGACTGACCCAGCTGCGGGCATAAACCCAGGGCAACCGGCTGCAGATCGTTGCGGCCGAACCCGAAAACAGTATTTTTCAACCCATTTTCGATATTTCCGTCACCGCCGCCGTCATTTGCAGCAAAGCCTAAGATTGTAGCAGTTTCTGTGTCCCGTTTGAGCAGTGTCGACGTGAAAATCGCCTGCGTCGACAGGCCCTGAGACGGTTTGACCACCAGGAATTGTGCTTCGGGAAGCTCGATTGGCGTCATCTTCTCGCCAATCCCTTCGACCCAGGCATGGCTACCGGAGAGGAAAAACGGCACATCCGCCCCCAGTGAGAGTGCAATCGCCAGCAACTGCTCGCGCGGCAGTCTGACGCCCCAGAGCCGCTGCAGCGCCAGCAGGCAACTTGCCGCGTCGGACGAGCCGCCGCCCATGCCGGCCTGCGCCGGAATACGCTTTTCAAGGCTGATGTCGGCCCCGAGCGTGGTATCGCAGGCTTTTTGCAGGGCGCGGGCGGCGCGCAGCGTCAGGTCGTCGGCCGGCAAGGGTTCTGCGCCATCTGTGTTCACGTCACGGCGGTTGATCTGGCCGTCGGTGCGCAGCTCAAAGTGCAGGGTGTCGCACCAGTCAATGAGCATGAACACTGATTGAAGCAGGTGGTAGCCGTCAGCCCGGCGGCCCGTGATGTGCAGGAAAAGGTTAAGTTTGGCCGGGGCGGGAATGTCGTAAATGGCTTTTATTGGCGGGGTCATCGCGCCCACCACTACTGTTCAAGCACGACCCGCAGGTCGGTTTGCGGAGCAGGATTTGTCCTTCTGGCAGAAATTTTCCCGGCAGCCTGCTCTGACAGGTCGGCTGTCCAGCCATTCAGGCTGGTGTTTTTGCCGTTGAGCCAGTCGAAAAGGGCATTGATCGGGATGGCCGCGCCTGTGGTTTGCTCCAGCAAGGCATCGACCGAGGCAAACTTCTTCACCTCACGACCCGACTCAAGCACTGCTTCGCCAGGCGACCAGCGCATCACGCCGAGAATGCTGCCAATGGGGCTGGTGAGCTTGAGTTCGCCTGCCTGGGCATTGCCCTTGAGCTCAAACCCTGCGAAAAATGCCTGAGGAGGATCGCTCTGGATCTGAAGGCCTATGCGGCCAGCCCAGGCGTCTTTTGTGACAGCGCCCTGCGTATCAGCAGACGGGCTTTGGGGGGTGGCACATCCGCTGACGAGCAGTACCACGCCCACTGCCATGGATATCGCGGCACCGCGTAGCCGTTCAAACACAGTCATCGCTTAGAGTTTCACGCGCAGGCGCTTGAGGGTCTCGACAAGGGTTTCATTTTCCGGGTTCAGCAGATTGCCCTCACGCCAGATGGCGATGGCCCGGTCGCGCTGACCCATTGTCCAGAGCACTTCCCCGTAATGCGCGGCAATCTCGGCGTCCGGCTTGGCCTTGAAGGCGTCGGCAAAAATCCTGGCGGCTTCGGCGCGGTTACCCAGACGGAACTCAACCCAGCCCAGGCTGTCGCGAATGAAGGGGTCGCCGGGTGTAAATTCGAGCGCCTTCAGTATCAGCTGGCGCGCTTCAGGCAGCTTGACATTGCGGTCTGCAAACGAATAACCCAGCGCATTGTAGGCGCTGGCGGAGTCGGGCCTGAGCTGGATCACACGGCGCAGCAGGGTTTCCATTTCCGGCAACTGGCCTGACTTTTCGGCCATCATCGCCTGGTCATAAATCAGGTCAGGGTCATTGGGGAACTTGACACTGGCTTCTGTCAGCAGGTCGTAGGCTGGCCGATATTGCTTGAGGTCGCGCAGAAGCCCCACTTCAGCCAGAACTTTCAGGCGTGCATCGCCCGGCCTGCGTTCCGGCAGGCTGCGTATCAGTTGCCTTCCGTCTGCCAGCCTGCCCTGGCTCGCAAGAAGGGATGCACGCCGCACCTGCGCCTGCATCATGTCGTCGGGATTTTCAATCTTGCTGATCCAGTTTTCTGCCGCTGCAAAATCCTTGCGTTTTTCTGCAATCTGCGCAAGCTGCAGGTAGGCCTGCGCAAGCCCTCTGGCCTGGTCTTCTTCCGCAGACGGCTGCTGCGCCAGTTCCACATAACGCTGCAGCGAGGTCTGGGCCTGGGCCAGCTGGTTGTCCTGCAATTGCAGCGACCCCAGAACCAGCCAGGCAGGCGCGAAATCGGGCTTGTCCTTGATGACGATCTGCAATTGTGCAGAAGCTTCGCCGTAGCGCTGCGCATCGAGCAGGGCGCGGGCATAAGTCATGCGGATTTCCGGCAGGGATTTCGGGGTGCCGGCAAGGTATTTCTGCACCAGCGCCTCTGCAGCAGGCAGCCTGGCGTCCATCAATTCGAGCGCAACAAGGGGGGGGCCTTCATACTGCACATCGGCCATCTGGCCTTTTTGGGCAGCGTCCAGCGCGCCTGCGGCATCTCCCGCAGCCAGACGCATGCGGCCTACGGTGGTCCAGGCCGAGCTGGCCGTGGCAGGATTGGTAAGGTAAGCCGCAAGCGCCTGTTCGACCACCATGCTGGCGAGCTTTTTGTCGCTGACCCTTGCGTAGGCTCTGGGAATCGCGGAAATGGCCAGGGCACGGTCAGCCGCAGGTGCCAGTTCAACGCCTCTTTTCAGGGGCTCTTCGGTCTCTGTGATGCGATTAAGCGCAATCAATATCTGCAAAACATAGCGGTTGGGATCGCGTGAACCCGGCTGTGCCTGCTGCCAGGCTTTGGCGGCCTGCAGCGCGGCATCGCCGGATCGACCCTGAAGTGCAATTTCTGTTGCACGCTGATAAAGAAGGGGGTCGTTTGATTTTCTGGCTGCATCCAGGATGATGGCAAAACCGGCACCCGCTTCGCCTTCCTGAACGGTGATTTCGCCCACCAGCAGTTGATAGAAAAGCTCGCCATCCAGGGCGGAGACAAAAGGCGCCTGGGCGGTAGAAGCTGCTGAAAGGGGCGGATTTGCGGGGCTGGTCTGGGCCATGAGCAGCGGTGCGGTGAGGCACGAACCGGCGAGAATCCAGATCAGTTTTTTCTTCATCAGGCCATGATAATTGAAGCCTCGGGGCTGCGTATGGCCCTTTCAGATGAAGCTGGCGTAAAGGTTTTTCGCTTCTATCCATGTCGCGAGAACTTTATGTCGCCATTGCAGTCAACCGGTGCCCCATGCCTGAACTCCCTGAAGTAGAAGTTACCCGCCTCAGCTTTGCTGACCGTATAGCCGGCGCAAGCATCCTGGCGGCCAGCATGGGCAAAGCCTTGCGCTGGCCGCTTGGCTGCGAGCCATCGGTGCTGACAGGTCAAAAAGTACTGGGTGTCAGGCGTCGTGGCAAATATCTGCTGGTAGATTTGAGCGGCGGGTTGTTGCTGGTTCACCTGGGGATGTCTGGCAGCATCAGCTTCGGCCCTGATTTACCGCCTGCGGGCAAGCATGACCACTTCGATATGGTCACCACCAGCGGCACTTTGCGCCTTCACGATCCCAGGCGTTTCGGTGCAGTGGTGTTTGCGCCCGGCGAAGACCACAGTTCGGCCCAAAAGCTTTTGGGCCGCCTGGGTGTCGAGCCCTTGTCGGATGATTTTGACCCTGCCGCCTTTCATTTGGCGCTCAAGCTGAAAAAAACCGCCATCAAACAGGTCCTGCTGAGCGGGGAAATCGTGGTCGGCGTTGGCAATATCTATGCGTCGGAAACACTTTTTCTGGCGGGTATCCGGCCGACCACGCGGGCAAGCAAGTTGAGCAGACCTCGTGCGTTGCGTCTGCATGAAGCCATCAGGACGGTGTTGGCGCAGGCGGTTCAAAAGGGGGGCAGCACCCTTAAGGACTTTTCAAATGCCAATGGCGAGTCCGGTTATTTCCAGCTTGAGGCCATGGTTTATGACCGTGCGGGCCAGCCATGCCGTATCTGTGGGACCGCCGTTAAAAGCCTGCGGCAGGGCCAAAGGTCTACTTTTTACTGCACTGTTTGCCAGAAACCCTGATAGAAGTGAATGAAACCGGGCTGCCCCTACGTAGCCCCGCCAATGGCTCTTTCCGGACGACGGTGCTATATTGACCGACCTCCATAGACCAAACACCATGTCCTTTAACGAACAATTCGACCAGCACGGCACCTGGCGGCGAGAGTTTGCGCTGCGGCTCAAGCTGCTGGCCGAATGGATGAAGGACCACGACCTGCTCGACGCCGCCGTTGAAGAGCGTCTGCGCAGGCTTGAGTCGCAGGTGCGCGCCGACAAGGTCATGGTCGCGTTTGTGGCCGAATTCTCGCGCGGCAAATCGGAGCTGATCAACGCCATCTTTTTTGCCGGCTACGGCAGGCGCATCATGCCCGCCAGCGCCGGGCGTACCACCATGTGCCCGACCGAACTGGGCTACGACTCTGATGTTCCGCCCTGCCTGAGGCTGCTGCCCATCGAGACACGTCTGCAGCCGCAGGCGCTGATGGAGTGGCGTGCAGCCCCCGAAAAATGGACGCGCGTTGACCTTGATGTGAACGACCCCGCACAACTGGCACAGGCGCTTGAGAAAGTCGCCGAGGTCCGTCATGTCAGCAAGGATGACGCGCGTGCGCTGGGCTTCTGGAACGATGAAAACATTGACGACAACCCGCTGGTCGGCCCGGATGGCCTGATTGAAGTACCGAAGTGGCGTCACGCGTTGATCAACATCGCGCACCCATTGCTTCGTCAGGGCCTGGTGATTCTTGATACGCCTGGTCTGAATGCCATCGGTGCAGAGCCCGAACTGACCGTCAGTCTGATTCCACAGGCGCATGCCGTGGTGTTTATCCTCGCCGCCGATACGGGCGTGACCAAATCCGACCTGGCCATCTGGCGTGAACATCTCGTCACTGGTGACGACGAGGATATTTCACGACTGGTTGTGCTCAACAAGATAGATACCCTCTGGGATGCGCTCAGTTCGCCCGAGCAGGTGCAGCGCCAGATCGATCGTCAGCGTGCGTCTTCAGCCGAAATTCTGGGATTGCCTGAGAGCCAGGTGATTCCCGTGTCTGCCCAAAAGGGCCTGGTGGCCAAGGTCACTGGTGACGAAGAACTGCTGGCCGCCAGCCGTCTGCCCCTGCTTGAGCTCGCACTGGCCGAGGGCGTGATGGGTCAGCGCCAGAGAATTCTCCGGTCTGCAGTTGCTGGCGGCATTGCTGACCTTCGGGTGGAGGCAGGGCGCGCAATTCATATCCGCCGACGCGACCTCGCCGAACAGATGGACGAGTTACGTGGCCTCAGGGGCAAAAACGCCTCGGTCATCAAACACATGCGCAGCCGCATCGAGCAGGAACAATCCGAATTCGACACCAGCGGTGCCAAGATACATGCAGTGCGTTCGGTGCACCTGAAACTTCTGCGTGAAGTCTTCAATTTGCTCAGCACCCCAACGCTCAAGGGTGAACTTGCCGAGTTGACAAACGCACTCAAACAGCCCGGTATCAAGTTGGGTGTGAAAAAGGCTTACGGTCAGACTTTCTCCCGGCTGCGTGAGAGCCTGCAAAAGGCCGACGTCACGAGCACCGAGATTCACGCCATGCTGATGGCAACCTTCAAGCAGCTCAACGCCGAGTTCGGTTTTTCGCTCCAGGCGCCCAAGGCTCCTGAATTGATCCGCTTTTCACATGACCTTGATTTGATAGAACGAAGCCACCTGCAATATTTGGGGGTGAGCAATGTGCTCAAGCTCTCGCAACCGGATTTTTCCGAGCGACTCGTACGTGCCTTGTCCACACGCCTGCGTGTGGTGTTTGAAACAGCACTCGGTGAGGTCGAGTTGTGGAACAAGTCCGCAGCCTCCCAGCTGGATGCACAACTTCGCGAACGTCGCCGCAACTTTGGACGCCGCCTCGAGGCCATTGAGCGCATTCAGAGCGCCGCGTCCGGCCTTGACGAGCGCATCAGCGAAATCGACGATCAGGAACTGGTTCTGACCGAGCTTGACAACAAGCTGACGGAGCTGACTTCCCATCTGGCTGGCAGGCCGGTAGAGCACAGCAGTGACAGGGACGGACCAGACACTGTGATGGATACCGCGATGAGCGAGATTGCCTAGGTCTTCCATAACACCTGTGCCTCCCGAAAAAGCAACGCAGGCCGTCCTGCCGCACTTTGCACGTGAACTCGTGCAGTGGCAAAAAACACATGGCCGCCACAGCCTTCCCTGGCAAAACACACGCGACCCCTACCGCGTCTGGCTGTCTGAAATCATGCTTCAGCAGACGCAGGTTGCGACCGTGCTGGATTACTACGCACGATTTTTACAGCGCTTCCCTAGAGTAAGCGACCTGTCCGCAGCCCACACCGATGAAGTGCTGGGACTCTGGAGCGGTCTCGGTTATTACAGCCGTGCCCGCAACCTCCACCGATGCGCGCAGCAGGTGGTGGCCCTGCATGGCGGGCAGTTCCCCCGCACCTCAGAAGAACTTCAGACCTTGCCGGGCATCGGACCTTCGACTGCAGCTGCTATCGCATCCTTCTGCTTTTCAGAACGCGTCGCCATCCTGGACGGCAATGTCAAACGGGTGCTGACGCGCCTGCTGGCTTTTGAGGGCGACATGGCGCAGGGCAGCCAGGAAAAGAAGTTACGCGACATTGCCAACGAACTGTTGCCATCTACCCACCTGAAAGAGTCCATGCCCCGATACACGCAGGGCATCATGGACCTTGGCGCGACGGTGTGCACGCAACGCAAGCCTGCATGCCTGCTTTGCCCCGTACACAACATCTGCCATGGGTTCGCAAGCGGTGAACCTGAAAAGTATCCCGTCAAAACCCGAAAACTGAAGCGCAGCGCGCAGTCTCTCAGCCTGCTCTGGGCGCAGCGGCCCGACGGATCGGTCTGGCTTGAGCGCAGGCCGGTAACAGGAATCTGGGGTGGTCTTTATTGTCTGCCCGTGTTTGAAAGTGAAGAGGCGCTGCTGGCATTTTTGCCCCAAAAGCTGCATGCCAGAACGGAGGTATTGCCGCCGTTCAAGCACGTGTTGACCCATAAGGATTTGTACCTCAGCCCTGTTATGGCAGGTTTTTCCGCCGCGCAAAAAATGCCTTCGGGGGATGGGTCTGGTGCCGGTGAACCCGGGAGTTGCGGTGCCTGGTTTTCTTCGCAGGAGTGGCCTGCACTGGGCTTGCCTGCACCCATACGCAAGCTTCTCGAGACTGACCGCTGAACGTATGGAGAGTCAGCTTTGCCGTGCTGCGTCCAGTTCACGGTGGCGCTTGAGTGTTTTCCAGCGTGGACCAAATGCCACGGCCAGTTGCTCGACAAGATAGACGGACCGGTGCTGGCCCCCTGTACAACCGATGGCCACGGTCACGTAGCTGCGGTGGTCGCGCACCAGCGCCTGCAACCAGCGGCTGATGAATTTTTCAATGTCGTTGAACATGTCGGTGACTTCCGGGTGGCCGAGAAGATAACTTGCAACAGGTTCATCTCGCCCTGTCAGGTCGCGCAAGCCTGATTCGTAATGCGGATTTGGGAGCATGCGCACATCGAACACATAGTCGGCATCCAGCGGCACGCCGCGTTTGAAGGCGAATGACTCGAACACCAGCGTCAGCTGTGTCGAGGGCGCAGAGATAAGTGACTTCACATAACCCTGAAGCTGCGACGAGCGGATCATGCTGGTGTCCAGCACATGGGCCTGCTCGCGCATCTCGCTCAACAACTCGCGCTCCAGTTCAATCGCTTCTACCAGTGCCCGGTGCTGGTCTGAGGCATCTGCGCGCGACAGCGGGTGCAGGCGGCGTGTTTCCGAAAAGCGCCGCACAAGCGTCTCGGTGCTGGCATCCAGAAAAAGTGATTGCACCGCCACGCCCTGTGCCCTCAGCTGTTGCAGCTGCCTGGGCACCAGTGGCAGCGAGGTGGCGCTGCGCACATCCATGGCAATCGCCACCTTGTTGGCGCCATGCTGCTTTTCAAGCGCCGCAAAAGACGTCAGCAACTCCGGCGGCAGGTTGTCAACGCAGTAGTAACCTGCATCTTCCAGCGCGTGCAAGGCGACTGATTTGCCCGAGCCCGACATGCCGGTGATCAGTACAATCTCAAGGTCGCCCATCATTGCCCCAGCATCTCCTTGGCATGGGCCAGTGTGGTGCCTGACAGGCGCTCGCCGCCCAGCATGCGGGCAATTTCGGCCACCCGCTCTTCACCATTCACGGCTGCTACGGTGCTCATCGTTTTGCCCTTGTCGGTTTGTTTGGCAACCACCAGGTGCTGGTCTGCGCACGCAGCCACTTGCGGCAGATGTGTCACGGCCATAACCTGCCTGTCCTTGCCAAGCTGCTTCATCAGGCGGCCAACGGTTTCAGCCACTGCACCGCCAACACCGGAATCCACCTCGTCAAATATCAGTGTCTGGGCTTCTCCCAGCTGACTGGTCGTGACCGCAATCGCCAGCGCGATGCGCGAGAGCTCGCCGCCAGATGCCACCTTGCCCACAGGGCGCGGTGTTGTGCCGCTGTGCCCGGCGACCAGAAACTCGGCCTGCTCCAGCCCGTACTGGGCGGGCTGTTCAAGTTTTGCCAGGGCCACCTCAAACTTGCCTCCCTGCATGCCCAGGCCCTGCATCGCCTGTGTGATGGCTCTGGCCAATGAAGGCGCAGCCCTGGTGCGGGCGGTGGAAACTTTTTGGGCTTCGTCCTGGTAAAGCCGCTGCGCCTGCTGTTCGTTTAGTTCCAGTTTGGCCAGGTCGGCTGCAGCGTCAAGTTTCTGCAACTCGCCGCGCCACGAAGCCAGCAGCTCCGGCAACTCGGCCGGCGTGCGTTTGTAGCGCCTGGCGAGGCTGACCCACAGCGCCAGGCGTTCATCGAGCTCACCCAGGCGATGCGGTTCAAGTTCTGCATGGCGGGCATAACCGTGCAGTGAATGCACCACGTCTTCAGTCTGCGCAAGCGCGCTTGACAGCACTTCAGCCAAGGGCTTGAATTGCGGTTCGATGTGCTCCTGCTCCTGCAGCAGGGCCAGTGCCTGCCCTATCAGGCTGCTGGCGTTCTGCTCTGACTCCTGCAGTGCATCAACCGCCGCCTGTACCGCACCCGTCAGGGCCTGGGCATTTGAAAGCCGGCTGTGCTGGGTATTGAGTTCGTCCCACTCGTCATCGCCGGGTGCCAGCTTGTCAACCTCTGAGATCTGCCAGGCAAGGCGCTCGCGTTCGCGTTGCAGGCTGTCCTGCGCTTCGCGCGCATCAAGCAATGTCTTTTGGGCCAGCCGCCACTGCTGCCAGTGAGCTGTCAGTGTTTGTGTAGATACGCTGCCGTATGAATCGAGCAGGCCGCGCACGGCATCTGGCCGGGTCAGGCTTTGCCAGGCGTGCTGACCATGAATATCCACCAGCTTGTCGGCGATGTCCTTGAGCTGCGTAGCCGTTGCCGCACTGCCATTGATCCATGCGCGGCTTTTGCCCTGCGCATCAATTGTCCGGCGCAGCAGCAAGGAGTCACCAGGGTTGAACCCGGCCTGTTCAAGCCAGTCCAGCAAAGTGGGCGGGTTGTCGAACTCCGCACTTATCTCACAGCGCTGTGCGCCTTCGCGCACCACACCGGCATCTGCCCGCGCGCCTAAAGCCAGTTGCAGTGCGTCGATCAGAATTGATTTGCCTGCGCCGGTTTCACCTGTCAGTACGGTAAAGCCGCCGTCAAGGTCAAGATCCAGCGCATGGACGATGACAAAATCACGCAACGAGATGCTTTTCAGGCTCATGCCACACCTTCATTCCAGTGAAGTTTTTTGCGCAGGGTGTCGAAGTAGCTCCAGCCCCTGGGGTGAAGAAAGCGCATCTGGTGCTCAGAGCGCCGCACGCTGATACGGTCACCGTGCAACAGCGTGGCGAGTGACTGCATGTCGAAGTTTGCGCTGGCATCACGGCCCGCCACAATCTCGACCGTGATCTCCCCGCTGTCTGACAGAACAATGGGCCGGTTCGACAGCGTGTGCGGTGCAATCGGCACCAGTACCCAGCCGGCGATCGACGGGTGCAGCAGCGGCCCTCCTGCAGAAAGTGCATAGGCGGTTGAGCCGGTTGAGGTCGCAATGATCAGGCCGTCGGCCCGCTGATTCGCCAGAAAGCGGCCATCCACCTCCACGCGCAGTTCAACCATGCCGGCGGTGGCCCCGCGGTTGACGACCACGTCATTCATGGCGGTGGCATCAAAGACGCAGCGCCCGTCACGCACAACCTTGGCCTGCATCATCCAGCGTTTGTCTTCTTCAAATTCGCCACGCAATATCGGCCCCAATACGGCAGGGTAGTCGTCAAACGCGATGTCGGTAATGAAGCCCAGCCGGCCCTGGTTGATGCCCACCAGCGGTACACCAAACTGTGCCAGCAGCCGGCCAATGCCCAGCATGGTGCCATCACCGCCCACCACCAGGCCCAGGTCGCACTGGGCACCGATGCCCGCCACGTCAAGAATGGGGTATTGGGTCATGCCGGTGTTGCTGGCGGTGTCCTGCTCGATCGCCACATCGCAGCCCTGTGCCTCAAGAAACTGCGCAATCCCCTCCAGTGCAGAGCGTGAACCATGTGCGTGGTACTTCCCGATGAGGGCTACATGGTGAAATTGCGACTTCATCGTCAAATTACATCACAAGATGTGGCTTTGCCTTCGTAGAATGTACGCATGCTTGATGATCGTGCCCGACTGTTGTTAAAAGCGCTGGTTGAGCGTTACATCGCCGACGGCCAGCCGGTAGGTTCGCGCACCCTGTCAAAGGCCTCGGGGCTTGAGCTTTCACCTGCCACCATCCGCAATGTGATGAGTGACCTTGAGGAGCTTGGCCTGATCGTCAGCCCGCACACATCTGCCGGGCGTATTCCCACGGCGCGCGGCTATCGACTTTTTGTCGACACCATGCTCACAACGCAGCGCGAGCGCTTTTCCCCTAATGGCCTTGCTGCCCCGCACCTCGCGCCAGACCAGCCGCAAAAAGTTATCAGTAACGCCGCACACATGCTGTCCAGCCTGTCGCAGTTTGTAGGTGTGGTGATGGCACCGCGCCGCACCTCGGTGTTCAAGCACATCGAGTTTTTGCGCCTGTCAGAAAAACGTTTTCTGGTCATCATCGTGTCACCTGATGGCGATGTGCAAAACCGCGTCATCTTTACAGAGGCCGACTACACCCAGAGCCAATTGGTGGAGGCCGCCAACTTCCTCAACTCGCACTATGCCGGCATGGCGATAGAAGAGGTGAGGGAGCGGCTGAAAAACGAGGTCGAGGCATTGCGCGGCGAGATTGCCTTGCTCATGCAGGCAGCAGTCAAGGTCAGCACCGAGGCAATTGAGTCGCGCGATGAAGTTGTCATTTCAGGCGAACGCAACCTGCTCGCCGTCAGCGATTTTTCAGGCGACATGGGTAACCTGCGCAAGCTGTTTGACCTGTTTGAGCAAAAGGCCCAGCTCATGCGCCTGCTTGATGTCTCCAGCCGCGCCGAAGGTGTACGTATTTATATAGGTGGTGAAAGCCAGGTCATCCCCTACCAGGAGCTGTCAGTGGTCACAGCCCCTTATGAGGTCGACGGTCAGGTCGTCGGCACCCTGGGCGTCATCGGCCCCATGCGCATGCCTTACGAAAAAATGATCCAGATCGTGGACATCACCTCAAAGCTCGTCAGTTCGGCCCTGAGCCATAGCAAGTAGCCCCTTACAATAGACAGCTGGTCAGGGGCGTTAGCTCAGTTGGTTAGAGCAGAGGACTCATAATCCTTTGGTC
>JAZKHN010000194.1:0-2242 GCA_040385325.1 Pseudomonadota bacterium
ATATCTTCCCCCTTATGGCCACCAAAGAAGCATCCCTCTCCAAAAAGCCTGACGCAGCGTCGTCCGGGAAATCCAAACACAATCGGCCTGCGAGTGTGTCCCCCAAAGCTGCAGCTGCTGCCGTGCGCATTGCCGACAACAAGAAGGCGATGTTCAACTACCACATTGAAGAGCGCTTCGAGGCGGGCATGGTGCTGGAAGGCTGGGAGGTCAAGTCCCTGCGCGAAGGCAAGGTGCAGCTGACTGACGGCTACGTCGTGATCCGCAATGGCGAGCTCTTCATCATCGGCTGCCAGATCAACCCGCTGGGCACGGCCTCGACGCACATCAGGCCGGACTCGGTACGAACCAAAAAGCTGCTCATGCACAAGGACGAGATTCGGCGCCTGATCGGCAAGATCGAGCAGAAAGGCTATACGCTGGTGCCCCTCAACCTGCACTGGAAGGCCGGCAAGGTGAAGTGCGACGTGGGTCTGGCCAAGGGCAAGGGCGAGCACGACAAACGCGACACCATCAAGGACCGTGAAGGCAAGCGCGAGGTCGAGCGCGCGATGAAGTCACGGGGTCGTTAGGGCTGGAGGCAATTTAACGTATACATTAAAGTTTTAACGTGTACGTTAAAATCACTGCCCTGCAGGCGGCGTGGGCATTGAAATCGGGCTGCAAAGGGTCAGGAAAACCTAAAAAACACCTTAAGATCGCATGTAATCGGTCTGCAGACCATTAAACACGGGCGTGAGCCGCTACTGAATTAATAGCAATTCAGGTGCCAAGTGCACGCAGCGGATGCTCCGCCGCCGCCCACGGACTCACAAAAAATGCGTCAGCCATGCCCGGCTTGACGTCTTCGATGCGCTCAGGGTTCCATTTGGGCGTGTAGTCCTTGTCCACTGCCAGTGCACGTATGCCTTCGACGGTTTCGCTCGCCACACCGGGCCGGTGGTGGAAGCACTGGTACACCATGTCGCGCTCCATGCGCAGGTCGTCGGCCAGGCTCATGCCCCGCGCGCGGCGGATCTGCTCCAGCGTAACGTGCATCATCAGCGGCGAGCGTTTGCGCAGGGTCGAGGCAGTTTTGCCCGCCCACGCGTCGTCTTTGGCCTTTTCGAGCGCATCGACGATGTGTTTGACTCGCTGGAGGGAGAAAAAGCTGTCGATGTGCCCGGTGTAGCCTTTGCCACGCGAGGCATCAGCTGGCAACTCGGTGGCGATCCATGCATTGGCGGCGTCAGTCGAGGCAAAGTCCTGGCTGGCCAGGGATTCCCAGATGGCCGGCAATTGCGCGGCGTCGCGTTTGACATCGGCCAGGCCGAAGCCAATGGCTTCTTCTGCATTGATCACCTCACCTGTCAGCGCCAGGTATTCGCCTGCGTGCCCGGGGCAACGGCTCAAAAAGTAACCGCCACCGACATCGGGGAACAGGCCAATATTGGTTTCGGGCATGGCCATCTTGGTGTGCTCGGTGACGATACGCACCGCTGCGCCTTGCGAAAGGCCCATGCCGCCGCCCATGACGATGCCGTCCATGAAGGCGATGAAAGGCTTGGGGTAGGTCTGGATCAGGTGGTTGAGGCTGTATTCGTCGGTGAAGAAGTCTTCCAGCGCCGCATCACCAGCCAGCGCGGCCTGGTGAAAGAAGCGGATATCGCCACCGGCGCAAAAGCCGCCGAAAAGCGCCTCAGGGCTGCCGGGCTGGCCCTTCTTGTTGGTGCCCCGTATGGCGACCACCTTCACGGCAGGGTCGTCGCGCCAGACCAGCAGCGCAGCCGTCAGGTCGCGCACCATCTGCAGGCTGAGCGCATTGAGCGCCTTGGGCCGATTCAGCGTCAACAAGCCCGCGCTGCCGCGACGTTCAGCAATCACGTCGCTTTTGGGTTCTGCATTCAGGGTTTGATCGCTCATGATTTTTGTCTCCATCCAATCAATTCGTTGACTACCAGCGCGGTGATGACCAAAGCACCACCGCTTAAAACACTCGCGCCCGGCACTTCACCGGCGCCCAGCCAGGCGAGCACGATGCCGAAGATCACTTCCAGCAGCGCCAGCAGGGCCACTTCAGGTGCCTTCAGCACGCCGGCGCACAGCACCGACAGCACACAGGGTATCGCCAGTTGCACCAGTCCCAGCAGGGCCAGCAAGCCGAGGTCATGCGGGGTGGCTGAAAAAGGCAGCGACAGTGGCAGGGTCACCAGCGAAGAAATCACCGCTCCCACCAGCACCGCAGGCACCAGGTCGATATTTT
>JAZKHN010000195.1:0-13078 GCA_040385325.1 Pseudomonadota bacterium
ACTTACGACCTTTGGGTTATGAGCCCAACGAGCTACCAGGCTGCTCCACCGCGCGGTATATCTGTATTGTAACTTACTCTGCCTTGGCCGTGTCAGCTGTAGTGTCTTCCGACACATCAGGACGATCAACCAGTTCGACCAGAGCCATGGGCGCATTGTCACCAACGCGGAAGCCCATCTTCAGAATACGGGTGTAGCCGCCTGGACGTGCTTTGTAACGTGGGCCCAGTTCAGCAAACAGCTTGACGACCATGTCGCGGTCACGCAGGCGGTCAAATGCAAGGCGTTTGTTGGCCAGCGTTGGCTCTTTGGCCAGCGTGATCATGGGTTCAACAACGCGGCGCAATTCCTTGGCCTTTGGCAGCGTGGTCTTGATGGCCTCATGCTGGATCAGCGAGTTCATCATGTTGCGCAGCATCGCCAGGCGGTGTGAGCTGGTGCGGTTGAGTTTACGTAGTCCGTGTCCGTGACGCATGGTGATTTCCTTTTTTAATATCAGGCAGCCGTATCAGGTACTGCCCGTGCGCCACCTCATATAAAAGGTGGTCTTCGGTTTAACTAAATTGTTTAGTGCTTGTCCAGCCCGGCAGGCGGCCAGCTTTCAAGTCGCATGCCCAGCGTCAAGCCGCGCGATGCAAGCACTTCCTTGATTTCGTTGAGCGATTTACGGCCCAGGTTCGGTGTCTTGAGCAGCTCGTTTTCAGTGCGCTGGATAAGGTCGCCGATGTAATAGATGTTTTCTGCTTTCAGGCAGTTGGCAGAACGAACCGTGAGTTCGAGCTCGTCGACTGGACGGAGCAGGATAGGGTCAAACTGCTGCGAGCTGCGCTGCACAGGTGTATCGAATGCTGCGAGTTCGTTGCCTTCCAGCTGTGCGAACACGGCCAGTTGCTCAACCAGGATCTTGGCCGAAGCGCGAACTGCATCTTCTGCAGTAACGGCACCGTTGGTTTCAATTTCCAGGACCAGCTTGTCAAGATCAGTACGCTGCTCGACGCGGGCGCTTTCGACGGTGTAGCTGACGCGCTTCACTGGCGAGAACGATGCATCAAGAACAATGCGGCCAATCGACTTGGTCGATTCGTCACCATAGCGGCGAACGTTGCCCGGCACATAACCACGGCCATTTTCGACCTTGATCTGCATGTCGATCTTGCCGCCGTGCGACAGGTTGACGATGACGTGCTCGGGGTTGATGATTTCAACGTCGTGCGGTGTCTGGATGTCAGCTGCGGTCACAGGGCCGGCGCCATCTTTGCGCAGGCTCAGGGTCACTTCGTCGCGGTTGTGGAGCTTGAACACCACGCCCTTGAGGTTGAGCAGGATGTTGACGACGTCTTCCTGGACACCGTCAATGGAGGAGTACTCATGGAGCACACCGGCAATGGTCACTTCCGTGGCGGCGTGGCCGACCATAGACGACAGCAGGACGCGGCGCAATGCGTTGCCCAGCGTGTGGCCGTAGCCACGTTCAAAAGGCTCGAGCGTGACTTTTGCGCGGTTGGCGCTCAGTTGCTCAACGTTGATGGTTTTTGGTTTCAGTAAATTAGTCTGCATGCAATCTTCCTCTCAATACCCTCGGCTCGTTACACCGATAAGGCCGACGACGCCGGGCCCGCCTGAAGCAGCGCCCAACGTCGCAGGAACGAAATTAGCGTGAATACAACTCGACGATCAGCGATTCATTGATGTCGGCAGCAAACTCGTCGCGGTCAGGCGTCTTCTTGAAGGTGCCTTCGCCCTTTTCGGCGTTGACTTCAACCCAGGCTGGCATGCCAACCTGTTTGGCGAGTTCCAGTGCTTCCGTGACACGGGTCTGCTTCTTCGACTTGTCGCGCACGGCAATGATGTCGCCGGCCTTGACCATGTACGAAGGAATGTTGACCGGGCCGCCGTTGACGGTAATGGCCTTGTGCGATACCAGCTGGCGCGCTTCGGCGCGGGTTGAGCCGAAGCCCATGCGGTATACAACGTTGTCAAGGCGTGACTCAAGAATGAACAGCAGATTGGCGCCGGTATTGCCCTTGCGGCGATCAGCTTCTTCAAAGTAGCGGCGGAATTGCTTCTCGAGCACGCCGTACATGCGCTTGACCTTCTGCTTTTCACGCAGCTGCAGGCCGAAGTCGGACGTACGGGTACCGGACGTGCGACCGTGCTGGCCTGGCTTGGAATCAAATTTGGCCTTGTCGGCGATCGCGCGGCGGGCACTCTTCAGGAAGAGGTCCGTGCCTTCGCGGCGGGATAGTTTGGCCTTGGGGCCGAGGTAACGTGCCACTTTAGTTTCCTTTTTTCATCTGCTGCATTGCTGCAGGAGCCTTCGGCATGGACTTTCGTCGAGCCTGATGGCGGTGGGCTTTGGTTAAAAAGTCCCGTGCAAGGCCGACTGCATTGCAATCGGTCTCGCCGGGACCACGAGATTAAATGCGGCGGCGCTTTTGTGGGCGGCAGCCGTTGTGCGGGACCGGGGTCACGTCGGCAATCGAATTGATGCGGATGCCGAGCGCGCCGAGGGCACGAACCGAAGATTCGCGGCCTGGGCCTGGGCCCTTGATTTCAACGTCAAGGTTCTTGATACCCTGCTCGATGGCAGCACGACCTGCAACTTCAGAAGCCACCTGGGCTGCAAAAGGCGTCGATTTGCGCGAACCCTTGAAACCCTGGCCACCTGACGATGCCCATGACAGGGCGTTGCCTTGGCGGTCGGTGATCATGATGATGGTGTTGTTGAAGGATGCGTGCACGTGTGCAATACCGTCCGCAACATTCTTGCGGACTTTTTTGCGCACGCGTTGTGCTGCGTTGTTACTTGGTGCTTTTGCCATGGGAAAACCTCTGGATTATTTCTTCAACGACTGGGCGGCCTTGCGCGGACCCTTGCGGGTGCGGGCATTGGTACGCGTGCGCTGACCGCGCATTGGCAAGCCGCGGCGATGACGGAAACCGCGGTAGCAACCGATGTCCATCAAGCGCTTGATGTTCATCGTGGTTTCACGACGCAGATCACCTTCGATGGTGAACAGAGCGATCTGGTCACGGATTTTTTCCAGGTCGCCGTCGGTCAGGTCCTTGACCTTCTTCGAGTAGGCGATGTCGCAGGCTTCGCAGATTTTGCGTGCGCGCGTACGGCCAATGCCGAAGATTGCAGTCAAGCCGATTTCAGCATGTTGCTGCGGCGGAATATTGATACCAGCGATACGGGCCATGTTCGTCCTCTAAAACTCTTTGAATCAGCCTTGGCGTTGTTTATGACGTGGATCTGTACAGATCACGCGAACAACACCCTTGCGGCGGATGACTTTGCAGTTGCGGCAAATTTTCTTGACCGAAGCTGAAACTCTCATTGCATTCTCCTAAATTCTCTGCGGTGCTGTTCGCACCAAAAAATTACGCTAACTGCCTGTTCCCGGTTCAAGCACCAGGTGATGTCTTGAAGTTCGCCTTCTTGAGCAGCGATTCATACTGCTGCGACATCATGTAGTTCTGCACCTGGGCCATGAAATCCATGGTGACCACGACAATAATCATCAACGACGTACCACCGAAATAAAACGGCACGTTGTATTTCAAAATCAGAAACTCGGGCAACAGGCACACGAAGGTGATGTAGACCGCACCTGCCAGCGTCAGACGCACCAGGATTTTGTCGATGTAACGAGCCGTCTGGTCACCCGGGCGAATGCCTGGAATGAACGCACCGCTTTTCTTCAGGTTGTCTGCGGTCTCCCGGCTGTTGAACACCAGTGCGGTGTAGAAAAAGCAGAAGAACACAATCGCGCTGGCATACAGCAACACATAAATCGGCTGGCCCGGCGTCAGCGTGCTGGCGATATCCTTCAGCCAGCGCATGCTTTCACCACTGCTGAACCAGCCCACCACCGTCGCCGGCAGCAAAATGATCGAAGAAGCAAAGATGGGCGGAATCACACCGGCCATATTCAGCTTCAGTGGCAAGTGCGATGACTGGCCACCATAAACCTTGTTACCCACCTGTCGCCTGGCGTAATTCACCAGTATCTTGCGCTGGCCGCGCTCCACAAACACCACAAAGTAGGTCACCAGAACCACAACTGCGATGATCACGATAGCCACCAGGATGCTCATCGCACCGGTACGGATCAGCTCAAGTAAACCACCCACTGCACTAGGCAGGCCGGCTGCGATACCTGCAAAGATCAGGATCGAAATGCCGTTACCCAGACCGCGCTCGGTGATCTGCTCACCCAGCCACATCAAAAACATGGTGCCGGCCGTCAAGCTCACAACCGCAGTCATGCGGAAACCAAAACCGGGCGCAAGCACCAGGCCGGGAGAGCTTTCAAGCGCCACCGCAATACCCAGGGACTGGAACAATGCAAGACCCAGCGTGCCGTAGCGCGTGTACTGGGTAATCTTGCGGCGTCCGCCTTCGCCCTCTTTCTTCAGTTGCTCGAATGTCGGCAGGACATAGGTGAGCAACTGCATGATGATGGATGCGGAGATGTAGGGCATGATGCCCAGCGCAAACACCGTAAAACGCGACAAGGCGCCACCGGAGAACATATTGAACAGGTTCAATATGCCGCCCTGCTGGCCCTTGAACAGCTCCTTGAGCTGATTTGGGTCAATACCCGGCACCGGAATGTGGGCACCAATACGGTACACCACCAGCGCCAGCAGCAAAAACACGAGCCTGTTCCGCAAATCGCCGAACTTGCCGGATTTTGCCAGTTGAGCCGGGTTGGTTGCCACTGATTCTTTTCCAGTCCGCTGTTTAATTAAGCGATCGCGCCGCCGGCCGCTTCAATAGCTGCCTTGGCACCTGCCGTCGCACCAATACCGTTGAGCTTGACCGCCTTGGTCAGCTCGCCGGACTTGATGACCTTGACGTTCTTGGCGATCTGGCCCACCAGGCCAGCCGTTTTCAGCGCCAGCAGGTCAACTTCGGCCAGGCCGAGTTGCTCGAGGGCAGACAGCGTGACTTCAGCGTTGAACTTCAGGTTGTGCGATTTGAAGCCGCGCTTTGGCAAACGGCGTTGCATAGGCATTTGACCGCCTTCAAAACCGACCTTGTGGTAGCCGCCAGCACGGGACTTCTGACCCTTGTGGCCACGACCTGCGGTCTTGCCGATGCCAGATCCAATACCGCGACCAACACGACGCTTGTAGTGCTTGGCGCCTTCACCGGGCTTGATTCCGTTCAATTCCATTTTGAATTCCTATCGAGCCTTAAGCTCAGACAATCTTGACCAGATACGCGATCTTGTTGATCATGCCGCGCACTGCGGGTGTGTCTTCCAGTTCGCTGGTGCTGTTGATACCGCGCAGACCCAGGCCACGCACGGTGGCGCGATGGGATTCCTTGGTACCAATCGGGCTCTTGATCAGCTGAACCTTCACTTTTTTCTCTGTCGTCATTTCAATGCTCCTGGGCAGCTTTTTAGCCAAAGATTTCTTCGACTGATTTGCCACGCTTGGCTGCAATGTCGGAAGCCGTGGTGGAATTGTTCAACGCATCCATCGTTGCACGAACCATGTTGTACGGGTTGCTCGAACCATGGCTCTTGGCCACGATATCGGTGATGCCCATGACTTCAAACACAGCGCGCATCGGGCCGCCAGCGATAATGCCGGTACCTTTGGCTGCCGGCATCATCATGACGCTGGCTGCACCCCAGTGGCCGAATACGTTGTGGTGAATCGTGCCGTTTTTCAATGACACCTTGGTCATGTTGCGGCGCGCTTCTTCCATGGCTTTTTGCACGGCTGCAGGCACTTCTTTCGATTTGCCCTTGCCCATGCCGACGCGTCCGTCACCATCGCCAACCACCGTGAGTGCTGCGAAACCGAGAATGCGGCCGCCCTTCACCACTTTGGTCACGCGGTTGACCGCGATCATTTTTTCCTTCAGACCATCGTCTGGAGCGTCGTTGTTTGATTTAGCTTGAAACTTGGCCATATATATTTCCAGTCTGCTTAGAACTGCAGGCCAGCTTCGCGGGCCGCATCAGCCAGCGCCTTGACGCGGCCGTGGTACGCAAAACCAGCGCGGTCAAACGCCACCTTTTCAACACCGGCTGCTTTTGCCTTTTCAGCAATACGCTTGCCGATGGCTTGTGCTGCCGCAACGTTGCCGCCCTTGCCGGACGCGCCGAGATCCTTGCGAATTTCCACTTCTGCAGTGGAAGCCGATGCCAGAACCTTGGTGCCGTCGCCGGAAATGACGCTGGCGTAGATGTGCAGGTTGGTGCGGTTGACGGTCAGACGGGCAACACCTTGCGTGGCAATGCGGATGCGGGTCTGGCGTGAACGACGAAGGCGCTGCTCTTTTTTGGTCAACATGATGCAGCTCCTTATTTCTTCTTGGTTTCTTTGATCGTGATCTTCTCATCCGAATAACGGATGCCCTTGCCCTTGTAAGGCTCGGGAGGACGAACAGCACGGACTTCAGCGGCGATCTGGCCGACACGCTGGCGATCAGAACCCTTGATCAGGATTTCCGTAGGCGTCGGCGTTGCTGCCGTGATGCCTGCGGGCATGTCCATGATGACGGGGTGCGAATAGCCAACCGTCAGGTTGAGCTTGGCACCCGTGACCTGGGCCTTGTAGCCCACGCCGATCAGGCTCAGTTTTTTCTCGAAGCCCTTGGTGACGCCGGTCACCATGTTGTTCACGAGCTGGCGCATGGTGCCGCTCATGGCGTTGGCTTCACGCGAATCATTGGCTGGTGCAAAGGTCAGCTTGCCGGCATCGTTCTTGATGGTGACAAGCGGGTTTTGCGCCAGTGCCAGGGTGCCGAGGCTGCCCTTGACATTGATCTGGTCGTCCTTGAAAGCCACATCCACGCCCGAAGGGAGGGACACAGGCATTTTTCCTACACGAGACATTTCAGTTACTCCTCAATGCCGCCGTTTAGGCCACGTAGCAAAGAACTTCGCCACCGATGCCGGTCGCGCGTGCCTTGCGGTCAGTCATCACGCCCTGGGGCGTTGTGACGATTGCCACACCAAGGCCGTTCATGACCTGGGGGATGGCGCCATGGCCTTTGTACACACGAAGGCCCGGGCGGCTGACGCGCTCGATGCGCTCAATCACGGGCTTGCCTGCGTAGTACTTCAGGGCGATTTCAAGCTGGGACTTGCCTTCGTCGGTCTTGACGGAGAAGCCATCGATGTAGCCCTCATCCTTCAGAACCTGCGCGATTGCAACCTTGACTTTGGATGACGGCACCTGCACAACGGCTTTTTCAACCATCTGTGCATTGCGGATGCGCGTCAGCATGTCGGCGATAGGGTCACTCATACTCATTTTTTGGTGCTCCTATGCTTACCAGCTTGCCTTGGTGATACCGGGGATATCACCTGCAAAAGCCAGTTCACGGATCTTGGCGCGAGCCAGGCCGAACTGGCGGAACGTTCCGCGTGGGCGGCCCGTGATCTCGCAGCGGTTACGCTGGCGGGTCGGGTTCGCGTTGCGGGGCAATTTCTGCAATTCCAGACGGGCCAGCTGGCGCTCTTCATCAGAGCGTTTGGCGTCGTTGGAAGTTGCCTTCAATTCAGCGTATTTCTTGGCAAACTTGGCGGCGAGTTTCTCGCGCTTCAGTTCACGTTGCAGCAATGCTTGTTTTGCCATGTCCCGCCTCAGTTCTTGAACGGAAAACGGAAGGCGGTGAGGAGTGCCTTGCACTCTTCATCGGTCTTGGCCGTTGTGGTGATGCTGATATTGAGGCCGCGCAAGGCATCAACCTTGTCGTACTCGATCTCAGGGAAAATGATCTGCTCTTTCACGCCGATGTTGTAGTTGCCACGGCCGTCGAAAGCGCGGCCGGAAATGCCGCGGAAGTCACGAACGCGCGGCAGGGCCACGGTCACGAAACGGTCCAGGAACTCATACATCTGCACGCCGCGCAGGGTAACCATGCAACCGATGGGCAGGTCTTCGCGGATCTTGAAACCGGCGATAGCCTTTTTGGCCTTGGTCACGACTGGCTTCTGGCCGGCAATCTTGGTCATGTCGCCTACGGCGTTGTCCATGACCTTCTTGTCGGCAACAGCCTCGCTCACACCCATGTTGAGCGTGATCTTGGTGATGCGGGGAACCTGCATCGGCGACTTGTAGCCGAACTTCTCGATCAGGGCGGGCGCGATTTTTTCGCGGAACTGGGCCTGCAGGCGAGCCTGTGCAGGAGCAGCTTGTACTGGTGCGGTTTTAGCCATGTTTATGCAGCCTTGATTTCGTCGCCGCTGGACTTGAAGACGCGCACTTTCTTGCCGTCAGCCAGGAGCTTGATGCCAACACGATCAGCCTTGCCCGACGCCGCGTTGAAAATCGCGATGTTGGACTGGTGAATCGGCATGCTTTTGGCAACGATGCCACCGGTCGTACCCTTGAGGGGGTTCGGCTTGGTGTGCTTCTTCACCGTGTTGATGCCTTCGATCAGCACGTGGCTGTCGTCGGTGCGGAGTGTGATCGTGCCGCGTTTGCCTTTGTCACGGCCCGCGATCACGATGACTTCGTCGCCCTTGCGAATCTTGTTCATGGCGTGTCCTTACAGAACTTCAGGAGCCAGGGACACGATCTTCATGAACTTCTCGGTGCGCAGTTCGCGCGTGACCGGTCCGAAGATGCGGGTGCCGATGGGCTCCAGCTTGGCGTTAAGCAACACTGCTGCGTTGCCATCGAATTTGACGAGCGAACCATCGCCGCGGCGTATGCCCTTGGCGGTGCGAACGACCACTGCACTGTAAACCTCGCCTTTTTTGACGCGGCCTCGTGGAGCGGCTTCCTTGATGCTGACCTTGATGACGTCACCGACGCTGGCGTACCGGCGCTTTGAGCCACCGAGCACCTTGATGCACATCACGGATTTGGCACCCGTGTTGTCAGCAACATCGAGCTTGGATTGCGTTTGAATCATTTAAATTTGTTCCCAACTTGCACCGGACATGCCGCCCAAATCATTTGATTTAAACCGCAGACCAATCAGTCTTGGGCCCGTTGTCCGCGCCGCAAACCACTTGCAGCGTTTCCATGAGGGCAGAATTCCCCGCTTTTTAGAGCGAAGCCCACGATTATGAGTGAAGCTTTTGGGCCTGTCAACACCCTTGGATGCAAAAGGCGTGGAAATTAGCCCACATTTTTGGATGCTGAATGTAAATAACGGTGCGGCTCAGGAGGGAACGTGCAGATATTGTTCGCAGAGCGCCAAAAAAGCCCCGGTTTTCGGGTCCATGCCGGTTTCTTCCTGCAGCAAACCCGCCACTTCTGCGGCCAGTGATTTCGCCAGCGAAGCGTCGAGAAACAGCAGGCGCGACCGCCTGGCGAGCACATCTTCCACCGTGCGGGCATATTCATGGCGCGCCGCAAACCTGACCATCGCCTCGGTCAACCCGCCGCCCAGTTCACGATCAGCCCCGGGCAGCGCCAGCACTGCGGCCGCCTCGCTTCCATATAAATGCAATCCTGGCGCAGCACTGATTTTGTGACTCATGGACTGAGCCCCCAGCAGCTTCAAGTGAGCAGTTACTCCTTTGGGACGCTTTTCCAGCAGACCCACTGCAAAACATTTGTCCAGAACATCCTCGGCCATGGCGCGGTAGGTCGTCCATTTGCCGCCGGTCACGGTGACCAGCCCGCTCTTGCTGGCCAGCACCGTGTGTTCACGCGACAGCGCCTGCGTGCTTTCACCATCTTCGTCAGGTGGTTTGACCAGCGGCCGCAGCCCAACCCAGATGCTTTTGATGTCGGCCAGCGCCGGCGCACGGGTCAGGTAACGGGCGGATTCACCCAGAATGAAATCGACCTCTTCCCTGAAAGCCAGCGGCTCCCGCGCCAGGTCATGGCGCGGCGTATCAGTGGTCCCCAAGATGGTTTTGCCCAGCCACGGCACCGCGAACAACACCCGCCCGTCCGCCGTTTTGGGGATCAGCATGGCATGGTCGCCCGGCAGAAATGAGCGATCCACCACGATGTGCACGCCCTGGCTGGGCGCGACCATTTCCTTCACTTCGCGGCCAATGGCTTTGCCGTCCTCCATACGGAACTGGTCTACCCAGACGCCGGTGGCATTGACCACGCAGTTGGCCTTCACTTCGTATGCAAGCCCCGTCTCCTGGTCTTTAACTTCAAATCCGGTGAGCTTGCCGTCCAAATGACGCAGCTCTGTGGCGGCACAGTAATTGATCAACAGCGCGCCTTGCGCAGCGGCTGTCCGAGCCAGCGCCAGCGCCAGCCGGGCATCGTCAAACTGGCCATCCCAGTATTTGACGCCGCCGTTCAGGCGCCCCGCCGGGCCTTCGCGCCGTGAGTTTGGCAGCAAGGCCAGCGTCTCGGCGCAGCTCAGAAATTCAGTCGGCGCCAGCCCGGCCTTTCCGGCCAGCGCGTCGTACATCTTGAGCCCGACGCCATAAAACGGCGCCTCCCAGAATTTATAGGCGGGCATCACAAAAGGCAGCGGCTGCGCCAGGTGCGGCGCATTCGCCAGCAAGGTGGTCCGTTCATGCAGGGCCTCGCGCACCAGCGAGATATTGCCCTGCGCCAGGTAACGCACGCCGCCATGGACCAGCTTGGTCGCACGTGATGAAGTGCCCTTGGCAAAGTCATGCGATTCAACCAGCACCACAGAAAACCCCCGTGCCGCTGCGTCCAGCGCCACACCCAGGCCGGTCGCGCCGCCGCCGATGATGGCCACGTCGTAAGTGACGGGCCTGGCAAGTTGTTCGATGAGCTGGCTGCGGTTCATGGCTTGGAGGGTTTTAGCCGGACTTTAGGTACCAGCGGTATGCACTCATTATTAAGTGGGCCGTGTGGAGGCAAAAGTTAATATGGAACTTAACATTTCCTGTTTTTGGACAGGCTCTGCCGCCTCAAAACCCGAAAAACAGCCTCAAAAAGGCCATTTTCAGGCATCAAATCGGCCTCCAGCCCAATAGATACGCACGTGAGCAGCTACAAATTTAATAGCAAATTGTTCGCGGGAGCGGGCTGGTTACGGGTCACCCCTGACTTTCCGCCCAAAGTTTTGACCGCTCAACCGCCTTGTGCCAGCGTGCAAGCCTGTCGCCGCGCTCGCCGACGCCCATTGCCGGCTCAAAACGCCGGTCAACCTGCCACTGGGCCATGATTTCATCCGCCCCGCTCCAGAAACCTGTCGCCAGCCCGGCCAGATAAGCCGCACCCAATGCTGTCGTCTCTGTCACCTTGGGTCGCACCACCGGCACGCCTGAAAAATCGGCCTGCATCTGCATCAGCAAATCATTGCGGCTGGCACCGCCATCCACGCGCAACTCCTTGAGCGCCAGCCCGGCATCGCGGCTCATGGCGGCAAACACGTCGGCGCTTTGCAGGGCAATGGCTTCCAGCGCGGCGCGGGCGATGTGGGCGCGTGTGGTGCCGCGCGTCATGCCCAGCAGCGCGCCACGCGCATACGGGTCCCAGTGCGGCGTGCCCAGCCCGGCAAAGGCGGGCACCAGATAGACATCACCCGTATCAGCCACGCTTTCGGCCAGCGCCTGTACCTCGTCCGCCGATTTGATGATCTGCAGGCCGTCACGCAGCCACTGGATGGTGGCGCCAGCCATGAAGACGCTGCCTTCCAGGCAATAAGCGGCGCCAGTCGCCGCCTCTGATGACCAGCCCACCGTGGTCAGCAGGCGATTTTTCGAGATCACCGGTCGGATGCCGGTGTTCATCAGCATGAAGCAACCGGTGCCATAGGTGTTTTTGGCCATGCCGGGTGCAAAACAGACCTGGCCGAAGGTGGCGGCCTGCTGGTCGCCCGCCATGCCGGCGATTTTGATGGGCGTGCCCAGTACATCGGCGTCTGTCTCGGCCATCACGCCGCTGCTGGGCACGACCTCAGGCAATACGGAGCGCGGGATATTGAACAGGCCCAGCAGTTCGTCGTCCCAGGCGAGGGTGTGCAGGTTGAACAGCAGGGTGCGGGAGGCATTGCTGACATCGGTGACGTGCACCTTGCCGCCGGTCAGATTCCAGACCAGCCAGCTGTCCATGGTGCCGAAAGCAATCTCGCCTTTTTCGGCCCGCGCCCTGATGCCGGGAACATGGTCCAGCAGCCATTCGATCTTGGTACCTGAAAAATAAGCATCCAGCACCAGGCCGGTTTTTTTCTGGATGCGCCCCGCATGGCCCCCCTTTCGCAATTCATCACAGCGGCCTGCGGTGCGCCTGTCCTGCCAGACGATGGCATTGGCGACCGGCTGGCCGGTCTTGCGGTCCCAAAGCAGTGTGGTTTCACGCTGGTTGGTGATGCCGATGGCGGCGACCTTGCCGCCTGCAGGCAGCTTTTGCAGGCATTCACGCGCCACAGCGAGCTGGCTGGCCCAGATCTCGAGCCCGTCGTGTTCAACCTGCCCGGGTTTGGGAAATATCTGCCGAAACTCCTTCTGCGCCAGGGCTGCAACATTGCCCGCATGGTCAAACAGGATGGCACGCGAACTGGTCGTGCCCTGGTCAAGTGCAAGGATGTAATTCGTCAGGCTCATGGCACCCTTTATACCGTTGCCGCCAGCAATGGCAACAGCTCCCGCCGGCCCAGCGGCGTGATCTTCAGGGCGCGTGAGTCCGCATCGGGCTGCAACCAGTTTTTCTGGAGGTAATGCTCCAGCAGCGCCCTGGCCAGGGTGCCGGCCAGGTGGTCCTTGCGTTCGGACCAGTCCATGCAGGGGTAGGCAAAGCGGCTGCCGGTGCCTGCGGGCAGCCGCAGCCCCAACGCCATCAGCCACTGATGCCCGGCAGGCGTCAGCTGCAGGCTTCCGTCGGCCATTTGCAGGTAACGGCTGCGCATCAGCATCTCGAACTGTGCCACGCCAGTTTCGCCGGCCATATGCCCGTAACAGCGGCGTGCGCATTTGAGCGGCTGGTAGCCCGGCTTTTCCCAGCGCCTGCTGACGCTGTCACGCTCCGCCAGAAGCGACAACGCCTCCAGCGCATGGGCGACATCCGCGTCGGCCAGAGCAAAATACTTGTGCCGCCCCTGCTGGCGTACGACGATCAGGGCGCTGTCCAGCAGATGGGCGAGCTGTGAGCTGGCCGCCTGCGCGCTAATGCCCGCTGCAGTGGCCAATTCACCGGCGCTGCGGTA
>JAZKHN010000196.1:0-1610 GCA_040385325.1 Pseudomonadota bacterium
ATCCAGATGATGTTGATGCAGCCCAGCACGTGCACGCCGTTCATGATGGGCACGGCAATGCTGGATGTCTTGGCCATGAACTCGCGCTGCCTCGTGCCGAAGCCCCGCCGCCGCGTCGCTGCCAGGGTGCGCCGCACGGCCTCGGGGTCTTTCATCTTCTCCTGGTCGGGGCCCGGTGCAGCGCCAATGCGCTCCAGAATCGCCCTGCGCTCTGCCGCCGGTGAGAAGGCCAGGTAAGTCCAGCCGATCGCCGTGCTCAACATCGGCAGGTGCCGCCCCACCCACGAACGTTCTATCGACAGCGGGCTGCGGAAGTGGGTGGTCGAACGGATCACCATGCCGTCGTCTTCAAAGGTCGCGACATCCGTCGGCCAGACAACGTCATTTACCAGTTCGCCCAGCACCACATCGGCGATGTCGGTGATCCAGTCGTCATCCTTGTAGCCGCCTGACAGACTTTTGACTTTCAGCGTCAGGCGGTAGGCATCGCGCAGCCCGCTGCGCCGCAAAAACCCTTCGGTACGCAAAGTCTCCAGCAGCCTGTGCACCGTGGGCCGCGGCAGGCCGGTGTGCGCGGCCACCTCGACCGTTGTCGCGTTCTGCAGTGCATTCACCGCACGCAGCACGGCCAGGCCGCGTTCCAGCCCGCGAACCGAGTGATAGGTTGAGGTGGTCATATCGGGAAAACCATGAGGTAAATGTTCAACAGATGGACATTGAGCTTAAATCAATTGCGCCCCGAGGGGGCAGACCCTATTCTCCAGAGCCAGTGCCCTCGATGGCGCCAATAAAAATGGAGACAAGACATGACACGCCCGCCTGATGCACAACTCACGCACATCGGCCTTTACGTCCGCGACCTCGATGCCATGGTTGCGTTCTACGGCAAGCTGCTCGGCATGGTGGTCACCGACAGCGGCGACTTCCACGGCAAGCGCATCACCTTCATGAGCCGCAATGCCAGCGAGCACCACCAGTTGGTCATGGTCAGCGGCCGGCCAGAAGACGAATACTCGCCCGTCAGCCAGATGTCGTTTCGCGTGAAGTCGCTGGAAGACCTGCAACACTTCCACCGCGAAGTCACGGCGCTGGGCCTGCGCGACCTCAAGCCATCGAACCACGGCAATGCCTGGAGCATTTACTTCCTTGACCCTGAAGGCAACCGCGTCGAAATCTATGCCGGTTCACCCTGGTATGTGAACCAGCCCTACCAGCAGCCGGTAGACCTCAACGCCCCGGCTGACGAGATACGCGCCAGCACCCACGCCATGGTCAGCCAGGACCCGAGCTTTCTGCCGCATGAGACCTGGCAAAAAGGCCTGAGCGAGCGCCTCGCAGCCTGACGACCTGAAGACTTTTTACGGAGACAAACATGAGCACAGTGATGAATGAAAAGCCGGCCGCAGCTTCTGCAGCATCTGCACCCCCGGCTTCGAACGCCCCCTTCCGCAGCGTCTGGTCCGAGCTTCGCGAAACATCTTTCCGCCAGGGCTGGATAGATGGCGGCGGCATACGCACACGCTATATACAGGCCGGCCCTGAAAACGCCCCGCCACTGCTGATGATTCACGGCACCGGCGGCAGCTGGGAATGCTTTTGCGCCAACATCG
>JAZKHN010000197.1:0-1072 GCA_040385325.1 Pseudomonadota bacterium
ACCAGCAGCGTGGGCTCGCCCTTGCGCTCCAGCAGCGCGTTGGTGGCGACGGTGGTGCCCATCTTCACGCAGTCGACCACATCGGCACTGATGGATTCGCCCTTCTTCAAACCCAGCAGGTGGCGAATGCCCGCCACGGCGGCATCTCGGTACTGCTCGGGGTTCTCGGACAGCAGCTTGTGCGTGACCAGCGAACCATCCGGCTTTTTGGCCACGATGTCGGTGAAGGTACCGCCGCGGTCTATCCAGAACTGCCAGCGTTTATCGGTGACGGGCTTGTCTGCGGTGGATGTATTTGTATTCGTCATTTTTATAAAAGCAGTTTTTCTACAGAATAGCGGGAGATGTGGCGCCTGCCTGTCAGTTTTTATCGAATCTCACAAAGCAGGTTTCGGGCCGTCGGCGCATATCGGTTCAGTGACTAGGGCCTGAGGTAATACGGCACAAAAATGTCATTCGCCTCGTTGCCGACAGACCGGACCCATTCGCGCGAGAACTTCTCACCCATGCGCTTGATCTCAAGGTCCAGGTCAGGCGGAATGCGTTCGATCTTCACACCGTTGGCGCGCAGCTCTTCAGTCGCGCTGGTCGCCAGCGCCTGGCTGGCTTCCCAGCCGCGCGTCTCGGCATTGCCGGCAGCCTTCAGCACCAGGCTGCGTGCGTCGGCCGGCAGAGCCTCAAACGCCTTGTTGCTCACAAACACGACATTCTTCGGGAACCACGCATTGATCTCGTAGTAATACTTGATGGGTCCCCAGACCTTGTTTTCAACACCGGTCAGGGCCGAGGTGATCATGTTGTCCATGCGCCCTTCTGACAGCGCCTTGCCCACGTCCACCATGGCCACATCCACCGGTTTGGCACCCAGCAGTTCGGCAATGCGCAGGGTGGTCGAGTTGTAGGTGCGCATCTGCGTGCCCTTGAAGTCAGCCACACCGCGAATCGGCTTGCTCGAATGCAGGCCCTGCGGCGGCCAGGGCACGGCATAGAGCAGCTTGAGGCCGCGCCCGGCAAAGTGCTTTTCAATGCCGGGGCGCTGCAGCTTCCAGAGGCGTTGTGCATCCTTGTAGGA
>JAZKHN010000197.1:1172-2427 GCA_040385325.1 Pseudomonadota bacterium
GCGCCCTGGGGTGTAGGTGTCTGCGCCAGGCAAAGGCTGCCCAGCGCGGCTGCAGCAGCAGCCACGATCAGTTTGATTGTCATGATGGTTCCTCAGGCGTGGCGTAAAGAAAACGCTCTGACAGTTGCCACCGCACTGCCTCGAGCCAGAGACAGCGGCGTTACTTCTGCTTGCCCATCACCAGGTCCGGGAAAATGGTCACGATTTGCGGGAACACCGTGATCAGTCCGATACAGACCACCAGGCAGAAGAAGAAAGGAATGGCCGCCCTGGCAATCAGGTTGCTGTCCTTGCCGCTCATGTTTTGCAGCACGAACAGGTTGAACCCCACTGGCGGCGTGACCTCTGCGATTTCGACCAGCAGGATCACGAAGATGCCGAACCAGATCAGATCGAAACCGGCCTTCTGCACCATGGGCATGACCACAGCGGCGGTCAACACAATCATGCTGATGCCATCCAGTGCCGTGCCCAGCACCAGATACACCACCACCAGGCAGCCTATCAGCGCATAAGGCGACAGGTTCATGCCGTTGACCCACTCGGCCAGCTCGCGCGGTATGCCGGTAAAAGCCATGGTCTTGGTCAGGAAGGCAGCGCCTGCCAGGATGAACATGATCATGCAGCTGGTGCGGGCAGAGCCCGACAGGCTTTCCCTGAAGTTGTCCCAGGTGAGGGAGCCGCTCCACGCAGCCAGGGCCAGCGCACCCACCACGCCATAAGCCGCACATTCGGTGGCTGTGGCCCAGCCGGCCACCAGGGACCAGCAGATAAACACAATCAGCAAGGCGCAGGGGATGAGGTTTTTCGACAGGCGCAGTTTCTCGCGCAGCGAGGTGGCCGGCTCCATGGGCGGCATCAGTTTTTTGTTGCGCAGTGCCCACCAGGCGATGTACCCCGAGAACAAGGCCATCAACAAAATACCTGGCAGGAACCCGGCCAGAAAGATGCGGATGATGGAGGCATCGGCCGCCACGGCATACACCACCATGGTGATGGACGGCGGTATCAAGATACCCAGCGTGCCGGCGGTGGCCAATGAGCCAATGGCGATGTTTTCGTTGTAGCCGCGCTTTTTAAGCTCGGGCAGGGACACCTTGGCAATCGTCGCGCAGGTGGCCGCCGACGAGCCCGAGACCGAACCGAAGATCCCGCAACCCAGAATGGTGGTGTGAAACAGCCGCCCAGGCACCCTGTTCAGCCACGGTGCCAGCCCCGAGAACATCTCTTCACTGAGCTTGGTGCGAAACAGGAT
>JAZKHN010000198.1:0-11914 GCA_040385325.1 Pseudomonadota bacterium
TGTGGGCAGCGGTGCGGGGTGTGGACGGTGCGGTCATGTTCGGATCCTCTGGAAGATGATGAAAAAAAGGTCAATCGGTGAAAGCAGTTTTCAGGCCGCGAGCAGCGTGAGCACGTCGCGCAGGTCACTGCCAGTGTGGTGGGGTGGTGTGCCCAGGGTCTCAAACGGCAGCTTGTAGCGGTTCACCCATAGTGTGCGGTATCCGTACCAGGTGGCGGCCAGCGCGTCCCAGCCGTTGCAGCTGACAAAACCAATCTCTGGCGCCTTCAGGCCTGTGGCCTGCTCGCCCAGCGCGTAGGCGGCGGGGTGGGTTTTGTATTTGCGGATGCTGTCTATGCTGATGACGTGGTCGAGCAGCTCACCCAGCCCGGCGGATGTGACGGCGGCTTCCAGCATGGCCGGGTCACCGTTGGACAAAATGCCGGTGACGATGCCGCGGCTTTTCAAGGCCTGCAGCACCTCGCGGTTCTCCGGGAAGGCGCTGAGGTGCCGGTACTGGTTCATCAGCTGCTCTTCGCGGTCGGGCGTCAGGTCCAGGCCCAGGCGCTGGCAGGCGTAGCGCAGCCCGGCGCGGGTCAAATCCCAGAACGGCTGGTAGTGGGCACCGTCGTTGCTGGTGGTGACAAGGCGGCTGTATTCAATCTGTTTGTCGCGCCAGGTCATGGCCAGCGCCTGGCCATGCCCCGGGAACAGCTGCCCGGCCAGCAGGCCGACGCTGTAAACGTCGAACAGCGTGCCGTAAGCGTCAAACAGGACTGCGCGGGGCGTTTTGTGCATTGAGATACTGTATTCGAACCTTCATTCGTGATTAATACTTGATTAATCGCTTTATCCGTGACTAAAACATACCTAATTGGCTTGTTTGGACACGGTTTGACGGCTTTTGCGGTACCGAAAACGGCCTTTCAGACCATTTTTAGGCATCAAATCGGGCTGCAGGCCAATAAATACGTGCGTGAGCAGCTATAGAAATAATAGCGTTATGGGTTGCCCAGCCAAGCTCGGGACAAACCTGCGTTTGTGAAGCTTGCGAACGCTTTTATGCTCTGGCCATGACAAAACCCGCATCAGCGCCCCTCGCGCCAATTGAGAACAGCCCGCCGCTACCGCTTGCAGGCATACGTGTGGTCGAGTTCACTCACATGGTGATGGGCCCGACCTGCGGCATGGTGCTGGCCGACCTGGGTGCCGAGGTCATCAAGGTTGAGCCCCTGACGGGCGACAACACCCGCCAGCTGATTGGTGCCGGGGCAGGCTTTTTCAGCATGTTCAACCGCAACAAAAAATCAGTCGCGCTTGATCTGCACAGCGCTGCAGGCAGGGAGGCGGCGCTCAAACTGGTCGCCACGGCAGACATCGTGAGTGAAAACTTCAAACCCGGCACCATGGCCAGGCTGGGGCTTGATTACGCAGCCCTCAGGAAGCTCAATGAGCGGCTGATTTACGTCAGCCACAAGGGTTTTCTGCCCGGCCCCTATGACCACCGCACCGCACTCGATGAAGTTGTGCAGATGATGGGTGGCCTGGCCTACATGACGGGCAGGCCCGGCGACCCGCTGCGTGCGGGCAGCAGCGTGAACGACATCATGGGCGGCATGTTCGGCGCGATTGGCGCAATGGCTGCATTGGCGCAGCGCAACGTGACCGGCAAGGGCCAGGAGGTGCAGTCGGCCCTGTTTGAGAACAACGTCTTTCTGGTGGCCCAGCACATGATGCAGTTCGCCGTCACGGGGCAGGCGGCCGAACCCATGCCCAGCCGCATCTCGGCCTGGGCGGTGTACGACGTGTTTGCAGTCAAGGGTGGCGAGCAGATTTTTCTGGCTGTGGTCAGCGACACCCAGTGGGCGCTGTTTTGCAAGGCCTTTCATCTGCTTGAACTGCAGGCCGACCCGCGGCTGCTGACAAACAACGACCGTGTGCGTGCCCGCGAGTGGATGATGCCCTTGCTGCGCTCACGCATGGCGGAGCACACGGCGGCCGAGTTGAGCGCGGTGTTTGAGGCGCATGGCCTGCCCTTTGCACCGATTGCCAAACCTCATGATCTGTTCCGCGACCCGCATTTGCAGGCTACAGGCGGCCTCGCACCCATCACCCTGCCCAACGGCCAGCAGACGCAGGTGCCGTTGATGCCCCTGATGATGGACGGTGCCCGCCCCGGTGTGCGCATGAACCCGCCGCAAGTGGGCGAGCACACACATGATGTGCTCGCCTCGCTGGGCTACAGCGACGAGGCCATCAAGGCACTCGCCTCAGGCCGGGCGGCGGACTGCTAGCGGGTAGCTGGCGGGACGATCACCACGGTGTCACCGCCGGTCGCGCCGCGCTGGCCGGTGCTGCCGGTGTCACCCGTCATGCCTGTCGTGCCTGTGGATCCGGTGGCACCTGTGCTGCCGACCGAGCCGGTGGAGCCGGTTGCACCGGTGGGGCCGGCGGGGCCGGGCACCGGAACTGTCACCACGGCGGGGGTCACGACTGTGGCAGGGCGGTCGCAGGCGCTCAGGCCCAGGGTCACCAGTGCTGCTGCTAAAACGATTGAATAGTTCATGAAAGTCTCCATTGAATTGCCGGGTAAAACCGCAATCCGGGATGGGTGTCAGCCCACCAGGGCCGGTGCGGGGAAAAAAGCCGCCATGCAAAGTGTTGGACAGCTGTTGATGGCAAACCCGTTGTTGTGACGACCTCGATGCAGTTGTAGGCCGCGCGGGTCATGCTGCACGTAGGCGCGCAGGCCCCGCAGGCGTGGTGGTATGGCCTGTGCTGGCCGCACAGCGCAGGCGGCCCACGCCTGCACCCCTCATGCGGGGGAGCGTCACCCTATACTTTGCAAATGAACCAGACAACACATTTCTGTACATGCTGCAGACGGGCGGGCAGCAGCGGTGCGCATGAAACACGCCACACAAGAGGCCGCCGATAAATGATTAATGGCAACACCGAAATCATTGCGCACATCGGGTTCCCGACGCATGCCTTCAAGGCACCCATGATCTACAACCCCTGGTTTGAAAAAGCCGGTGTCAACGCCGTTGTGGTGCCCATGGGATCGCGGCCCGAGCATTTCGCTGAATTTCTGCGCAACATCTTTCGCCTGTCCAACATTCGTGGCGCGCTGATCACCATGCCGCACAAGGTAGCGACTGTCGGCCTGCTTGACGAGGTGTTTCCCAATGCCGCCATCGCAGGCGCCTGCAATGCAGTGCGCCTCGGGCCAGACGGACGTTTGCAGGGTGACATGTTCGACGGCGAGGGCTTTGTACGAGGCGTGCTGCGCAAGGGGCTGGTGCTCAAGGGCGCGCGTGCACTGGTGGTGGGCAGTGGCGGCGTGGGCTCGGCCATCGCTGCATCGCTCTCAGCCGCCGGTCTGGCCGGCATTGACCTGTTCGACGTGAACAAGGCCTCGGCAGAGGGCCTGGCCGAACGCCTGCGCACGCACTATCCGGCTCTGGCGGTCAGCACCGGCTCCAACGACCCTGCGGGCTTTGACCTGGTCGTGAACGCAACGCCCATGGGCATGAACCCGGGTGATGCCATGCCCATGGATGTGGACCGCATTGACGCAGCTACTTTTGTGGGTGAGGTGGTCATGAAAACGGAGATGACCTCTTTTCTGCAAGCGGCCAAAGACCGCGGCTGCGCCGTGCAGATCGGCTCGGACATGCTGTTTGAACAAATTCCCGCCTATCTTGAGTTTTTTGGTTTGCCCAGCACGACGCCAGAAGAGTTGCGCGACGTGGCCACCCTGAGTTACTGATGCCTGGGGCTGCATGCCCCCTGGGGCAGGCATTCATGTGCCTGTGATCCGCCGCCATAATTTCGCGCATGGACAAACTCAAGCAGCTTGAATCCTTTGTATCTGTCGTGGCGCGGGGCAGTCTGGCGGCTGCTGCGCGTGCTGAAGGCGTGGCCCCGGCCATCATGGGCCGCCGCCTTGATGCCCTTGAAGAGCGGCTGGGCGTCAAACTGCTGGTGCGCACTACGCGCCGCATCGCGCTCACGCATGAGGGCAGTGCCTTTCTGGAAGACTGCCAGCGCCTGCTCTCGGACATGGCCAATGCCGAGGCCAGTGTGTCTGCGGGCGGCGTCAAGGCCAGCGGGCACCTGCGCATCACCGCGCCCGCCGGGTTTGGCCGCCGCCATGTGGCGCCCCTGGTGACGGCGTTTCGTGAGCAGCATGCCGACGTGACGATTTCACTCAACCTCAGCGACCGTGTGGTGGACCTGGCCGGTGAGGGTTTCGACTGTGCGGTGCGCGTGGGGGACCTGCCGGACTCATCGCTGGTCAGCGTGCGCATGGCCGACAACCGCCGCCTGTGCGTGGCCACACCCGGTTATCTTGAAACCCACGGTACGCCGCAGCACCCGTCGGAGTTGTCGAAGTTCGACTGCCTCACGCTGTCGAGCGAAGCCTCGCAGACGCGCGGTTGGGCATTCCTTGTTGATGGCGACCTGATGTACCTCAAACCCGGTGGTCCGCTCGACTGTTCCGACGGCCAGGTGCTGCACGACTGGTGCCTGGCCGGGTACGGTATCGCCTGGCGCAGCACCTGGGAGGTTGAGGCAGAGGTCGCGGCCGGGCAGCTGGTGGCGCTGCTGCAGGACTTTGCGGCACCGCCCAACGGCATTTACTGCGTGTTTCCGCAACGCAAACATTTGCCGCTGCGTGTGCGGCTGTGGATTGATTTTCTGAAGCAGAACTTCAGTGAGCCCGGCTACTGGCATGGCGATATTCCATCGCCGGAAAATGAAAAGGCCCACTCGCCTGGAGCGAACGGGCCCTTGATCGAACTCTAGAAAAGATTACTTCTTCGCGGCGTCGGCTTTGGCGGCAGGCTTGGCCTCAGCCATTTTTTTGTCACCTGAAGCGTCGGCAATGCATTTCTTCTCAAAAGCGGATTTGGCGGCACCAGCCAGTTTTTTCTCGGCGGAAGCTTTTTCGCAGGCCGCGGCAGGGCTTGGTGCAGCAGCTGTACCACCCGCGTCAGCCATGCATTTCTTCTCAAAACTGGCCTTGGCGGCACCAGCGAGCTTCTTTTCTGCAGACTGTGCCGCGCATGCACCTGCCGGGGTGGCTGCGGCGGCATCGGCCATGCATTTTTTCTCGAAGCTGGCCTTGGCGGCGCCGGCAAGTTTCTTTTCCGCAGACTGGGCGGCGCAGGTGTCTGCAGCGTGGGCCGCAGGTGAGAAGGTCATGGTGAGGGCGAAAGCGGTGGCGATCAGTGACAGCAGCTTTTTCATGAGTGGCTCCAGGTTGGAAGTTGGGAAGGCGTGACAGAGAGGGTGTTTGTGGGTTCCCTGAAGAATTCCAACATAGAAAGTCATCCCTCACAAGATGGATGACCTGTATCAAAACCGCTTAAACGTAAAATCCCGGCATGCTCGCTATAAAAAATGAACTGCTCGCAGCGCTGGCTGACGGGCTGGAACAGCTTTCCCCCGGTGCGGGCGACAAGGCTGCTTTTGAGTCACCCAAGGTGGCTGCCCATGGTGACTTTGCCTGCACGGCCGCGATGCAACTGGCCAAAGGGCTCAAGCAGAACCCACGTCAGGTGGCAGAGGCGCTGAAGGCGATTCTGCTGGCCAAACCCGCCTATGAAAAGTGGGTGGATGCGGTTGAAATTGCCGGTCCCGGCTTCATCAATATCAAACTCAAGCCTGTTGCAAAACAGGAAACCGTGCGTGAAGTTTTGCACGCGGGCAGCCAGTACGGCGTGAAGGCCAAAGCCGAAGGCCGGCGCATGATCGTCGAGTTCGTCTCGGCCAACCCGACCGGCCCGCTGCACGTGGGCCATGGCCGCCAGGCCGCACTGGGCGATGCGATCTGCAACCTGTTTGTGACGCAGGGCGTTGATGTCTACCGCGAGTTTTATTACAACGATGCGGGTGTGCAGATCCACACGCTGGCTACCAGCACACAGGCGCGTGCCAAAGGCATCAATCCCGGTGATGCAGGCTGGCCCGAATCGGCCTACAACGGTGATTACATTCTTGATATTGCCAATGACTTTCTCGCGAAGAAGACCGTCAAATCCGATGACCGTGAGTTCACCGCGTCAGGCGATGTTGAAGACCTGGACTCGATCCGCCAGTTCGCCGTGGCCTATCTGCGCCGCGAGCAGGACCTGGATTTGCAGGCGTTTTCGGTGCGCTTTGACAACTATTACCTGGAGTCCAGCCTGTACAGCTCGGGCCGTGTGGAGACAGCCGTCGGCAAACTGAAGGCCGCCGGCAAGACCTATGAACAGGACGGTGCGCTGTGGCTGAAGTCGACAGATTACGGTGACGACAAGGACCGCGTCATGAGAAAGGGCGACGGCACCTACACCTACTTTGTGCCTGATGTGGCTTACCACCTCGCCAAGTGGGAGCGCGGTTTCAGCCGCGCCATCAACATCCAGGGCATGGACCACCACGGCACGATTGCCCGCGTGCGCGCCGGACTGCAGGCGGCGAACGAAGGTGTGCCGCAAGGCTACCCCGACTATGTGCTGCACACCATGGTGCGCGTGGTGCGCAACGGCGAAGAGGTCAAGATTTCAAAGCGGGCGGGCAGCTATGTCACGCTGCGTGATCTGATTGAATGGACCAGCGCCGATGCGGTGCGTTTCTTCCTGCTCAGCCGCAAGCCCGATACCGAGTACATCTTCGACATCGACCTTGCGCTGGCCAAAAACAACGAGAACCCGGTGTACTACGTGCAGTACGCGCATGCGCGCATCTGCTCCGTACTGGCTGCCTGGGGTGGTGACGAGGCGGCGCTTAAAGCGGTTGACCTGTCGCCGTTGACAAGCCCACAGGCGCAGGCCCTGATGCTGCTGATCGCCAAATACCCCGACATGCTCGCCAACGCCGCCAGCGGCTTTGCGCCGCATGACGTAGCCTTTTACCTGCGTGAACTGGCAGCCAGCTACCACAGCTATTACGATGCCGAGCGCATTCTGGTTGATGAAGAACCGGTCAGGCTGGCGCGTCTGGCGCTGGTCGCGGCGACGGCGCAGGTGTTGCACAATGGGCTGGCGGTGCTGGGCGTGAGCGCCCCGCGCAAGATGTAGATGTGTTTCCACGAATCGAGACGAGCATGACGCACTCCCCCAAGGCAATACCCCGGATGTATCCCCGGTCATACAACAAGCAGCGCGGCGGTACGCTGCTGGGCATCATCATTGGCGCCCTGCTGGGTCTGGGTGCTGCACTGGCGGTGGCTGTGTATGTGACCAAGGTCCCCGTACCCTTCATGAACAAGGGTCTGGTGCACAGCGCCGACAACGACGCTGCAGAGGCCAAAAAGAACAAGGACTGGGATCCGAACGCCTCGCTGGCCGGCAAAAATCCCGCACGGCCCGGCGCAGTGGCGTCTGGGGCTGTGGGAACCGAAAGCCCGGTGGCTGCTGCGAGCGCAGCCAAAGGAAGCAAACAGGCGGCTTCGGCTGCATCAGCCGACCCGCTGGGTGATCTGGCAAAAGCAAAATCTGAAGCAAAACCCAAAGGCGAGGCAAAGCCTGACGCCAGACCCGACTCTCTGGCGTCGGCTGGCGGCAGCGCAGATCCATTCAGTTATTTCATACAGGCCGGCGCTTTCCGCACGCCTGAAGACGCCGAAGCACAGCGCGCCAAACTTTCACTGATGGGCTTTCAGGCCAAGGTCACCGAACGTGAGCAGTCTGGCCGCACCGTCTATCGCGTCCGTCTCGGTCCCTTCGACAAAAAGGATGAGGCCGACAAGACCAAGGAAAAGCTGGATGGCAATGCCATTGAAACGGCCCTCGTCAGGGTCCAGCGCTGAACTTTCGGCCGCTTTGGTGTCCAACTGCTGTCTTGTGCAGCAGGTTTGCCGCCAGACATTCAGGAATTTTTGGGATTATTCAGGAGAAAGATCAATGCAACGACGTGAGTTTTCGCTTTCGGCAACTACGGTAGCCGCTTCTTTGGCTGGTGCCTTCGTGCTGCCGGGCACTGCCCTGGCCCAGGGCAAACCGCCGCAGGACGGGGTTGATTTCCTCACGCTGGACAAGGCCGCCGCGCTGGAAGCGCCAGCCGGCAAGATCGAGGTGGTCGAGTTCTTCTGGTACAGCTGCCCGCACTGCTTCCGCTTTGAGCCGCAACTGGAAGCCTGGCTCAAGAAGCTACCGAAAGATGTGTTTTTCCGTCGTGCGCCGGTGTCTTTCCGTCCGGATTTCGAGCCTCAGCAAAAGCTGTACTACACGCTGGAGGCCATGGGCAAGGTCGACGCGATGCAGAAAAAGGTGTTCGATGCCATTCATGTCGAAAAGCAGCCATTGGCCACCGCCGACCAGATCATTGCCTGGGCGGGTGTTCAGGGACTGGACAAGGCGAAGTTCACGGAGACCTACAACTCATTCCCCATTGCCACCAAGGTGCGCAAGGCCACCCAGCTGCAGGACCAGTACAAGGTGCAGGGCGTTCCGGCGCTGGGCGTGGCCGGCAAGTACTACACCGACGGAACCCAGGCCGGCACCATGGAGCGCGCCTTGCTGGTGACGGATTTCCTGCTGGCCAGCGTCCGCAAGAAATAATGGAGGTTCCCATTTGTGCCCTGGGATCAGGGCGCGAAAGTAAAAAACCCGCGAAGGCGGGTTTTTGCGTGCAAAGCCCGGCAAGTGGCGACGGGTAAGCGGTACGGGTCGGTTTTCGGTAGCTACAATGGGCCGAAACAATGCGCAGCAAGATTCGTGCCTTTATGAAATACCCCACTTTTTCGATGAAAACCATCGCAGCCCTTGCTGTGCTGACTGTGCTCGCCGTTTCCCCGGCGACTGCCGAACAGGCCGACCGCGACAAGCCCATGAACGCCGAGGCCGACGCCCTGCGTTATGACGACCTGAAGCAAACCAGCGTTTTCACCGGCAACGTGGTGATCACCAAGGGCACCACCATCATTCGCGGCGAGCGGGTCGATGTCACACAGGACCCCGAGGGGTATCAGAAGGCCATCGTGATCGCCCCGGCAGGCAAGCTTGCTTTTTACCGCAAGAAGCGCGATGGGGTCGATGAGTACATCGAAGGCGAGGGCCTGCGTATTGAATACGACAGCCGGCCTGACCTCGTCAAGTTTATTGGCAGCGCCGTGATGCGCCGCTACAAGGGCGCGATTCTGTCCGATGAGTCCACCGGCTCGCAGATCAATTACGACAACGTGACCGATGTGTTCACTGTCGACAGCAACGCCCAGAATAAATCTGTCACCAATCCCACGGGCCGCGTGCGCGCCCTGTTGTCTCCCCGCAATGCCGCATCCGGCGCAGCGGGCAGTACCCCGGTCACGCCGCCTGCGCCTCCGGCAAGCCTGCGCCCCAGCAATACGCTGGGCAACGAGAAGAACTGATTTATGGATACGGACAAGCTGAAGGTTGCTGAAAGCGCAACACTGGAATCGTCTGCTCCTGAAACTGGCAGCCGGGCGGCGGCGGTCAGCCAGCTGGTCGCCACGGGGCTGCAGAAGTCCTACGGCAGCCGCAAGGTGGTCAAGGATGTATCGCTGTCTGTCAAAAGCGGCGAAGTGGTGGGCCTGCTGGGCCCCAACGGCGCCGGCAAGACGACGTCTTTTTACATGATTGTGGGCCTGGTGCGGGCCGATGCAGGCGACATCACGATTGACGGCAACCCGGTCGAGCAGATGCCCATACACCGGCGTGCCCGGCTGGGGCTGAGCTACCTTCCGCAGGAGGCCTCCATCTTCCGTAAGCTGACGGTGGAGCAGAATGTGCGCGCCGTGCTCGAACTGCAAAATGACGAAGCCGGCAAGGCACTGAGCCCTGCAGCCATCTCTGAGCGGCTTGACTCACTGCTGAAAGACCTGCGGGTCGACCATCTGTCGAATTCGCCGGCACTTGCCCTGTCGGGTGGTGAACGCCGCCGCGTCGAGATCGCCCGTGCCCTGGCCACCCAGCCGCGTTTCATTTTGCTGGACGAGCCCTTCGCCGGCATTGACCCGATTGCCGTGATCGAGATCCAGCGAATCATCGGCTTTCTGAAGGCGCGCGGCATCGGCGTTCTGATCACCGACCACAACGTGCGCGAAACGCTGGGCATTTGCGACCACGCCTACATCATCAGCGACGGTCATGTGCTGGCCAAAGGGACGCCCTCAGAGATCGTCAATAACGCCGATGTCCGAAGGGTCTATCTTGGCGAACATTTCAGGATGTAATGGTTCCCCCCCTCTGTCGCTCACTTCGTGTAGCTCCCACCCCCCTCAGGGGGCTGCGCCTGCGGCCCGGCAAAGCCGGTTCCGCGGCCCATGCTTGCGAAGACTGCTGCGTTTATTTTTTGCGAGCGAAATAAATCGAGATGAAGCAAGGTCTTTCTCTCAGGGTTTCGCAGCATCTGGCGCTGACGCCGCAGTTGCAGCAGTCGATTCGTCTGCTGCAACTCTCCACGCTTGAGCTGAGCCAGGAGGTCGAGCAGATGCTCGATGAGAACCCGTTTCTTGAAGTCACTGAAGAGTCTGCTGCGCGTGAAGAGTTTGGCCTGGACCATATCAATACGCCTGTCAGCCAGGACAACCAGGAGTTTGAATCTACCGGTGATTCGATGTCTGCCGCCACGTCTGACTCGGGTACTTCCAGCACCGCCGAATCAGAGACAACGCCTGAAATCAGTTCAGAAGCGACTCTTGAAGACAGCTGGGAGGGCGATGGTTCCGTGGAGTCTGCGCCTGACGACAGTGAGTGGGGCGGTGATGCCCCGCCGCGCAAGAACAACAATGGCGATGACGGCGATGCCGACGCTTCGGACCTCGCTCGCAGTCATGAGTCTCTTCAGGACCATCTGCACCGCCAGTCGCTGAGCCTGCGCCTGTCCGAAGAAGACAGGGCGGCCCTGCATTTTCTGATTGAGTCGCTCAACGACGATGGCTACCTTGAAGATACGCTGGCATCACTGGCCAAAGGCCTGGCTGGCGATGACCTTGAGCAGTCCGAAGAACTGGAGCAGCATTTTGCGATGGCGCTCAAGCTCCTGCATCACATGGAACCGCCCGGTGTGGGCGCGCGCAACCTCGCAGAGTGCCTGGGCCTGCAATTGCTCGATTGCCGCGACTGTGATGAAACACGCGCGGCCATGGCCATGTGCAAACAGCCCATGGAACTGCTTGCAAAACGCGATGTCAAACGCCTGTCGCAGCTTTGCGGTTATTCCGACGCTGTTATCAAGGGCGCCATTGCATTGATAGGTCGGCTGGACCCCAAGCCCGGCCGGCGTTTTGTCAATGTGGAGCGCAATCTGGTCGTGCCTGATGTGCTGGTGGTGAAAGTGGGTCGGGGCTTCAAGGTCACGCTGAATGGCGATGTGATGCCCAAGCTGCGTGTGCATGACATTTATGCCAACGCCCTTAAACAGCATAAGGGACAGGGTGGCCAGGCTCTGCAGCAACGCCTGCAGGAGGCACGCTGGTTCATCAAGAATATCCAGCAGCGGTTTGACACCATCCTGCGTGTGAGTACGGCCATCGTCGAGCGGCAGAAAAACTTTTTCAGCCACGGCGAGCTGGCCATGCGGCCTCTGGTCCTGCGTGAGATTGCGGATGAACTTGGCCTGCATGAATCGACCATATCGCGGGTGACCACTGCAAAATACATGAGCACGCCCTTCGGCACATTCGAGCTCAAGTATTTTTTTGGTTCGGCGCTTGGCACCGAAACCGGCGGCAATGCATCCAGCACGGCCGTGCGCGCGCTCATCAAGCAGTTTGTTGTGTCTGAAAGCACCAAAAAACCGCTCAGCGACAACCAGATATCTGAAATGCTCAAGGAGCAGGGCATCGAATGTGCACGCCGCACCGTTGCAAAATACCGCGAAGCCTTGCGTATCGCACCTGCGAATTTGCGTAAAGCCTTATAAGTATGGCCCCCACGGTCGCGCACTGCGTGTCGCTTCCTGCCCCCCGAGGGGGCCGCTG
>JAZKHN010000199.1:0-3480 GCA_040385325.1 Pseudomonadota bacterium
TAGCCGGTTCAGTGCAATAAATATAGGTACGCGGCAGGCCGTTGCCTATGGGGTTGGTCAGGTTCAGCGGGCTGCTGTAAAGGCTGAGAGGTTGCGGCGTCAGGCGGCGCTGCACCCAGGCTTCATCGTCTGTGCCGGCTTTCATGCCGAAAAAAGTAGCAGGTGGCGGAGGCAAACCCAGGCCGCCCGGCGTTGCAAGTGCCTGCTTTTTGCGCTCTTCCACCACATGCGGCGGGTAGGTTGAAAACAGCGTTTTGCCAGGCTGGAGAATCAGGCTATCGAGGTAGATCAGGTGGCGTATGCGTCCGGGGATGCGGTCGGCCACACCTGTCATGGGAATGCCGCCAAAGCTGTGGCCCACAAAGATGATGTCGTCCAGTTCTTCATGGGTGATGTGGTTGACGATGTCTTCCACAAATGTGTCCAGCGTGATGTCTGCCGAGATCAGGTGGCTGCGCTCACCCACGCCTGTCTGGTTGGGCGTCGTGACTCTGTGGCCTTGTGAGCGCAATCTTTCTGCAACCCGTTGCCAGCACCAGGCACCGTGCCATGATCCGTGCAGCAGCACGAAGGTCATGGGTTTGCTGGTGTCTGGCATCGGATGGCTTTGCCCTGGCCTTATTTGGCGGTCAGGAACTTCCAGGTGGACGTGGCCGGGTCAACCTGCAGTGCGCCGACCTTTTCCGCGCCGTCGCCATTGGCATCAAAGACAATTTCATTCACGCCGCGGAAAGTTTTCTGGGCGTTGATGGCATCGCGCAGTTTGTCGCGGGCCGATTCGATGGGGGTGCTGCCATCAATGCCGGCCTTGCGGGCAGACAGGGCGACCAGGTACACGGCGTCATAACCCAGGCTGGTGTTGGACACATTGGGCGGCTGGAACTGGTTCAGGGCGGCATCCTTGGCGATGGCAGCCACATAACGGTCTACAAACTTCTTGTAGGCCACCAGGTCGCCGGTGGCGAAGTCGTTGGACGCCTGACCCACGGTGAACCACTGCTTGGCCTGCGCGCCAACCGTCTTGACAACGGTTTGCGGGAACACGCCCGGGTAGATCAGCGGGCTGCAGAGGATGGGTGCCTGGACGTCCTGGATCTGCAATTCACGGGCGAGCTTGCCGGCATCGCCTGACAGGATGGATGCCAGAACAATATCGGGCTTCAGGTCTTTGAGTTTGATGGCGACAGGCGAGAAGTCGGTCTGGCCGGAGGTGAACTCCAGTGCGCCTACGACTTCAAGGCCTTTGGATTTTGCGAGTTTGGCCCATTCTTCGGCTGCCGACTTGCCTGCGGCTTCGCGGATATCGGCCATGATGACCACACGTTTGGCCTTGGGGAAGAGCTTGACGAACTCTGCAAAGCCCTGTGGCAGGGCGACATCGTCCGGCGTGTTCAGGCGCGTGCCGTAGGGGCGGCCGCCAATGCCCGGCTTGTTGGCGTTCATGTTGACTGCAGGAATCTTCAGCTGATTGATGGTGGCGCGGGCTGTTTCCCACTGGGTGGACGACATGGGGCCGAGCACAGCAAGTGCGCCTGCGCCGTGGGCTTCACGCACGCGCAGCACGCCCTGATCCGGGCGAAGCTGGTCGTCATAACGCACGATTTCGATCATGCTGCCGTTGATGCCGCCTGACTTGTTGATGTCTTCCACCGCGATATCCACCGCAATGGCCTGCAGCTTGCCGACCGAGCCCAATTGACCCGACAGTGGCGCGGTGTGCACGATCTTGATGGGTGGCTTTGCCTGCGCAAACGCAGCGCCCGCGATGGCCAGGCTGATGGCGGATACAGCCAGACGACGTGAAAACTTGAGGGACATGCAAAGCTCCTTGAGGTTGGGGTTGATTTAAGCGCCGAGATAGTGGGAGAGAACCGAGTTGTCCGCGAGCAGGCCGGCTGATTCGCCCTCGTGCACCATGCGGCCCTGTTTGAGCACATAGGCACGGTGTGAGAGCTTGAGCGCGGCACGCGCGTTTTGCTCGACGATCAGGATGGTCATGCCGGCATCGCGCAGCTCGCGCAGCACCGAGAACACGGTGGACACCATGACGGGCGACAGGCCCAGCGAGGGTTCATCGAGCATCAGCAGCTTGGGCTTGGCGAGCAGGGGGCGCGCCATGGCCAGCTGCTGCTGTTCGCCGCCAGACATGCTGCCAGCGGCCTGTTTCAGGCGCTCTTTCAATCGGGGAAAGCGTGCAAAAACACGTTCGCAGGCATCTTCAAACGACTCACCCGCCGTGGCCGTAGGGTCGCGGTCAAAGGCAATGCGCAGGTTCTCGGCCACTGTGAGCCGACCCAGTGTGCCGCGGCCTTCGGGGATGTGCAGCAGGCCGCCTTTGGCAATCACATGCGGCGCGGCCTTGGCCAGGTCCATATCGCCAAATACAGCACTGCCTGCGGCCGGACGCAACAAGCCAGAAAGGGTGCGCATCAGGGTGGACTTGCCGGCACCATTTGCACCAATCACGGCCACGGTTTCACCGGGCTGGACGTTGAGCGTGACCCCACGAAGGGCGCGTATGGCGCCGTAGTTGACTTCGAGGCTCTGTACGGAAAGCAGGGCGCTCATGCGGCCATCCTTTGCGCGGGGGGTGCATCGTCATCCGGGCCGAGATAGGCCTCGATGACCTGCGGGTCGGACAGAACAGCGTCAACGCTGCCTTCGGCGACCTTCATGCCGGCAATCAGCGCCACAAGGCGGGTCGAGAGCGCGCGGATCAGCGACATGTCATGCTCGACCAGCAAAATCCCTTCTACCCGCTGCCTTGCCTTGCCGATGTCTTCCACCAGCGCTGCGGTTTCTTCTTCATTCATGCCGGCTGCAGGCTCGTCGAGCAGGAGCAGCCGGGGGCCTGTGGCGAGTGCACGGGCAATTTCAAGGCGACGTGCAGCACCGTAAGGCAGGCTGCCTGCGACCTGGTCAGCCAGGTCAGTCAGCCGCATCAGGTCCAGCAGGGCGATGGCCCGGTCCAGCCGACTTTTGCGAAAGACAGCGCTGCGAAAGGGCGAGGCGGTGGTCTCGGGGTCGGCGACCAGCACGTTCTCGAGCACGGTCATGCGCTTGAAGAGGCGTATGTTCTGAAAGGTTCTCGCCACCCCGGTACGCGACATCTGCAGGCGCGACAGCTTGGTGGCATCCTCGCCCGCAAACTGCAGCGTTCCCGAGGTGGGCGCGTAAAACTTGGTGATGAGGTTGATCAGCACCGACTTGCCGGCGCCATTGGGGCCGACGATGCCCAGGATTTCACCGCGCTCAACCGTCAGTGATACATCCGACAGGGCCTTGAGGCCACCGAAGGACTTGGACAGGCCGTTTGCAATCAGAAGTGGCGCACTCATGACGCTTTCCTTCCGAGCCTGATGGTCAAAAAGCGTCTGGTGATGAGACCCTGCGGGCGGAACAGCAGCAGCACGATGATGGTCAGCGCAAACACGCTGGGCCGCCACTCACGCATGAAGGTGACCTGCTCAGGCAGGATGG
>JAZKHN010000200.1:0-22523 GCA_040385325.1 Pseudomonadota bacterium
CGCAGGCCGATCTGGTCGGCCTCGGTCACGGCGGCTTCGCGGGTTTCCCGGTCAAACAGGCAGAGCTCGCGGCCGACGCGGTTCTTCATGTGCGCTTGCGGGTAGCGGCCCTGAATCAACAGCGCGGTGATGCCCACGCGGTCGTCATAGGCCATGGGCTGGCCGACGGGTTGGGCGTCTTTCAGGCCGCTGGCTTTGGCGCAGGTGGCGGCGACTTCCTTGTCGTGCTCTGACCAGGCCGCGGGTGAGGATGCAAAGGCCATGCCACCGGCAGCGGCCATTGCCACAAGGGCAAGCCTGGCAAAGCGGATGCGGGAATGGTTTTTCATATCAGGCTGCCTTCACGGGTTCACGCATGGTCACAAATTCTTCGGCCATGGTCGGGTGTATGCCAATCGTGCTGTCAAAAATCGCCTTGGTGGCACCGGCTTTCATGGCCACTGCAAAGCCCTGGACGATCTCGCCCGCATCCGCGCCCACCATGTGAAGGCCCACCACGCGGTCGGTGGCGTCTTCGACCAGCAGCTTCATCAGCGTGCGTTCGGTGCTGCCGCTCAGGGTGTGCTTGAGCGCCTTGAAGTCGCTGCGGTAGACGGTGATGCCACCAAACTTCTTGCGCGCTTCAGCTTCTGAATAGCCGACGGTGCCGATGTTGGGGTGCGTGAAGACGGCGGTGGGGATGAAGTCGTAGCTGATGCTGCGCGCCTTCTTGCCGGCCGCGGCGCCAAACAGGTGATCGACCAGTACCATGGCTTCGCCGGTAGCGACGGGTGTCAGCTGGACGCGCGCCGTGACGTCGCCGAGTGCGTAGATTGAAGGCACAGAGGACTGGTAGTGCGCATTGACCTTGACCGCACCCTGCGCATTGACCTCAACGCCCACTGCTTCCAACCCCAGGCCACTGGCATTGGGTATGCGGCCGGTGGCGTAGAGCACCGTGTCGACGGTGAAGCTGGCAGCGTTGCCCTTGACCTTCACGAGCAGGCCATCGCCCGTTTTGGTAACAGACTCGACCTCTGTCTTGAGCAGCAGGTTGACGCCGGTCTTGCTCATCTCGCTGGCGATAAAGCCGCGTATGTCGTCGTCGAATCCGGTCAGCAGCATTTCCCCGCGGTGCAACTGCGTGACCTTTGAGCCCAGCCCGTTGAAGATGGATGCAAACTCGCAGGCGATGTAGCCGCCACCCACTACCAGCAGGCGTTTGGGGAAGGGCTTGAGGTCGAACATGTGGTCAGAAGTGACGACATGTTCGCGGCCTTCCACCGCTGGCACGGTAGCGGTACCGCCGGTTGAGATCAGGATGTGTTTCGCCGTGAATTTCTGGCCATCCATTTCTACCGTGTGCGCATCCAGCAGGCGAGCCCAGCCCTTGATGATTTTCACGCCCGAGTTGTCAAGCAGCTGGACATACACCCCGTTGAGACGGGAGATTTCGCGGGCGCGATTGGCTTTGAGCGTGTCCCAGTCAAAAGTGGGTGCCTCTCCCTTCCAGCCAAAACCATGCGACTCTTCAAACGATTCGGCGAAGTGGGCCGCGTAGCTGTAAAGCTTTTTGGGAATACAGCCCACGTTGACACAGGTGCCGCCCATGTCGGCCACTTCGGCCAGTGCGACCTTCGCGCCACGCTGCGCAGCCATGCGTGCGGCCCGCACGCCGCCACTGCCGCCGCCGACGACGAAGAGGTCAAAGTCAAATGTCTGCATACCGGTTTCCTTTTCCTGTCTTGTCTTTTATGTGTTGACGTTACCACCGGCCCACACCTTTTTCTGGCTGGGGTTTATCGGATGCGCAAGGATAACGGTCCAGATGGACCTGTGCAGCCGACCCGGCCACGGACCGCTGCATGTGGTGACCCGGTGGGCTGCGGGCTGGACAAAAGCCGCATTTCAGCCTCACACAAAGTAAGTAGCCCGACCAGGACATCCGTCCTGAAAAACTCGCCTGGCGAGAAAATTCTAAATATATTTGACGAATACTTAAATTAAGAATTAAATATATAAAGACGGCAGGATGGCATGCCGATTACCGATTTTCAGGAGTTGACGATGACGGATTCGTTAGGCTGGCGGCAAAAGTTTGCCGTGCTCATTCCCTCGACCAACACAAGCGTGCAGCCTGAGTTCGACGCCATGCGGCCGCCTGGCGTCACCAACCATGTGAGCCGCATCCGCATTCCAAATGTTTCGCTGCAAAGCGATGAAGACTTCAGCAGGATGGTGGGGCTGATTGCTGCTGCGCAGGACGAGGCAGTGGATTCGGCAATGTCCTGCGAACCTGATCGGCTGGTTCTTGGCATCTCGGCGGAAACCTTCTGGGACGGCCTGGCCGCCAGCAGGAAACTCAAGGCCTATCTGGCCGACCGCACCGGGTTGCCCATTTCCATGGGTTCGGAGGCCTGTGACCATGCCTTCGCCGCGCTGGGCATCAAGACCATTGCAGTGGTCACACCCTACTTTCCTGTCGGTGACAGCAATGTCGTGCGTTTTTTCGAAGAGTCCGGCTATCGCGTCAAGCGTATCAAGGGGTTCTGCTGCGAGAGCCCCGTCAAGATCGCCCATGTTTCAGAGCAGCAGCTCAAAAGCGCGCTGCAGGAGCTGGACGGTGACGACGTGGATGCCGTGGTGCAGGTCGGCACCAACCTGGCCATGGCACGGCTGGCTGGCCAGGCTGAGGTCTGGATGTCCAAACCCGTAGTGGCCATCAACGCCGCCATCTACTGGCACGCACTGCGTGAGTCAGGCATCGCTGACAAGGTGCCCGGCTTTGGGTCCTTGCTGGAACGCCACTGACACCACCGTCTGTTTCTCCTTCTTTCACCACCACCAAATCAGGCCAAACGATGATTCCTGCTGAACGCTACCTCCCACCCACCACCGGCTTCTTTTCTGTGCGCGACGACATCGCGCCCGAGCGACTTGCCTCCGTCGAGGGCGTCAAACCCCAGGGCCACGTCGAAGTGCGCCGGCTCATGGTCGGCGAAGACATCCTGATGCTGCACGCTTTTCGCAAGAAGGGCCTGATCGACAACCTGCATGTGCACAACGACCACGAAACCGTGGCTTATCTCATCAAGGGCCGGTTGCGGCTGGTGATTGGCGACAAGGAGTTCATCGCCGAGGCGGGGACTTCATGGATACACCCGCGCGGTGTCGCTCATTTCAGCGAGGCCCTGGAGGATTGCGAGCAACTCGAGATCAAGTCTCCCCCGCGTAAAACCTGGACTACCGAGTAACAGGAGCAAGTCATCATGCCCGGAACCTGGACCAACCTTGACGAACATCCCCTGACACGCGAAAACCTGCGCCTGTTGCTGGACAACAGGATTGCAGCGATACGCATCAAGGGCTTTGCCACACCACAGGAGTGCGCGGTTTTTGTTGCCGCAGCGAAGCAGGTGCAGCTGAAGTACTACAGCGTCGGCAAGATCGGATACATCGGCCTGGCGCAGTACGAATACAGGTGGGACCGGCCCAAGGAAGACTACTTCCATGACGCCTTCCAGGCCGATGAAGACATTGCGCTGGTGTACAAAAACTCCTTCAATCCTGTGCAACGCTTTATCGACCAGCTGCACGCCGTATGGCAGGCGCCGGTGGAGATCGCCCGTGAAGAAAAGGGCAAGTACTACGCAGGCATCGTGCGTTCCACCACGGAGCGGATCGATTTGCATGTTGACTGGGCACCCGTGAACTCGCCGACCTATGACATCGGCGCCATCGACGGCCAGCTCGGCTGGAACTTCTTTGCTGAGGAATTGCTGGAGGGTGGCCACACGACAGTACACAACGCGCCGTGGGACCCGGAAGTGACACCCGGTGAGATCCCCAAAAGTTACGGCCTTGACCGTACCCTGGTGGAAGGGGCGAAAAAGATCCAGTACCGACCCACCGCAGGTGATGTGGTGCTGTTCAACTCGCGCAATCCGCACGAGATCATGAGCGGCACGACCGAGCCGGGCCGCAGCCGCATGTCGATCGGCTCTTTCGTCGGTCGCATGCCCTCCGGCAAACTGGTGCTCTGGTCCTGAGGCAAGCATGATCGTAGAGATGCGCAGCTACAGGATCAGGGCGGGACAGGTTCCCGTCTTTATCGGCCTCATGGACCGCGAGGGCATCGCGATCGAGAGGGCCATCCTGGGCCAGCTGATCGGCTTCTACTCCTCGGACATCGGCGCCCTCAACAGGGTCGTGCATCTGTGGGCGTATGAAAGTTTCGAAACCCGCGAAAAAAGACGCGCCATGCTCTCCGGTTCACCCGAGTGGCAGGCTTTTGTACCCAAGGTTTTGCCGCTTATAGAAGAGATGGAGAACACCATCCTCACCCCGGCTCCGTTCTCTCCTGTGCCGAGCGGATGCTGAAGGAGACAAAAGCCCATGTGTGAACACTGCTGTTCTGGAACTTGCGCCAACTTCAGATGCACATGGTCGAAGAATTTCCCTTCAACGTGTTTCCCGTTCTCCGTCCCATCCCCCCACCTCAACCTGGAAAAATCATGAAAAAGACAATGCTTTCTGTAGCGGTGCTGGCCCTGGCCAGTGCCTTTCTCGGCACTGCCGCACAGGCGCAGTTCCCGGCCGGCCCCAAAGTCGTCATACAGGCCGTCACCCAGGCCTCGCCAACGCTTCCCCAGTACACCCGGGTGGAACAGCCCCTGCTGCGCGACGGCCTCGCCAAGGCGACCAATGGGCGTGTTGAGGTGATGTTGTCTACCTGGCCTGAGCGAAACGTCACCGGCCCCGAGGTCTTGCGGCTTGTGCGAAGCGGACAGGTTGACATGGCGACCGCACCGCTGACCATGGTGTCGGGTGACGTGCCGCTTCTCGACGGCATCGACCTCGCAGGAATGAACATGGACATCAGGCAGGCGCGCCGTGTCGCCGATGCCATGATGCCTGCGGCCAACAAGGAGCTGCAACGCCTGGGCATCAAGCTGGTCGCGACCTTTCCGTTCACAGCCCAGATGTTCTATTGCAACAAGCCGGTGGCTGGCCTTGCCGACCTGAAAGGCCTGAAAATACGCACCAACGGTCCGTCGACTTCTGACCTGCTGAAGGGACTGGGCGCGCAGCCTGTATCAGTTGCTTTTGGCGAGGTTTACACGGCACTTGAGCGCGGCACCATCGATTGCAGCGTGTCCGGTGCCAGCGCGGGCAGCAGCGTCAAATGGGCCGAGGTGTCCACGCACCTGCTCACGCTGCCCCTCTCATGGTCTACGGCTGGCTACTACGTCAATCTGGCCTGGTGGAACAAGCTTGATCCCGCCGTGCGCACGCAGCTTGAAAAGACCATGACCGAAGTACAAAACGCACAGTGGGCGCTAGGCCTGGAAGCCAACTCCGACGGCATCGCCTGTAACGTGGGGCGCAATGCCGACTGCAAGATCCATACGCCTGTGCGCAGGGCGATGAAGGAGGTCACGCCCTCCAGCGAAGCCACTGCACTGGTGGCCAAAGGCCTGACGCAGGACGTGATTCCAGGCTGGATCAAACGTTGCGGTGACAGCTGTGCCACTGCATACACGGACGTCATTGCCCCGATTACCGGCATCAAGTACAGCGGAGCGAAGTAAGCATGGTGCGCGCGCTCGAATGGCTGAGCGGCAAGGCCATGACGGCCGCCGGCTGGTGTTATCTCCTGATCACGTTGTTGATCTGCTTTGACATCGTCGCCAGGCGGTTGCTGGGCTTTTCAACCGAGGCCACCATAGAGATGACGGGCTACCTGATGGCTGTGGGCATGAGCTGGGGCCTGGCGGGTACGCTGTTCGAGCGGGGCCATGTGCGCATCGACGTGCTGGTGCAGAAGCTGCCGTTGAAGATCCGGGTGTGGCTGCATCTTGCGGCGCTGGCAGCGTTGCTGGTGGCCTCCGGCTTCTTTGTCTACGGAGCGCTTTCACTGGTGCGGGATTCGTACACATTCCACGCCACCGACCTCTCGACACTCCATGTTCCCCTTATCATTCCCCAGGGCCTGTGGGCAGCTGGCATCGTGCTGCTGCTGCTCGCTGTAGTGGCCATTGCCGCACGTGCGTTGCGCCAGCTTGCAACCGGCGAGGCCGAGGCCATGGACGGCATGCTGACGGCCCGTACGTATGTGGAAGAGGCTGACGAAACGCTGGAGGCCGTGGCGGGGTCGCAGAAAGACGCGACGCCTGCACCTGCTGCCTTGAGGAGCGCTTCATGATTGCCGCTGTGTATATTGTGCTGATCGGCCTGCTGATCGCGGGCGCCTCGCTGTTCGGTGTACAAAGCCCGGCCGTCGGCGCTGTACCGTGGTGGGCCCTGGTCAGTGTGCTGGTGGCCTTTGTCGGTTTCTTTGCCGGCGGCATCTATGTGGGGGCGTCGCTCGCAATGCTGGCGCTGCTGGCGGGCTTCGGCCTGTCGGACCGGCCGTTCTGGAACTTCATCGGCGAGATGATCTGGAACCCATCCACCAATTTTGTGCTGGTGTCCGTCCCCCTGTTCCTGCTCATGGGAGAGATCATGCTGCGTGCGGGCCTGTCAGACAGGCTCTATCGCGCGATGAACATCTGGATGGGACGCTTGCCCGGCGGGCTGCTTCACACCAACATCGTGTCCTGCGCCGTGTTCTCGGCCGTGGCCGGTTCGAGCGTGGCCACGGCGGCGACCATGGGCTCGGTGGCATTGCCGTACTTCGAGAAAACCCATTACCCGCCCAAACTGGTACTGGGCTCACTGGCTGCGGGGGGCGCACTGGGCAACCTGATTCCGCCAGGCATCACTTTCATCATCTACGGTCTGCTGACGGAGACCTCGGTTGGGGCCCTGTACCTCGCAGCCGTCGGCCCCAGCATTCTTGTGGTTCTGCTCTTCACTGCGGTGATCCTGTTCTATAGCTGGCGGCTCGGCCTGCATGGCGATGCCGGTGGCGCAAAGCCCAGCTGGGGCCAGCGCCTTGCCAGCCTGTCGGACCTGATCCCGACGGTTCTGCTGATTGGTCTGGTGCTGGGCACGATCTACGCAGGATGGGCGACGCCCACGGAGTCGGCCGCGCTGGGCGTGGCGGGCAGCCTGGTGCTGGCGCTGGTGGACCGAAAGCTGCGCTGGAAGATGCTGGCGGAATGCATGCACGCCACGGCGCGCACCACGTCAATGATTGCGCTGATATTGTTCGGAGCCTATTTCCTGAACTACATCCTGTCGTCTCTGGGCATCCCGCAAATGCTTGCGAAGTTCCTGACGCAGTTGCCTTTCCCGGGATGGGTGATCATGCTGGTGATCATCGGGTTCTATATCGGCATGGGCACCTTCATGGAAGGCATGGCCATGGTCATCACCACCATTCCGCTGGTGTTCCCGGTGGTCAAGGCACTGGGCTATGACCCCATCTGGTTTGGTGTGGTGATCACCATGCTGGTGGAAATAGCGATGATCAGCCCGCCTGACGGCACCGTGCTCTATGTGCTGCAGGGCATGCGACGGCAGCCGGGCCCGATCACAGACGTGTTCTCGGGCGTTATCCCTTTCATGCTGGTTTACATGCTTGCAATTCTTGTGTTGATGGTTTTTCCGTCCATCGCACTTTGGCTGCCGTCTGTAGCCATGTAGCGAGGGGCACAAAAAAGGCGCTGCGAAGGCAGCCCCTTTTACGGCAGACGAATTCAGGTCGCGCTAGCCGTTGATGACGCGGCGCGTGAAGGCTTCCAGATAGCCCATCAGGGCAGTGGCACCCGCGACAGCTTCAGCTTCGTTTCCAGAGGCCACGCCATTGGCAATTTGCTGATGAAAGACCACACCCTCGCGCATCTGCCCTGCACGCTGGTAGGCATACCAGAAACGCCTGCTCTGGGTCACCAGTGGCTTCACGGCCGTCACGGCCGAGATGTTGCGACTTGCTGCATAAAAGACGGTTGCACGTTCATGGTCGGCCCGCGTGTAAGCAGAAAGGTCATCGCGCTCCGCCGCAGCGACCATTTTCTCGACCATCACCAGTATTTCAGCGCGCTGTGCTGCTGTTGAACGGCGTGCCGCGCAGGCTGCGATGAGTTGTTCAAGCACCAGCCTGGTCTGGATGACGTCCAGGTGGTCGGCCAGATCTATGGGCGATACCAGCAGGCCGCGACGCGGCTGCTGGATCAGCAGCCCGCTTGACATCAGGCGCATGAGCGCTTCGCGTACCGGCGTGCGGCCTATGCCCGTACGCTCAAGCAACTCCGACTCGACCACCAGCGTGCCTGGTGGCAGCGTCAGGGTGATGATCATGGTCTCTATTGCGTCGTAGGCGAGGTCCGCGTCACGTCGTTTGACGGGGGGGATTTTTTTAGCCAATCGGTGGTACTTCTGGTTGCACGCGGGTGTCTCCCCTATTTACCTTGCCGGTTCGAACGGGAGATCGCCGCGCCGTCTCATGTTGGGAATACTTCTAATATATCGCAATATTTTCAGGGGCAGACGATTGTGGCAATGCGTTGTGAGCGGACGTGTCGCCTGAGAAGAAAAAATCAGGATTCACGCCGGGGCCGGAGTTGACGTATTTTCCATGCACAGATCTCATCAGAAACCGCGCTGCTTTGCCTGGGGCACAAGTGTGGTCTGAGTGAGTTGTCCAAGCTCATTTTTCATCCACTCAATGAAAACCTTTGTGCGCGTCGGCAGCAGCCGTGCATGGGGGTAGACCACGCTCACCGGGCGTTTGGGGGGCTCGAACGCTTCCAGCATCGTCACAAGTTTTTTCTGCTGAACGTAGGGCGCGGCCTGGTATGAGATGAACATGCCAAAACCCGCGCCGGCCACACAGGCTTCGACGGCCGGTGCGGCATTGTTGAACTCGAGGTTGCCGGTGACAGGCACGGTAAACGTCTTGCCCTTGTCGTGAAAAGTCCACCACGGCCCGCTCGGGCCGGTGAACCGCACACAGTTGCCTGACGCAAGCTCCATCGGATGTTTGGGCACTCCGTGTCTGCGCAGGAAGGCCGGGCTCGCGACCACCACCCGCCGGATGCTGAACACCGATTGCGCCACCAGTGTGGAGTCTTCAAGTGCACCGATGCGCACGCCGACATCAATGCCTTCTTCGAGCAGGTTGACCACACGATCGTGCAGCAACAGCTTGCAGTTGACACCGGGGTAGCGCTGCACAAAGCGCGTGACGGCGGGTGCGACGTACATCTGCCCGAAGAGCACAGGCGCTGTGATCACCAGCTGGCCGTGTGGCTCGCCGCCCTGGTCGTTAAGGGATTCTTCTGCGTCCTGTATGGCGCCCAGAACTTCTCGGCAACGCTCCAGGTAGCGGCGGCCTTCATCGGTGAGTGCAATTCGGCGTGTGGTGCGGTTGAAGAGCCGCACACCCAGATGGGCTTCGAGTGCGGCCAGGGTGCGCACCATGGCCGGTAGCGACGATGACATCACGCGTGCCGCAGCCGTCAGGCTGCCTTCGTCGGCGATGTGCATGAAGGCCTGCATGGCGCGGAGTTTGTCCATGCCCAGCATGGTAAACAGGTTGGCCTGATTAATCCAATAAATGGAGTAGTCAAATCCACTTCAAGCCATTTATTGATACAGATGAGTGAACCAGAATCCAGCAATGCCATGTTCCAACCCTTCAATGACGTACAAAGGAAAGCAGCTGTGACCTTACCCCTTACCACCACCAGGCCCGGTCCTGCGAAACCGATCAGGCTGCACCGCCTCGCCATTTCCGGGCACTCGCACCGGGTGGAGCTGTTCATGTCGCTGCTGGGCGTCCCGTTTGAGCTCGTCAATGTCGACATCATGGCTGGCGCACACAAAAAGCCTGACTTTCTGGCCATGAACCCGTTTGGCCAGGTGCCGGTGATTGAAGACGGCGACGTGACGCTGGCTGATTCGAATGCCATCCTTGTGTACCTGACGCGGCGCTATGCGCAGGATGCGGAACAGTGGCTGCCCGGCGACCCTCTGGCTGCTGCACAGGTGCAACGCTGGCTGTCGGTGGCGGCAGGCCAGTTGGCTTTTGGTCCTGCGGCCGCACGAGTGATCCAGCTGTTCAAAAAACCGGACAGCCCTGACGATGCTGTGGCCCGCGCCCATGCACTCTTCAAGGTGATGGAGCAGCAACTGGCGACCTCGAGTTTTTTGACGGGTGACAGCGCGACCCTCGCCGACATCGCCAATTACAGTTACACGGCCCATGCGCCTGAAGGCAATGTGTCGCTCCACGCGTACCCGAATGTGCGTGCCTGGCTGGCCCGCGTGGAAGCCTTGCCGCGCTTTGTGCCCATGGTCAGAAGCCCCGTCGGTCTGGTCGCATGAGCTTGCAGACCTTTCACGAGGGCGAGCGCGCCGTGCAGGAGCGCGTGGGTCCGGGCATTCGGGAAAAGCTGGCGGAAATAGGCCCGCGTGTCATTCGTGATTTCATGCCCGATCAGCATCGTGAATTTTTCGAGCAGCTGCCTCTTGTGGTGGTGGGCAGTGTTGATGCACAGGGCCAGCCCTGGGCTTCGGTGCTGGCTGCTGCTCCGGGCTTCATGTATTCGCCCGATGCGCATACGCTGACGTTGAAGGCGCAGCCCCTGGCTGGCGACCCACTGCAGGGCTTGCTGACTGATGGCGCGTCCATCGGCCTGCTCGGCTTAGAGCCGCACACCCGCAGGCGAAACCGCATGAACGGTGTGGTGCACGGCGTGAGTGATGGAGGTTTTTCAGTTCATGTCGAGCAGAGCTTTGGCAACTGCCCAAAATACATACAGGCGCGTGCGCCGGTTTATTCAGATCGGCAAGGGCAAAAGGTGATCCATGAGGGCCGCCAGCTCGATGCCGCTGCACGCCTCCTGATTGAGCGCGCAGATACGCTGTTTATTGCAACCTCTTATGCCGGCAAAGAGGTGGGCCGTGCCGGTGGTGTTGATGTCTCGCATCGTGGCGGCAAGCCCGGTTTTGTGCGGGTGGACGATAGCGGTACTCTCACCGTGCCGGACTTCATCGGCAATTTTTTCTTCAATACGCTGGGTAATATCGCCATCAACCCGCGTGCGGGTTTGCTTTTTATCGACTTCGATAGTGGCGACCTGCTTTACCTGGCGGTGACGGCAGAAATTGTCTGGGATGGCCCCGACCTGCGGGCCTTTGAAGGGGCACAGCGGTTGCTGCGGTTCCATGTGACTGCGATGCGGCGCGTAGAGGCATCGCTGCCCCTGAGCTGGGGGCCGACCCTGATCTCGCCACAACTGGTGGCGACAGGCCAATGGCCTGAACAGGGATAACAAGGCCTTTTAATCCGGCTGACAAGACCAAAAAAGCCTCGCACCGATAATCAGGGCATGACTACTGCCCCTAACGACTTCAGCGCTCTTTCCCTGCCGGCCCATGTGCTGGCCAACCTGAAGCAGCTGGGCTACCTGAACATGACGCCGATTCAGGCGGCCAGCCTGCCGGTTGCGTTGCTGGGCAAGGACCTGATTGCCCAGGCCAAGACCGGCAGCGGCAAGACGGCGGCCTTTGGCATAGCGCTGCTGGCCAACCTCAATGCCCGCCGTTTTGCCGTGCAGTCCATGGTGCTGTGCCCGACGCGCGAGCTGGCCGACCAGGTGGCCACTGAAATCCGTCGGCTGGCGCGGGCAGAAGAAAACGTCAAGGTGGTGGTGCTGTGCGGTGGCGTGCCGCTGCGCAACCAGACCGCCAGCCTTGAGAACGGCGCGCACATTGTGGTCGGTACGCCTGGCCGCATCATGGACCACCTGGGGCGCGGCAACCTGAGTCTTGAAGCCCTGAACACGCTGGTGCTCGATGAAGCCGACCGCATGCTGGACATGGGCTTTTTTGAAGATATCGCCACCGTGGCGAAGCAGTGCCCCAAAGAACGCCAGACGCTGCTGTTCTCTGCGACCTACCCCGAGGGTATTGCCAAACTCAGCCAGCAGTTCATGAAAACGCCGCAGACCATCACGGTGCAGGCGCAGCATGAGAAAACAAAAATCCAGCAGCGCTGGTACCAGGTGCCCGACAGCGACCATGATGAGGCGCGCCTCGGTGCGGTGGCGCAGGTGCTCAGGCACTTTCGACCGGCCAGCACGCTGGCGTTTTGCAACACCAAGTCGCAGTGCCGCGCACTGGTCGCCTATTTGAAAGAGCAGGGCTTCAGCGCGCTGGCGCTCTTTGGTGAACTTGAGCAGCGCGAGCGTGACCAGGTCCTGGTGCAGTTTTCAAACCGCAGTTGCTCTGTTCTGGTGGCCACCGATGTTGCTGCGCGCGGGCTTGATATTGCCCAGTTGGCCATGGTGATCAATGTCGATGTCACGCCGGATGCCGAAGTGCATATTCACCGCATCGGACGCACCGGCCGTGCCGATGAAGAGGGCTGGGCCATCAGCCTGGCCAGCATGGACGAGATGGGCTATGTGGGGAAAATCGAGGTGCTGCAGAAGGCTGAGTCTGAATGGCACAAGCTGACTGAACTCACGCCGGCCAGCAACGATCCCCTGCTGCCACCCATGGTCACGTTGCAGATTGTGGGCGGCCGCAAGGAAAAGATCCGTGCGGGCGATGTGCTGGGTGCGCTCACGGGTGATGCGGGCAATGTCCCGCCGTTTACGCGCGAGCAGGTCGGCAAGATCAATGTCAATGAATTCTCGACTTACGTTGCGGTAGACCGAGCGCTGGCCGGCCAGGCGCAGCTGAAGCTGGCCAATGGCGGTGTCAAGGGCAAAAGCGTGAAGGTGCGCTTTATGGACGAGGCCTGAGGCGCAGCTTGTGGGGCAGGTAAGGATCTTGCGCTGGTTGGTCTGTTGTGTCTGCGTGTACGCAGGCATGTTGGGTCATGGACTCCTATGGGCGCAGGACGAGCCCTCCCGATACGGCAAATCCCTCGTGCGCTCATATGAAATACCCTCGGAGTTGCTCGACCAGTACAACCTGGCCGCGCATGGCCAGTCTGAGGGGCGCACCGAAACGCTGGCGGGCATACCTGCCTGGACGGGTTCCGAGTTCCGCACGGCAGCAGGCGCAGGGCCTTACACATTGGTGATCAGGATGCTGGGTGCCGCCATCGAGAGTGATGACGTTGCCGCGCGCTGGCAATTGGGGTGGGGAAGTACGCCCGGCGTGGTGCCTCTGCTGGGTGAGCCTGGGGTCAGGAAGGGAGAATTCCTGCAGTTAGTGCTTGCTTCCGAACCTGCTGCGCTGGAAGACGGCCGCCTTGTACCCCTGTCGCTGCGCCTGGACAATGTGCGCAACCTGCGGTTTGAGCGTGTACGCGTCGAGGTCTGGTCTGGTACAGGCGAGACCACCTGGCTGGACTGGCTCAAGGACTGGTGGAAACTGCTGGGCACGGCGGCCGTCTGGGCAGCGCTCTACATTTACTGGCGTCATGACCGTCGCACGGGCGCTGCTGCAGACGCGCAAGCAGATGCAGCAGCAACTGCAAGCACGGCGGACACCGCTCCGGCCGAAACCCCCAGGCAGGGCGTCGAAAAATAATTTTCAGGAATCTGCATCCAAAACTGATTCTGGCGTGTAGTACATGTAGCAGCGCTGAAAAGCTGCGACGGGTTCTTTATCGCTAAACCATTTTTGGAGGATTTCCATGTCAATCAAACGCCTTTCGATTCTTGCCGCAGCTTCTGCAGCCGCCTTGTTGACCGCTTGCGGAACGATGCAGCCCATGTTCTCGCAGGACGGCCTGCCTGACACCATCAAGGTGCCGGCCGGCAACCGTGTTGCCATGGAAACCGTGGGAGTGGGCGACATCACTTATGAGTGCCGCGACAAGGCCAACGCCCCAGGCCAGACCGAGTGGGTGTTTGTGGGCCCGAACGCCGTGCTTAACGACCGCAGTGGCAAGCAGGTCGGCAAGTACTATGGCCCACCCGCCACCTGGGAATCGCTGGATGGCTCAAAGCTGACCGCTACCCAGCTCGCCGTTGCGCCCTCCAGCCCCGGCAACCTGCCTTTGCAACTGGTCAAGGCCAACCCTGCCATGGGCAGCGGTGCCATGACCGGCGTGACCTACATCCAGCGTGTGGCTCTCAAGGGTGGCGTGGCACCCGCATCGGTTTGCAGCCCCGCCAACAAAGGCACCAAGGAAATCGTGAAGTACCAGGCTGACTACATCATCTGGAAAGCTGCGTAAGCCGCAGCTGAACAGAAGTTCAGCGGTCAAAGCCCGGGACGGTGGCCATGAGAACCAGTGTGGCCACCGTGTCCACCGCCCGCAGCTGTGTGGCGCTTGAGGGTAGCCCCCATGTCTGCGGCGCGCAAAAGCCCGGGCTCGCAGCCTGTCCTTCGGCTAATATCGGCGTGACTGATTCCCCGCGCAACCCGAAGGGCTGGGTGGGGTTGTTTCACTGCTTCATGCCGATGAAGCTGACCAGGCCGACTGATTCCGTGACAACCCTGCCCGCTGCCACAACAACAACTTTCGATTACGAGCATGCGCTTACAGCCTGCGCTGCCGGTGACCGGGCCGCCTTTCAAAGCCTTTATCAACACGAAGCCCGCAATTTGCTGGGCGTCGCACTGCGCATCGTGCGCCAGCGCCAACAGGCCGAAGACATATTGCATGACGCCTTTGTCAACATCTGGAACAAGGCCTCCAGCTTTGACGCTGCGCTGGGCTCGGGCCGGGGCTGGATCTACAGCGTGACACGCAACCTGGCCTTCAATGCCGTGCGCGACGGTGCGCGCGAGGTGTCCGTCGATGAGGAAACTGCCGAAGCGCTGGATGCGGACGCCTCCCTGCATGCGCACGCCGGCATGACGGATGCCTTCGAACTGCGTACCAGCATGGGCAAACTCAACGATTGCCTGGAACGACTGGAGCCGGCACGCCGCAACTGCATTCTTTATGCCTATGTTGATGGCTGCTCGCATGGCGAGATCGCCGAGCGCACCCGGACACCGCTGGGTACCGTGAAGGCCTGGATCAAGCGCGGCATGGGCTCGCTCAGGGAGTGCATGGCATGAGCGCGCCAAATGACATGGCCGACAGGCAGGACCTTGCTGCCGGGTATGCATTGGGCACGCTGTCTGCCGGAACGCGTCGTGCGGTCGAAGCGCGTTTGCCACTTGATGCAGAGCTGCGCACAGCGGTCCTGTTCTGGCAGGAGCGGCTGCTGCCTCTGGCGTCGCTGGCCGAGCCCGTTGAGCCGTCGGTGCAACTCTGGCAGCGGATCGAGAAGAGCATTGAAAGCAGCATTGAAAAGACTCCTGCATCTGGAGCGCCGCATGGCAAGGCGCTTGTGCCTGTGCAGGAAAGCTGGTGGAACAGCGTGAAACTCTGGCGCGGCCTGGCAGGTACCGGCTTTGCTGCGGCGGCGGTGATGGCTGCGGTGCTTGTCACGCGCATGGGTGTGTCACCTGTGGCGGGGCCGCAATACATGGTGGTACTGGTGGCCCCGCAGGACAAGGCGCCTGGCTGGGTCATACAGGCCAGCAGTCCCCAGCAGCTCAGCCTGATTCCACTGGGCCAGACGGAAGTGCCTGCTGAAAAATCACTGCAGTTCTGGACCAAGGGTGACAACTGGACCGGACCGGTGTCGCTGGGCCTGGTCAAACCGGGCCAGACCCTGCAAATACCGCTCGACAAGCTTCCACCGCTGCAGCCCAACCAGCTGTTCGAGCTCACGCTTGAACCTGTCAATGGCTCCCCCACCAACAAGCCCACAGGCCCCATCCAGTTCATTGGACGCGCCGTCAAGGTCGTCTGAGCCCTATCTGTAGGCGAGGCTGCCGACCTGTTGTCGGCACGGCGGGGCAGGGCCGTTCGGCCAACATCGCCAGCTTCGAATACCGCCCGTGTTTGGTGGCCCAATAAGGCGATGCGTGCAGGTTAATTTTTTGCACGTCTCCCTACCGACATCACAAACACGCAGACAGGCACCATGGTCCGGCTTGAATTTTCAACAGAACTCGCTTACGAGATCACGGGCGTGCCCTGCGATTTCATCTTCAACATCCAGGCGGCCTACACACCGCGGCAAATCGTCATCAACGAGACGCTGGGGTTTACCCAGAATGTGCCCTACACGGTCTACACCGATCCGGCCACGCAGAGCCGGTTTTTGAGGCTGCGCGCCAACCCCGGGTCCTTCGCATTGCGCTATGACGCCACCGTCGAGCTGGTGCACTACGAAGCGCATCCTGGCCAGCTGCCTGAATTGAGCTCGCAGGCCTTGCCAGGCGAAGTGCTTACCTATCTTTACCCCAGCCGCTATTGCCAGTCAGATCGCCTGCTGACCCTTGCGAACCAGGAGTTCGGCCACCTGCCCCTGGGTTACAGCCGCGCCACGGCAATCTGTGAATGGGTGCAGCGCCAGATCACCTTTCAGGGCAACACCAGCAACAGCAACACCTCTGCTCTCGATACCCTCATCGAGCGCGTCGGCGTTTGCCGCGATTTTGCGCATTTGATGATCGCCCTGTGCCGGGCAGCCAACCTGCCGGCGCGCATGGCCAGCGGCATGGACTACGGTGCAGACCCCGCTTTGGGCCCACAGGATTTTCATGCCTATGTGGAAGTTTTCCTGGGTGATCGCTGGTACATCTTCGACCCCTCGGGTACCGCCATCCCCATGGGGTTTGTGCGTTTCGCCACGGGTCGGGACGCTGCAGACATAGCGTTTGCCACCATTTACGGCAATGTGATGGCCGCCCAGCCCGTCATCAATATTCAGGCTGTGCCCAACAGCGAAGGGCAACTCATCGTGCCGCAGCACGTGCCCTACGCTTTGTCCACCGACGGGTTCTAGAAAAAAAAGCGCCGGTCAGGCGCTTTTTTGTTATCTCGTGAGATTCTGGTCAGGCGACACGGCTCTCGGCATTGCGCCTGCGTTCGCGATAGGCCAGCAGTTCACCCACCACACCCTTGCGGAAAGCCAGCACGCAGATTACGAAGATCACACCGATGATGACGGTGACCCATGAGCCGACCTTGTCGGCCAGCAAATTCTGCAGGGCAATCACAATGCCCGAGCCCATGACCGGGCCGAAGAAGGTGCCCACGCCACCCAGCAGTGTCATCAGGATCACCTCGCCCGACATGGACCAGTGCACATCTGACAGCGTGGCAAAACCCATCACCAGTGTCTTGAGCGAGCCGGCCAGACCGGTCAGGGCAGCCGACAGCACAAAGGCCAGCAGCTTGTAGCGGTCGACGTTGTAGCCCAGAGAGATGGCGCGTGGCTCGTTCTCGCGAATCATCTTGAGCACCTGGCCAAAGGGCGAGTGCACGATGCGCGAGATGAACAGGAAGCAGGCCACAAACACCGCCACCACCACGTAGTACAGCGAGATGTCTGATTCAAGCGAGAAGACCCCGAAGAGCTTGCCGCGCGGCACGCCCTGAAGGCCATCTTCACCACCGGTAAAACTGGCCTGCAGGCAGACGAAATAAACCATCTGCGCAATCGCCAGCGTGATCATGGCGAAGTAAATGCCCTGGCGGCGGATGGCCACCAGCCCGACCAGCAGGCCGATCAGGCCGGCAGCCACTGCACCCGCCACCAGGCCCAGCTCCGGTGTCCAGTTCATGGACTTGATTAACCAGCCTGTGACATAAGCCGCCGAGCCGAAAAACGCAGCGTGTCCGAATGACAGCAGGCCGGTAAAACCCAGAAGCAGGTTGAAGGCGCAGGCAAACAGGGCGAAGCACAGCAGCTTCATCACGAACACCGGGTACAGGCCCATGAAAGGCGCCGCCAGTGCCAGGACCAGCAGCACCAGATAGGTGACGCGCGTGATTTTTGCGGCTTTGGCCAGCAAGTTGCTTGAAGTGGAGGTCACGGTAGGGGTGGCTGCTGCGGTTGCGGGCGTGCTCATGATCAAGCCTCCTTGCCGAAAAGACCGGCGGGCTTGACCATCAATACGATGACCATGATGACGAACACCACGATGTTGGAGGCTTCAGGGTAAAAGACCCGGGTCAGTCCCTCGACAATGCCCAGACCCAGACCGGTGATGACCGAGCCGAGGATGGAGCCCATGCCGCCGATGACGACGACGGCAAACACCACAATGATGAGGTTGGAACCCATGAGCGGGTTCACCTGGATGACAGGCGCAGCCAGCACACCCGCGAGGCCGGCGAGCGCAGCGCCTGCGCCGTAGGTCAGCATGACCATCAGCGGCACGTTGACGCCGAAGGCCTGCACCAGCGGTGCGTTTTCGGTGCCGGCGCGCAGGTAGGCACCCAGCCGTGTGCGCTCGATCAGGTACCAGGTGCTCAGGCAGACCACCAGCGAGGCGACAACCACCCATGCACGGTAGTTGGGCAGCACCATGAAGCCGAGGTTTGTGGCGCCCGAGAGCAGCTCGGGCACGTTGTAATTCTGGCCGGACACGCCATAGAGTTCGCGGAAGATGCCTTCCAGAACCAGCGCCAGGCCGAACGTGAGCAGCAGGCCATACAGCGGATCGAGCTTGTACAGGTGCTTGAGAAACAGCCGTTCAATGATGACGCCAAGAATGCCGACGGTCAGCGGCGCCAGTACCAGTGCCATCCAGTAATTGATGGCGAACTGGTCCAGCATGATCCAGGCTGCGAAGGCGCCCAGCATGTAGAGCGCGCCATGCGCGAAGTTCACGATGCCCAGCAGGCCAAAGATGACCGCCAGACCCAGGCTCAACATCGCGTAGAACGCGCCGTTGACCAGGCCCAGCATGAGCTGGCCCATAAACGCTTGCAAAGGGATGCCGAAAATTTCCATGAGAACCTGGTTGTACGCTTGAGGAGCACCGTGAGAGGCGAATGTCGAAACCAGCCGGTCATGCAGACATGACCGGCTGGCGCCAACCCTCGTCCTTCTCCGTTTTTATGGTTTGATTACTTCTTGATCAGCGAGCACTTGGACTCGGCAACCGTCGTGAAAGCCTGCTCGCCAGGAACCTTGGCGATCGTCTTGTAGTAGTCCCATGGCGTGGTGGACTCTTTCTGGCTCTTGACCTGGAACAAATACATGTCGTGGATCATGCGGCCGTCGGCGCGGATCTGGCCCTTGTGATAGAAGTCATCAATCTTCATGGACTTCATGGTGCTCATGACCTTGTCTGAATCCGTCGTACCTGCGGCTTGCACAGCCTTCAGGTAGCTCGTGGTGGCAGAGTAGTCAGCTGCCTGCAGGCTTGAAGGCATGCGTTTGTATTTGTCAAAGAAGCGCTTGGCGAACTTGCGTGAGGCGTCGTCCTGGTTCCAGTACCAGCTGTCTGCCAGTTGCAGGCCTTCGGTGTTGGCCAGGCCGAGGCTGTGCACGTCGTTGATGAACACCAGCAGGCCGGCAACCTTCATGGTCTTGCCGATGCCGAATTCCTTGGCAGCCTTCATGGCGTTGGTGAAGTCACCGCCCGCATTGGCCAGGCCCAGGATTTGTGCCTTGGACGACTGTGCCTGCAGCAGGAAGGACGAGAAGTCAGACGCGTTCAGCGGGTGGCGCACGGTACCGGCAACGGTTCCGCCATTGGCCTTGACCACGGTAGATGCATCGCCTTCGAGCGAGTAGCCGAATGCGTAGTCAGCAGTCAGGAAGTACCAGCTTTTGTTGCCCGCCTTGACCAGTGCCGAGCCCGCGACCTTGGCCAGGGCCACGGTGTCATAGGCATAGTGCACGGTGTAAGGTGAGCAGTCTTCATTCGTCAGACGGGCAGAGCCGGGGCCGATGGCGATGAAGGGGCGCTTCTTTTCGGTCGTGACCTTGGACATGGCCAGCGCCGTGCCGGAGTTGGTGCCGCCAATCAGCATCTGCAGGCCGTCCTTGTCGATCCACTCGCGGGCTTTTGACGATGCAACGTCAGCCTTGTTCTGGTGATCGGCGCTCAGCACTTCAACCGGGCGGTTCAAAACCTTGCCGCCGAAATCCTGCACGGCCCACTTGACCATTTCCGCGCCTGCAGGGCCGTCGATGTCCGCGTAAAGGCTGGACATGTCGGTGATGATGCCGATCTTGATCGGGCCGGTGCCCTGGGCGGAGGCGGCTGCCACCGTGCCGAGGGCCATGGCGGCGACGAGTGCTTTGAATTTGAGTTTCATGGAATGTCTCCTGTTAGCGGGGTTGTGGTGAAAGGGGGAGCGAAAAATTTGCGAATCCGGTGCGCGTGATCAGACGCCGAGGTATTCCTGCAGCATGCCCATGTTGGCCTTCAGCTCACTCTGGTTGAACTGCTTGACGATGCGGCCATGTTCCATGACATAAAAACGGTCAGCCAGCGGCGCTGCAAAACGGAAGTTCTGCTCGACCAGCACGATGGTGTAGCCCTTGGCCTTGAGCGTGAGAATCATCTCGGCGAGCTTCTGCACGATGACGGGTGCGAGCCCCTCGGAAATTTCATCGAGCAGCAGCAGGCGTGCGCCGGTGCGCAGTATGCGCGCGACGGCCAGCATCTGCTGCTCGCCACCTGACAGGCGCGTGCCCGGGCTGGAGGCGCGCTCTTTCAGGTTGGGAAACATGGCGTAGATTTCGTCGATGCTCATGCCGCCCGGGGCGATCGTGGGCGGCAGCATCAGGTTTTCTTCGGCCGAGAGGCTGGCAAAAATGCCGCGCTCTTCAGGGCAGTAACCTACGCCCAGGCGCGCAATCTTGTGCGGCGCCATTTTGATGGACTCTTCGCCCTTGATCCTGATGGAGCCCTTGCGGGAGCCGGTCAGGCCGACGATGGCGCGCATGGTGGTGGTGCGGCCCGCGCCGTTGCGGCCCAGCAGGGTCACGACTTCACCTTCATTGACCGTGAGGTTCACGCCATGCAGGATGTGCGACTCGCCGTACCAGGCGTTGAGGTCTTCTATGCGAAGGAGCTCCGTAGTCATCAGTGGGCTCCCTGCAGTTCTGTATCGGCGGTGCCCATGTAGGCTTCAATCACCAATGGATTTTTGGAGACTTCCGCATAAGGCCCGTCGGCAATGATGGCACCCCGCTGCAGCACCGTGATGCGGTCGGCAATCGACGACACCACATTCATGTTGTGTTCGACCATCAGGATGGTGCGGCCGGCAGATACTTTCTTGATGAGCTGCGTCACGCGGTCCACGTCTTCATGGCCCATGCCCTGTGTGGGTTCGTCGAGCAGCATCAGTTCGGGCTCAAGGGCCAGCGTGGTGGCCAGTTCAAGCGCACGTTTGCGGCCATAAGGCAGGTTGACGGTCATCTCGTCGGCAAAGCTTGAGAGGTCAACCGCTTCCAGCAGTTCGCGCGCACGCTGGTGCAGGTGAAACAGCGAGTCTTCGGCTTTCCAGAAGTGAAACGAGGTGCCCAGGTTGCGCTGCAGGGCGGCGCGCACGTTCTCAAGCACGGTCATGTGCGGAAAGACGGCCGAGATCTGAAAAGAGCGGACGATGCCGCGCCGTGCGGTTTGCGCGGGCTTTTCAGACGTGATGTCGTTGCCGTTGAACAGAATCGTGCCGCGCGTCGGCAGCAAAAACTTGGTCAGCAGGTTGAAGTAGGTGGTCTTGCCTGCGCCGTTGGGGCCTATCAGCGCGTGAATGTGCCCGCGCTGGACTTTCAGGTCCACGTTGTTGACGGCGACAAAACCCTTGAACTCCTTGGTCAGGCCGCGCGTTTCAAGAATGTACTCAACTGGCAAGTCTGGCAAAACGATCTCCGGCGGATAAGGGTAAACAGGCAATGCATCCAGGGGGGCAAGCATGTCGTGAAGACAGCCAGAAAATGCCTCCCGTGAAACACAGGTGGTGATAGTAGCCAGCGCCCTATGGGGGCGATACCGGGTAAGACCCTTAGGTAGTTTTGCATCATGGCCGACCCTGATCGCGAGGTGCTTGCGCAATGTCAACAGGGCGTCATTTGCATGCAGGTGGGTGCCATCAGGGGACTTAACCGCAGAAGCCTGCGATACCGCACGGCGCATGGCCTGACGCTGTGTGGCGGTGATGCTGGAGGCCGGTTGTTCGCCGCTGCAGGTCTCGCGCAGCACAGGCGCGGCGGTTTCTTTTGGTGCTGCATGATTGCTGACGTTCTTCTGACGCCTTGACTGAGGCGTCTGGCGGTGGCTGGCATTGCGCCTGTCCTGCGCATGCCTCCGAGGTGCGGGTTGTCTGGCTTTGTGTGCGGTGACACGGAGCTGGTCCCGCCGATGGAGGGCCGGGTAGTCTGGCCAACCGGTAGCGGGCCGGCCTCAATTGGCAAGGGCTTCAGGGCTTTATTCGGTGCAGCGGGTCTGCGCTGTTGCCTGCGACAGCGGGTGACGCAGCTGACGCGCCAAGAGATTAATGAGTCATAAATGAAGCATTAAGTGCTTAATGCTTCATTTGTGATGCTTTATTTGCCAGGGTCACCATGAGCCATCAAATCCCCGACCCTAAAAAGCAAAAAATGACCTCAAAAGGCCATTTTTAAGCATCATTTTGGGCTGCAGCCCTTTAAATACGTACGTGGGCAGCTACTGATTTAATAGCAAATGGGGTCGCTGACCTTGCCGCACGTTCAGGAAAAAGCGGCAATTCCGGTGATGGCGCGCCCCAGGATGAGTGCGTGCACGTCGTGCGTGCCTTCATACGTGTTGACGACTTCCAGGTTGACCAGGTGGCGGGCCACGCCGTACTCGTCGCTGATGCCGTTGCCGCCCAGCATGTCGCGCGCCATGCGGGC
>JAZKHN010000201.1:0-1374 GCA_040385325.1 Pseudomonadota bacterium
ACCTTCAGAAAGCGCGTGTTCGGCACGTGGGGGCCGCGGCACATGTCCACGTATTCCTGGTGGTAATACAGGCCCATGGCTTTTTCGTCGGGCATGTCTTCGACGAGGCGCAGCTTGTAGTCTTCACCGCGGGACTTGAAAACCTCGATCACCTCGGCGCGCGGCGTCATTTTTTTGACGACGTCGTAGTCCTGCGCAATGAGTTCGCGCATGCGCGATTCGATGGCGGCCATGTCTTCCGGCGTGAAGGGCCGCTCATAGGCGATGTCGTAATAGAAGCCTTCGTCGATCACCGGGCCAATCACCATCTTCGCCGTTGGGTAGAGCTGCTTGACGGCATGGCCTACAAGGTGGGCCGTCGAGTGGCGAATGATCTCCACGCCATCATCATCCTTGGGCGTGATGATTTGCAGTTTTGCATCATGGTCAATGCTGTCGCTGGCATCGACCAGCTTGCCGTCGACCTTGCCGGCGACAGTCACCTTGGCCAGGCCGGGGCCAATGGAAGCGGCGACCTCCGCCACCGTGACAGGGCCGGGATAGTCGCGTTTTGAACCGTCTGGAAGCGTGATGTGGATCATGAAAACTCTCTAATAAAGCGGGCAATAAAAAAAGCGCGGTGAATGCCGCGCTTGATCAATATGTGGGTGAGGTGCTGGTGGACAGCGTGTCAACAGGGGTGCGGGCTAGCGCCCTGAATGACTCCAGGAACAAGGCGAGGTCGTAGTTCGCGGTGTCATAACCCGGACTATCCTTCCTGTTTCAAGTTTGATTGATTGCATGGCCATATTTTACGACACGATGGCGGCGCGCTGCCGCGAGGGATTTTTGAGCCTATTGCGGAGATGTGGGCGGCATGAAACCCAGGCCCCGGCAGTTCTGGCATTCCATGATGACAGTCTGCTTTTCAACTTCAAAGTTTTCGTTGATGTTTTCGCTCTCAATGCGCAACTCCCCGGTGCCATTGCACTCAGGACAGGGAACACGCTTGAAACCTGTCGTCAGTTCAGACATCGCGGCCTCCTCCACAATTGATTTGTCAGCTTTTACCGGGGCAGCCTGCACTCTACGCGAAAACTCCCTCATAAAAAAGCCCGGGCAACCCTGTGGAGGGAGGCCCGGGCTTTCTGCTCAAACCCTGATTTTCAGGGGCTTGCAGGCTTTAACCAGAGATCAGTGGAACTGCTCTTCTTCGGTAGAGCCGGTCAGCGCCTTGACGCTGGACGAGCCGCCCTGGATAACAGTTGTCACGTCGTCGAAGTAACCGGCGCCGACTTCCTGCTGGTGCGACACGAAGGTGTAACCCTTGTCACGTGCTGCGAATTCAGGTTCCTGCACCATGTTGACGTAGTGCTTCATGCCTTCGCCGTTGGC
>JAZKHN010000201.1:1474-12581 GCA_040385325.1 Pseudomonadota bacterium
TACAGCGACTGGTCGGGGTACATGGTTTCAGAGGTGTTGCCGTCAGCAGCAACTTGCCAGCCCGACAGATACACGGCTTCGAGGCCAGCCTTGGCTTGCTGCATGGCCTGGCCGGCACTGATGGCGCCGAATGCATTCACATAGCCCTTTTTGGCGCCACCGTTGATTTTGTCCCAGAGCTTTTCAGCGCCACGCTTTGCAAGCGTGTGCTCAATTGGCAGCGAACCGCGCAGGCGAACCACGTCGGCAGCGCTGTAACCACGCTTGACGCCCTTCCAGCGCGGGTTGGTCGCCCAGTCTTTTTCAAGGGCTGAGATTTGCTGATCACGGCTGAGTTGTTCGGTCAGTGCTTGCGGCATGGTGGGCTCCGGAGGTTGGTGTAAAACAAGAAAGGAAACGGCTTAAAGAACTGACGTCAGTTTAAGTCTTCTACAAGACTTATTCATCTCTTATGTCTTATATAAGACAAAATTTAATCTCTTTTAAAATCAATGGCTTGCAAAAATAATTTTGCAATACAAAATTAAATTTCTTGTATTGAGAAATTATTTTGCAGTGCACCAATTCAAAATTTCACATCAAGAAAAACAAATGCTGGATTGTGAAATTTGCGTGTCTGCCCTCATTAAGCTCCCAACATGCATAAACCGAGCCATGTCAACCAGCCCTCGACGTCTTGAGCTTTCTGTATTTCACCCAACTCCCACTCTCAATCAATGCCTTTCCCAAGGTTTGCGCAGCTGCAATTTCATAAACAAGGCAGGATGCGGTATGGCTAGCACTGCCCTGCCTTCCGTCCGCTTGCAGCCGAACCAGCACTTCGCGCTTTGCATACTCACCAGTCTGCTGGGGCCAGACCTCCTCAATCTCGTCCAGCGTGCGCTCAAGCTCTGCGCTGATTCGATATACCTCGCCGCGCACGGTACCCTGCCCACCGAGAACGATGCCAGGATAGCTGCCGAGGTCATAAAGCGTGCCGGGTACGCAGGCTTCACCGATGTACTGTGGAGGGGGATTCAAATTGTTGATGTCACGCTGCTCCCCGCTGCACAGGGTGCCATATACAAAAACATAGCGGACTTCAGAAGGAGAAGGCATATTTTCAGATCTCAAAGTAATGCATTATTGAAACCAGCAATGGCACAAACTGCACAGTCATGAACCGCATTCTGGCCTACGCCTGCCTTGCCCTGAGCATGTCGCTCGTAGGCAGCTATGTTGCCCTTTCCAAACCACTGGTTGCCGCCCTGCCCGTTTTTCTTCTGGCCTGGCTGCGATTTGGCATTGGCGGCGCGGCGATGCTTCACTGGCTTAAAAAACCTGCAGATGAACGGCCGATGACCACGCAAACAAGGCGCCTGCTGTTTCTGGAATCATTTCTCGGAAATTTTCTGTTTTCGATCTGCATGCTGTTTGGCGTAAGCATGACCAGCGCAGTTGCGGCGGGCGTCATCATGGCGTCCATTCCGGCAGTTGTTGCGCTGTTGAGCTGGCTATTTTTGCGTGAACGCATCACCCTTCGTACCGGGGTGGCGGTTGCGTGCGCAGTCTCAGGCGTGGTACTTGTATAGTTATCAAAGCAAGACCCAACACTTCAGGTTGCAGCAAATCTGGAGCCTGGCGCATCGGCAAAAACCGCCTGGCTGGGAAATCTGCTGCTGGTGGGCGCCGTTATATGTGAAGCGGCATATGCCGTCATCGGCAAAAAGCTGACAGGGGTTTTGAGCCCCAAACGGATCACCGCACTGATCAATCTGTGGGGGTTTGCGCTGGTTACGCCTTTCGGCCTCTGGATCGCATGGCGCTTTGACTTCGCCGCGGTGACCAGTTCCAGCTGGATATTGCTCCTGTTTTATTCAATGGCGGCAAGCGTCTGGACAGTCTGGCTCTGGATGACCGGGCTGAAAACAGTGCCTGCGAGCCAGGCTGGGGTGTTCACCGTACTTTTGCCCATCAGCGCTGCAGCTGTTGGAGTGCTGGTCCTCGGTGAAAACCTGACCGTCGCACAAATCGGCGCTTTTGGCATTGCGCTGATTGGCGTCGTGCTGGCTACGCTGCCGCAGCGGAACGCACCGCCGCATTGATCTCGCGGTCCAGGCGCTTCTGTCGCCGCATCATGAAAATGCTGTAGGCAATGATGCCCAGTGACACGGCCGCTATCAGCAAGGTGGCAGCAGCGTAAATAGATGGGTTCACCCCGCGCCTGGCGTAGCTGAAGATGACCTGCGGCAAGGTCGTTACACCCGGGCCTGACAAAAACTCCGATATCACCACATCGTCAAACGACAGAGTAAAGGTCAACAGCCATGCCGATACAAGCGCGGGCGCAATGTTCGGCAACGTCACGAGAAAAAACACCTGCATGGGGCGACAGCCCAGGTCCATGGCCGCTTCTTCGATAGACCTGTCCATCTCGCTCAGGCGCGACTGTATGACCACCGTTGCATAGGCCATGCCCAGAAGCGTATGGCCCAAGACGATGGTGACAAAGCCACGCGCCGGAAAGCCAAGTGTTCGTTGTACAGCGACCATCAGCAAGAGCAATGAGAGCCCGATGATGACCTCGGGCATGACCAGGGGTGCATTCACCAGACCGTAGAACAGCGTACGACCTGAAAAGCGCTTGTAGCGCACAAGAACAAACGCCGCAAAGCTGCCCAGCACAACAGACAGCGTGCCGGTGATCAGCGCTACCTTCAACGAGAGGAAGAAGCCTTCCACCAGCCGGGGATCTTCGACCAACGCCTGATACCAGCGCAGGGAAAAACCGGTAAAGATGCCGTCCTGCCGCGTACTGTTGAAAGAAAAAACAATCAGGAAAATCAGCGGTATGTAGAGGAAGAGATACACCAGCGCCAGCCACAGGCGACCGAGATGTTTCTCACCCAGACGTTTGCCGGTTCCTGCATGGCCTGCCATCTCAGCGCCCCGTTCCCGAAGCTGCATCAGCCGCATCGCTGGATCTGTAATACCAGGCCAGCGGCACCAATATGGCAACAATCATCACCACGGACAATGCGGCTGCACGCGGCCAGTTGTTGCTGCTGAACATTTCGTCCCAGACGACACGGCCAATCATGATGTTTTCGGCACCCCCGAGGAGCGAGGGAATCACGAACTCCCCAACTGCCGGAATAAACACCAGCATGGAGCCCGCGATGATGCCCGACTTGCTGAGCGGCACAGTGATCAGCCAAAAGGCTTTCCACGCACTCGCACCCAAATCGTGTGCAGCCTCCAGCAGGCGCAAATCCATCTTCACCAGGTTGGCGTAGAGCGGCAGGATCATGAAAGGACAATAGACATAAGTCATGCCCACCAGCATGGACACATCGGTGTAGAGCATGACCAGCGGCTCATGAATGATGCCCAGCGCCATCAGGAGGTTGTTGAGCACGCCCTGGTCGGCGAGGATGCCTTTCCATGCATAGACGCGCAACAGGAACGAGGTCCAGAAAGGCAGCATCACCAGCATCAGCAATGCCGGGCGAATGGAGGCCCTTGCACGTGCCATGAAGTAAGCAAACGGGTAGCCGATCAGCAGGCAGCAAAGCGTGGTCAGGAAGGCGTACTTGAGCGAGGTCTTGTACGCATCGACATAAATCGTAGCCCCGGCGCCTGTGCCATCGCTGAAGATGGACAGGTAGTTGTCATGCTTGAGCATGATGCGCCCGCTCTCGATGAGCGGCGTAAAAGGGTCAACTCCGCTGCCCATGTCTGTCACGCTGATGCGAAGCAGGATGAGGAAAGGCAGGACAAAAAATACCAGCAACCAGCCATAGGGCACGGCGATCACAAACCGCCTGCCCAAGCTGATGCGGAATTTACCCGGTGTGGTCATGCGCAGCGATGGGGCTATTGCGTCAGCACGACGGGCGCGATGTCGTCCCACCAGAAGAACACGTCGTCCTCCCAGGTGATGGTGCTACTTTCATGCCGGGTCGTATTGGTTTCGGTGATCTTGATGCGGCGGCTACCCTGCATCTCGACGATGAAGGTGTTGTAGCTGCCGAAATAGGCAATCTCCTTGACCCGTCCGGTGAACAGATTCACAGTCACATTTTGGGGGCGTGACTTCGAGATGTGAATCTTTTCGGGCCGCACGGCAACGGCAGCGGCCATGCCCAGTGAGCCGCTGATGCCATGGCCCACATTGACGACTCCTTGAGGAGTGGTCACCTCGCACCTGTCGACTTCATCTACCGTCAGTTCACCTTCAAACAGGTTGACGTTTCCGATGAAGTCAGCAACAAAACGGCAATTCGGGTGTTCATAGATTTCGCGCGGCGTTCCGACCTGCAGCACACGGCCATGACTCATCACGGCAATACGTGAGGCCATGGCCATGGCTTCTTCCTGGTCATGCGTGACCATGACACAGGTCACGCCTACCGATTCCAGGATATTGACCAGTTCGAACTGTGTACGCTCCCTGAGTTTTTTATCGAGCGCGCCCAAGGGCTCATCGAGTAGCAGGAGCTGTGGCTTTTTGGCCAGACTTCTGGCCAGCGCCACGCGTTGCTGCTGCCCGCCCGACAGCTGGTGCGGCTTGCGTTTGGCAAAGGTTTCTAGCTGGACGAGCCTGAGCATCTCTTCGACACGTGCAGCAATCTGGTCTTTTTGCATGCCCTCGCGCTTGAGACCAAAAGCAATGTTGTCCCAGATATTGAGATGCGGGAAAAGCGCATACGACTGGAACATCATGTTGATGGGCCTCTCGTACGGCGGCATGGAGGCGATGTCAACGCCGCCCAACACTACCGCCCCGGACGTAGGTGTCTCGAAGCCCGCAAGCATGCGCAGCAGGGTCGACTTGCCACAACCAGAACTGCCCAGCAGCGCAAAAATTTCGCCCTTGTTGATTGACAGCGAAACGTCGTCTACCGCGGCAACACCGTCAAAGCGCTTGACAAGCTGGTCGGTCCGCAAAAAGCCTTCCGACAAATTCACTCCGGCCACTCAGGAGCCTTTTTTGAACAGGGTAAAGATGTTGCTCATGGACTGCCTGGCTTCGTTGCTGAAGCTTGATGGCGACACCATCTTCTGCAGGTTCGCCGCATCCGGGAACACGGCCTGGTCTTTGGCAATCTCGGGCTTGACATTCGCAATGCTGGCCTTGTTGGCCGTGGCGTAACCCAGCTCATTGGTCAGCGATGCAGACACTTCCGGCTTGAGGAAATAGTTGATAAATGCCAGCGCATTGTTGGGGTGTTTGGCATCCTTGGGAATGGCCAGGTTGTCAAAGAAGATCAAACCGCCGGTGCTTGGCAACAAGGCTTCGACTTCATTGCCGTTCTTGTTCTCAAGCGCGCGACCACGTGCAATGTTGATGTCACCAGCCCAGCCAAGCGCCACGCAGGCCTTGCCTGCCGCGAGATCGTCAATCATGGTGCTTGAGAACAGGCGCACGTGTGGTCTGACCTTCGCGAGCATCTCGCCTGCCGCCTTGTGGTCGGCCGCATCATTGGAATAGGCATTTTTGCCAATGAAGTGCATGGCCGGTGGAATCACCTCGGTTGGTGAGTCCAGAAAGGCAATGCCGCAGGACTTGAGCTTGGCGGTGTAAACCGGGTTGAACACGAGTTCCCAGGCGTTATCGGGCATGGGCGTAGCGCCGAGCGCCTTGGTGACTTTGGCCTTGTTGATACCCACCGTGGTGAAGCTCCAGGCCCACGGCACCAGATAGGCGTTACCGGTGTCGATCTTGTCCAGTTTGGACATGATGGCCGGGTCCAGATTGCCGTAATTGGCGATTTTTGCCTTGTCCAGCTTTTGCAGCAGGCCGCCATCTATCTGACCCTTGGCAAACACAGCACCGGGCACAACGATGTCGTAGCCCGTATTGCCGGCCACCAGCTTGGCCTGCAGCGCTTCATTGTTCTCGAAGGTCTGGTAGTTGACCTTGATGCCGGACTCCTTTTCGAAGTTCGCCACCATGTCTTTGGCGATGTAATCAGGCCAGTTGTAGATGTTGAGAATTTTTTCCTCGGCGTTGGCAACGGCGGCCGGCGCACTGCTGGCGGCGGCGGGCACCGCCGGCGCAGCAGGAGGATCTTCTTTTTTACCGCAGGCGGCAAGTGCGAGGGTCAGGACTGCGAACGACAACAACTGCTTTTTTGGCATGACTCTTAATCCGTTGGTAATCTGGTTGAGTTGACTGGAAACCCGCGCCTGCAAGGCGTGGCAGCGCCTGAAAACCAGAATTGTAAGAGCTAATTTTATTTTTTTGCCAGGCCTCGTGCGTCTCGTCACGGCACGCAATTGGTGCGTACTAAGGTGCCAAACACCAGGGGGCAGTGTCGTGCACCAGACCCATCCACAAGGCAAAGAGCGACGTTAGCAGCAAGGCCAGCCCCGCCAGTCGAATAGCCCACTGGCCCGAGCCCTGCCTGCGCAAACGCAGCCACAGCCACGGACCGGCCATGAGCGAGACGCTGCTTCCCAGCGCAAACAAGGCCATCACGGCAGCGCCCTCGATCATGCTGCTGGTCAGCGCTGCGACGAGCAAGGCGGAATAGAGCAATCCGCAGGGCAGCAGGGACCAGACAACCCCCAGCAGGAGCGCGCCAGCGCCCGGCCGACCGCCTGACCTTGACCCACCGGTGGCCGCCCGCACCCACATCCAGACATGACGTGCTGAATCCTCAAGCCATACCGGCTGGCGTGCCCGCCACAGCAGCATCAAACCCATGAAAGCGGCGGCCACATGAAAAAGACTCCATACCGGCCTCAGCGCTGCCGAATGGATGCTGAGCCATCCAAGGCCTTGCATGGATGCAGCAGCCAGCGCCCCCATCAGGGAGTAACCCACTACCCGGCCGGCCTGGAATATCCACATGGACTGCGTATTGCGACCATCGCCGGAACGGCCAATGGCCGCACAAGCTGCACCGCACATCGCCACGCAGTGCGGCCCGCCTGCAAGCCCCATAAAAAGGGCGGTTACCGCGAGCGTGGTTTGCATCAGGTTCCTAGATGATTCGTGAAAACCTGGCGCGGTTGCGATCAGCCTGAAGATAGCGGTCAAACACCATGGCCACGGCCCGGATAAAAAACCAGCCATCGGCTGTGACCTGAATGCCGGAGTTCCCAAGAACAACCAGGCCCTGTTCAGCAAGCGCTGAAAGTGCCTGCAGTTCGGGCGCAAAATACTGCCGGAAATCAATCAGGTACGACAGCTCTATCGATTCGAACTGAAGCTGGCCCTGGCACATCAATGCCATGATGACTGCGCGCCTGACCAGATCATCGCGGGACAGGGCAAGACCCCGCACCACGGGTAGTCGGCCCTGGTCGAGATGGTCGTAGTACTCGTCTAGGGTTTTGGCGTTCTGGCTGTAGATGGCCCCCACCCTGCCGATGGCAGAAACACCGAGTGCAATCAGGTCGCAATCGGGCTGCGTGCTGTAACCCTGAAAGTTGCGGTGCAACCGCCCCTGCCGCTTGGCCACAGCAAGCGCGTCCCCAGGCAGGGCAAAGTGATCCATGCCTACATACATATAGCCCGCCTCGTCAAATGCAGCCAGCGACTGTGCAAGCATGGCCAGCTTGCTGGATGCCGGTGGTAGTTCGGCAGTGGCGATACGCCGTTGCGGCTTGAACCGTTCGGGCAGATGGGCATAGGCATACAGTGCGACCCGGTCTGGCCTGAGTTCTGCAACCTGGGCGAGGGTACGGCCAAAAGATTTCGGCGTTTGCTGTGGCAAGCCATAAATCAGGTCAACATTGACCGATTCAAATCCCTGCGCACGCGCGGCTTCAACCAATGCAAAAACCTGTTCCGCAGGCTGGATACGATGGACCGCTTTCTGGACGGCGGGGTCAAAGTCCTGCACCCCGAAACTCAAGCGGTTGAATCCCAGTTCCGCCAGCACTGCAAGCCGGTTGACATCAACCGTGCGCGGGTCAACCTCAATCGAATACTCGCCGCCTGGCGCAAAAGTGAAACTGCGGCGCAGCATGGTCATCAATGCGCGAAGCTGCAAATCGCTCATGAAGGTGGGCGTACCTCCACCCAGATGCAACTGGGTCAGCACCTGGCCCAGACCGACGTGTGCAGTGTGCAAGTTGATTTCCCTGTCGAGGTAACGCAGATATTCGTCAGCTTTGCCGTGGTGCTTTGTAATGATCTTGTTACAGGCGCAGTAATAACAAAGGGATTCACAGAACGGGATATGCACATAGAGGGACAGCGGCAGGGTCATCGCGGCCGCCCCCATGCGACGCTGCTTTAACGCCTGAATGTAGTCATCGGCCGCGAAAGCCTCCACAAACCTGTCCGCCGTCGGATAAGACGTGTAACGTGGGCCATTGCCTTCAAATCGGCGAAGCAAATCAGGCGAAACAACGCTCATGAACAAGAATCCTCTGGGTTAACACACACTTTGCCTTCAAAACCCTGCGCAGACCTTGATGTGGATCAAGTACAAACCACAGTTCAAGGCGCACAATCAGTTTCATGATGTGTGTCAACGCCCCCAACAACCATATGTGTGCCACCGCACGATAAAAATGGGCTTCACGACCTATCATGGAAATCAAGACACGACCAAATGATTAAAGAAACCATCAAAGTAGCCTGCTCAAGCTGCAACCTGCGCGAACTATGCCTGCCCATAGGCCTCGACAAGGAGGAATTGCGCAAGGTAGACGAACTGGTGGCAACCAGGCGCATGATCAAGCGCGGCGCATCGCTGTTTCATACCGGTGAAAAATTTACCTCGCTGTACGCCATTCGCAGTGGTTTCTTCAAGACCTCCGTCACGACTGAAGACGGCCGCGATCAGGTCACGGGTTTCCAGATGGCCGGGGAAATTATTGGCCTGGACGGCATAGTGAACGATGTCCACACCTGCGATGCGATTGCGCTTGAAGACGCAGAAGCCTGCGTAATGCCTTTTGACCGGATTGAAGAAATCTCCCGGGAAGTCAACTCGCTGCAGCACCATGTACACAAAATCATGAGTCGCGAGATTGTTCGTGATCATGGCGTCATGCTGCTGCTCGGCAGCATGCGTGCTGAAGAGCGCCTGGCAGCATTCCTTCTGAATCTCGTACAGCGCCTGCAGGCACGCGGGTTTTCAAAATCGGAACTGATACTGCGCATGACCCGCGAAGAAATCGGCAGTTATCTCGGCATGAAACTGGAGACGGTCAGCCGCACGTTTTCAAAGTTTGCAGAGGACGGCATGATTGAGGTCAAACAGCGCAACATCCACATCCTGGATGCGGACGCACTCAGGCGCATCGTCAATCCGCAGCAGTGCCATTGATTCCTGACGCCGGCAGCGCAAGCCACAATGTCACGCCCGCGGAAGCAGCGCTGATCACCCAGAAACAGAAAAAAGCCATTGTGTAAATGCCCAGCCGCGTCGGTTGCGGCATACGGCCCGGCCAGTGAATTTCGCCAGGATCAACCAGCGAAAACACCAGGCCCTCCAGAAGGCAGGCCGCAAGAAATCCCACCCAGGCGATCAGCGCCAGCTGCGCGGTCCGCTTATTAACGGCATCCAGCTCATGGTTTTGGTGCAAGTTGACCTCCCGTGGCGCTGTGATTGCGGCCCTGCTGCGCGGGCTGCATGGGTGGCTGGGCAATTTTTAGCTCGCGGCTTATCGCAAGACCCTGGGGATACTGGCTTTCGGGAACCACGGCATCGGGGCCCTGCAGGATATACACGGCAGTCACAAGACACGCCAGCACGGCTGAGACTGGCCCTGCAATCACCATCCATACATACGGCTCCTTCCACCACGGTCGCTGGTCGACCATGGCAGGGTGATCATCATCACCAGTTGCTGAGTAATTCATGCGGCCTCCTGGATCGGGTTGTACGGGAACCTAGCGGGGAACAAGAAACACTGATTTTTCGGTCAGTTGCTCCGGTGAAACCCCATGCGTTGAGACAAGGAACTGGATCGGGTGAGAACCGGGCGTCAGGGCGCCGGGCGGGGTGCGAACGCGAACCGGCACCCAGCGGGAATCTGCAGCATCAACGGTCGCAACAGCGTCGGAAACAATCTGCGCGCCTTCAATTCCAGCCACACCAATCGAATACTGCTGGCCATGTTCAGTCGCGTTCATGATTTGCAACCGGTACACGTTCTCTATTTCGCCCTGCCCTACCATGCGGGCGATGGAGCCCCGGTCGCGAACCACATCCACCCTGAAAGACGCGCGTAGCAACAGGCTGGCCAGCATGGCGATGCTGACTGCTCCCAGAACCGCCGTGTAAATCAGCACACGAGGGCGTAACACCCGGCGAAACATGGCAGAGCGTGTGAGCTTGAGGGCAATGCCGTTCTGCGTGCTGTTACGGATCAGGCCGCGCGGGTAATGCATCTTGTCCATCACGCCATCACAGGCGTCTATGCAGGCCGAGCAGCTGATGCACTCGTATTGGAGGCCCTCACGGATGTCGATGCCCGTCGGGCAGACCTGCACACACAAGCCGCAATCGATGCAGTCACCCAGCCCCTTTGCCTGGTATTGGGCTGGCGTCTCGCTCCTCGGGCGTGACCCCCGTGCCTCACCACGCGCTTCATCGTAGGTCACGACCAGAGTGTCACGATCAAACATCGCACTTTGAAAGCGGGCGTAAGGGCACATGTACTTGCAGACCTGCTCACGCATGAAGCCCGCATTGCCATAGGTGGCAAAGCCATAAAACAGCACCCAAAACCACTCCCATGGGCCCAGCGACAAGTGAACGGCCTCGGTCGCCAGCTCCCTGATCGGGGAGAAGTAACCCACAAACGTAAAACCCGTCCAGAGGCCGACGGCAATCCACGCCGCGTGTTTGGCACTTTTACGGGCCAGCTTGCCGGGGTTGAGCGGCGCCTTATCCAGCCGCATGCGCGCCACGCGATCACCTTCAATCTTGCGTTCAATCCACATGAAAATTTCGGTGTAGACAGTTTGGGGGCAGGCGTAGCCACACCACAGGCGACCGGCGACGGCCGTGAACAGAAACAGCGAGAGCGCACAAATGACCAGAAGCCCTGTGAGGTAAATCAGGTCCTGCGGGTACAGCACGAGGTTAAAGATATAAAAGCGGCGAGCGCCGAGGTCAAACAACATCGCCTGGCGGTCATTGATCGACAGCCAGGG
>JAZKHN010000202.1:0-7768 GCA_040385325.1 Pseudomonadota bacterium
ACGAGTTCGAGTGCTACGACACCTCGCACCTCTACAACCTGGCGCACTTCGTCGATCGCGGCCTGGTCAAGGCACCCATCTTCATCCAGACCGTGTTCGGCATCCTGGGCGGCATCGGCACCCACCCCGATGACGTGATGCACATGAAGCGCACGGCCGATCGCCTTTTCGGCGACAGCTATCGCTGGTCCGTGTTGGGTGCCGGCGCGAGCCAGATGAAGATTGCCGCCATGGCCGCTTCCATGGGCGGCAATGTGCGTGTGGGTCTTGAAGACAACCTCTGGATTGCCAAGGGCAAGCTCGCAAAAAGCAATGCAGAACAGGTACTGAAGGTGCGCGAAGTCCTCGAAGGCCTGGGCCTGGAGATCGCCACACCCGATGAAGCCCGTGAAATCCTGCAGACCAAGGGCGCGTCCAAGGTCGCTTTCTAAGCCAGGCATCGATGTTTCCTGTTGATCTGCTGGTCAAGGCCGCCCGCGCAAACTTTGATCGAGCACTGGCCCGGCCCTAGTCGATGGTCAGGTGGTGAAGCTGCGCCCTCAGGGTGGCCAGCTCATCCATCAACTGCAGGGCAAGGGCGACACCGGCCAGGTTGACGCCCAGGTCGCGCTGCAACCGCACGGCGGTGACCGCCCTGTGCACATGCACTCCAGTGAATCGCCATTCCTGCGGCCCGGCGCCCTCAGGTGACAGCACACCTTCGTCAATCAGTTCAGTGATGCGTGCAGATTCTGCTGCGCAGGCGCGGCAGACATCGTCCAGCGTCAGTTCGGTCTGGTCTTCAAGAATGAAACCTGTGATGCGTACTGCTGTGGTTTGCGGGGTCATGCCTTGCCTCCTTTCAGTGCGGCGCGTGGGTCAAACGCCTTGAATGCGCCGGCCATGTCTTCATAAGCCTGGCGTTGTGTGTCGGTGTCTGCAGCCGGCAGGCTGAGCTTGAGCACAAAATAAAAGTCGCCTGGCGTTCTGCCGGGCAGGCCGCGCCCCTTGAGCCGCAGCTTGCGTCCGCTGGCAGAGCCGGCCGGGATCTTGATCTCCACATCGCCGGTCGGCGTGGGCGCTTCGACTTCTGCACCCAGAGCAGCCTCCCAGGGTGAGACCGGCAAATCCATGTAAACGTCAAAGCCCTCGGCCCGATAGCGGGTGTGCGGCAAAAATTCCACATCAAGGTAGAGGTCGCCCGCGCTGCCCTGGCCCATGCCCGGCCCGCCCTGGCCGGCCAGTCGTATGTGCTGCCCCGCGCGTATGCCTTTGGGAATGGCGAACTCGATGGTGCGCTCCTGCATCTGCACATGGCCGTCTGGCGTCTCCTGCGGAATGCGCAGTTGAAGCGTGCGGGACGCGCCGTTGTAGGAATCGTCAATGCTGATCTGGATTTTGGCGTGCTGGTCCTGGCCATGCATGTCAAAGCTGCCCCGCGTGCGCTGGCCTGCCTGCGGTCCCCGGCCGCGAAAGAGTGACTCAAAAAACTCGCTCTGGTCAAAGCCCGGAATGTCTTCAAAGCCCTGCCCTGGGAAACCTCCGCCGCCCTGACCGCCCTGACGCGGGTCCCATCCCGGTGGCGGCTGAAAGTCCTGCCCGGCCTGCCAGTTGGCGCCCAGCCTGTCGTAGGCGGCGCGCTTTTCGGGGTCTTTCAGCACCTCATAGGCTTCGGCGATTTCCTTGAAGCGCGCCTCGGCGTCTTTTTCCTTGCTGACATCGGGGTGGTATTTGCGCGCCAGCCTGCGGTGCGCCTTTTTGATTTCTTCGGGTGTGGCGCTGCGCTCGACGCCCATCACCTTGTAGTAGTCCCGGTATTCCATGAAGCTCCTCTGAAGGCTGTCAATCTGTCACGTCACAGCTTAATCCCCGCATGGCGTCCACGCTGTAAGAAATCAACGCAAACCTTGACCTGTGACAGCTGGCCCCAAAACTGGGGGCCTGCCCCTACCCGCGCCGGTGCCTCGCCCCTATCATCACCGCATGATTTCAAGCCAGACCCCATCGACACAAACCACGCTCCGCTCCCTGTTTGATGCCCAGTACCAGGCCAGCCGCGCGCAGATTGACGTGCCGCTCGCCCTGCGCCGGGACCGCCTGTTGCGGATGCGAGCGCTGCTCAATGACAACGGCGACGCGCTGGCGGCAGCCGTGCAGGCCGACTTCGGCGTGCGCTCGCCGCAGCTCACCGAGATTGCCGACCTGTTTGTGCTGCGCACCATGCTGCACCACACCCTCAAGGCACTGCCGAAGTGGATGAAACCGGTCAAGGTCAGCACGCCGATTTACCTTCAGCCTTCAAGTGCCTACCTGCAGCGCCAGCCGCTGGGCGTGGTGGGTGTGGTCTCGCCCTGGAACTATCCGGTGCAGCTGTCTCTGGGGCCCGTGATTACCGCGCTGGCAGCTGGCAACCGCGTGATGCTCAAACCGAGTGAATTGACGCCGCGCACATCGGCCCTCACGGCTGAACTGATTGGGAACGCTTTTGCGGCTGACGAGCTTTGTGTGGTGCAGGGTGATGGCGAGCTGGCAGCGGAGTTTTCAAGCCTGCCCTTTGACCATTTGTTCTTCACCGGCTCAACGGCTGTCGGTCGCATCGTCGCCAAAGCCGCCGCCGCCAACCTCACGCCTACAACACTTGAGCTGGGCGGCAAATCGCCGTGCATCATCGATGCCTCATGTGACATGGACAGTGCCGCCCTCAAGATCGCCCACGGCAAGCTGCTCAACGCCGGCCAGACCTGCATCGCCCCCGATTACGTGCTGCTGCCCAAAGGCAGGGAGGGCGCGTTTGGCGAAGCGTTTGCCAAAGCCACGGCGCAACTCTTCCCGACGATTGAAGGCAACGCAGATTACGCCGCCATCATCAGCCCGCGCCACCACGAACGCCTGCAGGCCTTGCTGGCAGAGGCCGAAGGCGAGGGCGCACGCCTGCAACGCTTGGGCTCCGAGACAGGGGTGAGTGTGGCCAGGCAGATGGCACCGGTGCTGGTGTTCGGCGCCAAGGCAGACTCCAAACTGCTCACCGAAGAAATCTTCGGCCCCATCCTGCCCGTGCTGCCCTATGACTCCATGGACCAGGCCATCAGCCACATCAACGCCAGGCCCAGGCCGCTGGCGCTGTACTGGTTTGGCACCGACAACGCCTCGCGCGACAAGGTGCTGGCGCAAACCGTCAGCGGCGGCGTCACGGTCAACGACACGCTCATGCACATCGCCCACGAAAACCTGCCTTTCGGCGGTGTCGGTGAAAGCGGCTGGGGCAGTTACCACGGCGAGGCAGGTTTCCTGCGCCTGACCCAGCAAAAGCCGGTGCTGGTGTCGTCGAAGTGGGGCAGGGGCGATGTGTTCTACCCGCCCTATGGCAAACGTTTTGCGCAGGTGATGGGTTTGCTCAAGCGCTGGTTTTGAGGTCCTTTGAATAATGCGTCATAAATAGCACCTTAATTGCTTAAGGATTCATATCTGACGCATTAAGTGACGGACGTACTTGACCGGCCTGCGGAAACGGCAAAAAAGGCTGCAAAACCTCGTTTTGCAGCCTTTTTTTTGGTCTGTTTATGCCTCCAGCCCTTTAAAGATGAGCGTGAGCAGCTATCAATTAAATAGCATCCGTCGCCACGTGACCGTGGGGGCTAATCCAGGAGCTGGATATTGTTCGCCTTCACCACGTTTTTATAGAGCTCGATGTCCTTGACCATGAGGGCGCGGAAGTCGTTGCCCACGACGGGCTGGGCACGGTCCAGGCCGGCGGCGCGCATCTTTTCCTGGATGGCGGGTTTGGCCAGCGCGGCACTGATGGTGCTGGAAAGCTTGGTCGCAATCGGTGCGGGCAGGCCGGGTGGCGCGAACACGCCCCACCAGGTTTCGCTGACCAGGTTATTCATGCCCAGCTCTGCAAAGGTCGGTGAATCCGGCAGGAAGAAGGAGCGCTTCTCGCTCGCTACGCCCAGCACACGCAGCTGGCCGTTCTTGACGTAAGGCGCGGCGCCCTGGCCGGTGAGCCAGGTGGATTTCACATCCCCGGCCATCACCGACTGCGCCATCGCCGTGGTCGAGTTGTAGGGAATGTTGGTAAAACGCGTGCCGGTGAGCTGGCCGAACTGTTCGCCCGCGAAGTGGGTCGATGTGCCGAAGCCTGGCGTCGCAAACGACATGCCGCCCGGGTCGGCCTTGGCGGCTGCGGCGTATTCCTGGTAGGTCTTCCAGGGCGCGTCTGATTTCACCACCAGCACGTTGGCTGCGTAGCCGACGAGTGCGATGGGCGTGAAGTCTTTCACCGCGTCATAGGCCATGTTCTTGCGGATGGCCGGGTTGATGACCTGCACGTTGGTGGTAAACAGCAGGGTGTAGCCGTCGGCAGGGGCTTTGGACACCCGCGCGGCACCGATCATGCCGGACGCGCCGGTCTGGTTCTCGACCACAAAACTCTGGCCCAGGTCGGCCCGCAGCTCTTCGGCCAGCATGCGGCCGACAACGTCTGTGGCACCGCCTGCGCCCCAGGGGATCACCAGCCGCACGGGTTTGGACGGCCAGGCGTCCTGTGCATGAGCTGCCGTCGCCAGCCATGCGCTGGCTGCAACCGCCGTGAGGGCTGTGAGAAGTGCGCGTTTTTTCATGTTGTCTCCTTCATCATTGATTTTCTGAGTTGGCTAGTTCTGGCAATGTTGACACCGCCATCCGGGTCTATGGCTACACCATAATTTTTTTCTGCAGCACCGTGCGACACGTAGCCCTGGTGCACGTCTGCGGCAACGCGTTCGACCTCGCGTTTCCAGGCCGCGCCGTGGCCGCCACCGCCTGCCGTGTAAATGACAACCTGGTCGCCGGGATGTAACCAGTGCTCGCCCTTGAGCACCGACAGCGTTTCGCCGGTGGTGCGGTTGATGGTCACCTGCCCGGTCAGGCCCTCGCCGCCGCCGACCAGGCCCCAGGGCGGGCATTTGGTGCGGTCTATCTTCAGGTTCACGCGGCAGGGTGCGCTGACGCGGTAGGTCTTGACGACCCCGACACCGCCGCGCCTGAAACCCGGGCCACCGGAGTCCTGGCGGATTTCATAGGACTCCAGCCAGTAGGGATTGAAGGCTTCCTGCATTTCAATCGGCACGTCGGACGTGTCGCCATGCACGTTGGAGCGCGAGGGGCCGTAGCCGTCCATCGCGCCGGTCGCGCCCCAGCCGCCCACACAGGTGTCGAGGTGGAAGAAGGGCGCGCCCGTGGTGGGGCTGATGCCGTCGAAGGTGTGCAGGCCGTAGGTGCCGTGGTGGGCGGCGGCCACACGCTCGGGAAAGGCAGGGGCCAGTGCCCGCAGGATGGTGTCGACCACCGTGGGCATCATGCTGCCCGAGCTGCCGATGGCGGCCGTGGGCCCGGCAGACAAAAATTTGCCGTCAGGAATGTCAACGGTGAGCGGGCGGAAGTCGCCCTCGCTCACAGGCTCATGCGCCGAGAACAGGTATTTCACGGCAATGCGCGCTGCGGCTACCGCGCCGCCGTTGCGGCCCGCATTGAGGGGCCCCTGCAGCTGCGGCGACACGCCCGAAAAATCGACCGTGATGTTGTCGCCGGCAATCTTGACCTTCACGTGGATGGGCACAGGCGCATCGTTGAGACCGTCGTCGTCGAGGAATGACGAGGCCTCGTATTCACCGTCAGGGGCAGCGGCAATGGCCTGCCGCACGCGCGCTTCGGCGTGCGTCCAGAGCATGTCGACGGCGGCGTGGTAGCTGGGCCGGCCGTACTTTTCCATCACGTCGGTGACCATGCTGCGGCCCATCAGGCAGCCCGCGATCTGCGATTCCACATCGCCCAGCAGCATCTCCGGGAAGCGCGTGTTGTATTCGATCATGCGGAACATGCTGGCCTGTCGCACGCCGCGCTCCATCAGCTTGACGCTGCGAAACTGTATGCCTTCCTGGTAAATCTCGGTGGTGGTGGTGGAGGTGCAGGAGCCCACAATCGCGCCGCCCACATCCAGCCAGTGCATCAGTACGCAGAAGAAGGCGTCGATTTCGCCTTCGCCGCCCTGCATGCGCACGGGTGTGTACATGACCACGTTGTTCAGGTGCTGGCCCAGCGTGCCGCCGTGGTTGGAGATCACCACATCACCGTGGTGAAGGTCGTCGGCACCGAACAGCGCCAGTCCGTCCTTGACCGCCGTGCCCAGCGCGTTGGCCACAAAGATGGCCAGGCTGCCGCGCGACTGCGAGATCAGCCGCCCCTGGGCATCAACGATGCCGACCGCGTAGTCCTTGTATTCATTGATGAGGGGCGAGAAGGCCGTGCGCGTGATGTTTTTGTCGATCTGGTTCGGGATGGACACCAGCTCGTGCTTGATGATCTCCAGCGTGATCGGGTCAAAGCCTGCGCCTTCGCCTTCGCGTTTGAACTGGCTGGTTTCGTTGATGGCGTTCATGGCTCAGGCCCCTGTCTTGTCGCTGCAGTCGATGGAAATTTCACCCAGCGCGCCCACGGTGGCGATGTCGCCGGGCATGAGGATGGTGGTGGAGCTGAACTCCTCCACCACCGCCGGGCCGTGGAGCACAAACCCTGAGGGCAGGGTGTCGCGCCGCCACACATCGACCTCAATGCGGCCCTGGGGCGCGGGGAAGAACACCTCGCGCCGGGACGTCGGTTTCGGCTGCACGGCTGCCGCCTTGTCGTTGGTCATGAGGTTGAGCAATTCAGGGGCAGGCACATCGGCCTCCACGCCCAGGCGCACTTCCAGCACCTCAACCGGGCTGTTGTTGGCATGGCCGAAGCGTGTCAGGTAGGCCTGCCGGAAGGCCTCCTTCACGGCAGCCAGGTCCATGGCGGCATCAAACGGCACGCGCACCGCGTGTTTCTGGCCGCGGTAGCGCATTTCCAGGCCGCGGTCGAAGCGGATGTCTGCCGCGTCCAGCTCGGCCTTCATGGTCTGGCGCGCCTCGGCTTCAAGCGCGCTGAAGGCCTGGGCTATGCGGGCCAGCGCGTCGTCGCTGATCTCTGCCACCACCATGCGCGACATGTCGATGCGTGCGCCTGCAGTCAGCATGCCCAGCGTCGAGAAGTTGCCCGGGTGCGGCGGAATGATGACTTTGGGAATGCGCAGTTGCCGCGCAAGGATGGACGCAAACAGCGGGCCGCCGCCACCGAAAGGAAACAGCACAAACTCGCGCACGTCGTGGCCGCGCTCTATGGTGATTTCCTTGATGACGCCGGCCATGGTCGCGCCAGCCAGGTCCAGGATGCCCTGTGCCGCCCGGTCCACGCCTTCGTCACCCTGGTAGCCCAGCGGCAATGCCACGCGGTCGCGTATGGCCCTGAAGGCGGCATCGCGGTCGAGCTTGAGTTTGCCCTGCAAAAAGCTGCCCATGCTGATGCGTCCCAGCACCAGGTTGGCGTCTGTCACGGTCGGTTCCACACCGCCACGGCAGAAGGCCACGGGGCCGGGCTCCGAGCCGGCACTGCGCGGACCGACGCTGAGCCTGCCGCTGTCATCGACACTGGCAATCGACCCGCCGCCCGCACCGACCTCAATAATGTCCAGCACCGGTGTTTTCAGCGGAAAGCCGTACTCGTAGCCGCCCACGTAATACACCGGCTGCACCTCGTAGCGCCCGTCCTGCACCAGCGCGCATTTGGCGGTGGTGCCGCCCATGTCGAAGGCAATGACCCTGGGCAACTTCAGCGCTTTGGCATAAGCCGCCGCGCCCATGCAGCCGCCTATGGGGCCGGACTCGACCAGTGCCACCGGCTGTTCGACGGCACGCCCTTTTGACAGCACGCCGCCGTTGGAGCCCATCATGTA
>JAZKHN010000203.1:0-1965 GCA_040385325.1 Pseudomonadota bacterium
GTGTGGGCGGCTTTGGCGTCGCGCACCGTGATATCCCCGGTGCAGGCCGGCGTCTTGCGCCGTGAGCGGCCGGGGTCACCGAACACCTTGCGCTCGAGCACAGGGAAGTCGTTCAGGTCCTGGTATTTGAACGAGTTGCTCTCGCCGCCAAAGCCGTTGAGCCTGTCCTTGATGTAGGTGGCGTAGCTGGGCTTGCTCATCTCGCCGTCGTTGATGATGTCGACGCCGGCCTGGGCCTGCTTGCCCACCACCTCGGCCACGGCAGAGCGGATGCGCGCGTCCAGCGCAGCAGGGTCAACCGGCACGCCTTCCTCCTTGGCGAACATCATCTTGATGAGGTCATCGGGCCTGGGCAGGCTGCCGGTGTGGGTGGTGAGAAACCTTTCCGTGCTGCGCTTCATGTTTGTCTCCTCGTTGTAGTCGGGTGGTGGCCTGGTTAGTGTACGCAGGCGTTGAGCGGGCCGCGCCTCGTCCTACAACGGCCTGCTGCTGAGGGCTCTAGGATATTTTTATCTGCCCCCAACCAACAGCCGGAGACACCATGAAACCAGACTCAAGCCCCGAATACACAGGCCTTCGCGAAACGCTGCAACGCCTGAAGGCGGCACCTGTGCCTGACCAGTCCGCCATCGACCGCGTGATTGACGAACTCGAGCAGGTGCAGCTTCGCATCAAGAACGAACAGACGGGCATCAAGGGCAACAACCCGAACGAGTGAGCGTGGGCGCGGCGGTGATTTGACTACGGTGGCAGACGCACACGGATGACGAGTCCCAGGGCGTGCGCAAAACACCATGGGTCACCATAACAACCCACGGAGAAATTCATCATGGCAAGTACTGCAAAACCAGCAGCCAAAAAAACCGCACCCGCCAAAAAAGCGGCGAGTGCAAAACCTCAAGACGCGATTGCGATGCTGCGCGCGGACCATAAAAAAGTGAGCGGCCTGTTTGAAGAGTATGAGAAAACCAACTCTACGGCGAAGAAGTTCAAGCTGACGAACGAGATCTGCACCGAGCTCACCGTTCACGCCGAGGTTGAAGAAGAAATTTTCTACCCCGCCGTCAAAGCCGCGCTGAAAGACAAGGAACTGGTGCCCGAAGCCACGGTTGAACACGCCACGCTGAAAGACCTGATCGCCCAGGTGAAAGACAAGCAGCCTGACGGGGAAATGTTTGACGCAAAAATCAAGGTGATGTCTGAATACGTGAAGCACCACGTCAAGGAAGAACAGAACGAGATGTTCCCCAAGGCGCGCAACACCAAACTCGACATGATGGCCCTGGGTGCGCAGATGCTGGCCCGCAAGCAGCAGCTGCTGGGCGCGGCGCCCTGAGCGTTGGCTGCAGGCAGGTTGCAGACCAAAAAAGGCCGGTGTTGACCGGCCTTTTTTTACTTTTGCGTGTACCTGTACGGCCTGTATGACTAGCTGGTTTGCCAGCCTTCAGCCTGTTCGGTGATCAGGCCCATGCTTTGCATGCTGTCCAGATTGGCCGCATGGTTCTTGCAAAACGCCACCAGTTTTTCAACATCCTGCGATTTGTCAAAAATCTCGTCAGCACCGAGGTGGCGGCAATGGTCAAGCACGCGCTGCTGTCCGTAACTGGTCAGCACTACCACCTTCTGGCGGGGCGAGCGAGCCTGCACTTCCTTGAGTACGCCGAAGCCGGTGCCTATGCCCAGAAACAGATCAACAATGGCCAGGTCCCAGTTGCCGTCGTTCGCGCTGAGCCACTCTTTGGCATCTGCCTCGCTTGCGGCAACGCCTACAAACCGCAGGGGCGCGATTTCTTCCATGGCATCGATCAGTGTGTCGCGAATGTCGTCCCGGTCTTCTACCAGGAATGTGCTTAAAACCATAAATCAGCCTGTTTGTTGTCTAGCCGTCTAACTTAGGTCGCCTGACAAACCCTTAAAGTGGGTTGGTGCTGCCTTGATGCGTAGGCCAAGTCTGACCCGAGCGGG
>JAZKHN010000203.1:2065-7064 GCA_040385325.1 Pseudomonadota bacterium
CGCCCAGACCGCTGCCGTCCTCGAGCCGCAAGTCCACGATGGCCAGGTCCCACCCGCCCTCATGGGCCAGCAGCCATTGTCTGGCAGAGGCCTCATCAGTGGCCACCCCGATAAAGTGGGAGGGCGTCAGCGTTTCCATGGCCTCGACCACCACATCGCGTGTGTTTTCGTCGTCTTCCACCAGGAAGGCGTTCAGTGTGGTCCCGGCGGTCATGACCAGAGGGGCGGTGAATCAATCCGGGTCAGGGGCTGCAAGTCAAGGGGTGAGGGAATGGGTGGGGCGTTGTGGTCGTCTCCCGGCGCGCTGACCTCCACTATCATCTCGTCGACCTTCAGGGCTGTGCCGCCGTAGTCAGAGATAAAGGCCACGTCAGCTGCGTCACGGCCATAGGCCAGCACGATGCGGCCGCCGACAGGTTGCTCCTGTGTGGCGTCGAAGGTGTACCAGCGGCCACCGACAAAAGCCTCAAACCAGGCGTGCAGGTCCATCGGGTCAAGCTTGTGCAGGTAGCCGACCACAATGCGCGCCGGTATTTGCAGGCTGCGGCACAGTGCGATGCCGACATGCGAAAAATCACGGCACACGCCAGCCCCGTGGTTGAGCGTGTCCATCGCATCGGTGGTCGCCTCACTCACGCCGTATTTGTATTCAAGGTTCTGGTTGATCCAGCTGCGAATTTTTTCAACCTGCGCATAACCTGCGGGGGCATCGCCCACAATCTCGTGGGCGCGCTCGGCCATCTTGTCTGAAGGGCAATAGCGGCTCTGAAGCAGATAGAGCAGGGCGTCATCGGGCAATTGTTCTATCGGCGTGACGGGGGCATCAGGTGCGACGGCAATCTGTTCTTCGACTTCCATCACGACTTCAACCGCCATGTGCATCTCGCCGCGAGGCACCACCAGGCGCTGGCACAGGTTGCCGTAGCTGTCGACATATTCGGTGGTCGGCACCCAGGGATGCAGCTCGTAGCTGTCCTTGATGATCCACTGGGCAGCGCCGCTGCGCGGGCGCAGCATGGCCACAAGGGGTGTATCGACCGCAGCAGTGACGGTGAGGGTGCAGGAAGCTTTGAGTTTCATGGGAACCGATGGGATGAACGCCTGGGCAACAAGCGTGAAAAGCAGAGCGTAGGTTTTCAGGCCGTCACGCTGTGTAGGCCGTTGGCCGGGTCTTTTGCAGGCCAAAACTTCCAAAGCCGCCAATTCCCCGGGCTTGCCGGGGTTAATGCCTGCCTGTAAACTCACGCAACATGATAAGTTACATGAAATCAAAAGGCCGGCTGTCGGCCGTGCTGCACGCCCTGCTGCACATGGCAGAGCGCGGTGCACCCATGACCTCCGACATGCTGGCCCAGTGCCTGCAGACCAACGCCGTGGTGGTCCGCCGCATCATGGCCGGCCTGCGTGAGGCGGGGTTTGTGGTGTCAGAGCGCGGCCATGGCGGCGGCTGGGTGCTGGCGCGCGACCTGGCGTCGGTCACCCTGCTGGACGTGAAGATGGCGGTGGACGAAACGCCTGAAATAGACACAGCACCCTCTGAATGCCTGGTAGAGCGTGCCGTGCAGAAGGCGCTGGACGCCAGCCTGCACGAGGCGACAGAGGTTCTCAACAAACGGCTGGCGCAGGTCACCCTGGCAGACCTTGCGAAAGACTTTCACGCGGGCATGCGCGCGTATCAGGCTGCCCACCCTGGCCACGTACATGGCACACACAACACAAAGGACTCTCATGGTTTATGACGTCATCATCATTGGGGGCAGCTTCTCGGGGCTGGCCGCTGCGCTGCAGCTTGCAAGGGCCAGGCGCAAGGTACTGGTGCTGGACTCTGGCATGCCGCGCAATCGTTTTGCCGCCCATTCGCACGGCGTTCTCGCGCAGGATGGCCGCGCGGGCAGTGACATCCTTGCTGACGCCGCTGCACAGCTGAAGGCCTACCGGACAGCGCAGATCTACCCGTGCACCGCGACCGCTGTGGCGCGCGAGGGCGGCGAGCTGGTCGTCGAGGTCGATGGCGGTGCCCGCTGGTTTACCGGCAGGCGCGTGCTGCTGGCGACCGGCGTGCGTGACGATCTGCCCGCCATTCCCGGTCTGCGTGAACGCTGGGGCACGACGGTCATGCATTGCCCTTATTGCCATGGCTACGAACTGGAGGGCGGTGCGATCGGGGTGCTGGGTGTAAGCCCGCTCTCGGTACACCAGGCCCTGCTGGTGTCGGACTGGGGTGAGGTGACTTTCTTTACCGACGGCAAGCTCAACCCGGACGCCGATGAGCGCGACATGCTGGCGCGCCGCAAGGTGAAGATCGAACCGATGGGCGTGGCGGCGATTGAAGGTGACGCGGCCGATGCGCTGGATGTGAGGATGCTCGATGGCAGGCTAGTTTCGCTGCGCGGCCTGTTTGTCGGCAGCCGCGTCGAGGTGGCAAGCACGCTGGCCGAGGGGCTGGGCTGTGACATCGAGGAAACACCGCAGGGCCACATCATCAAGACGGGGCCTGACAAGCAAACCTCTGTGCCGGGTGTTTACGCTGCGGGTGATACCGGCCAGATGATGCAGAGCATCACCATGGCGATGAGCGATGGCGTGTTTGCGGGCATCAACATGCACCGCTCCCTGATCTGGGAAGAGGCACATGGGGAGTATGTGGCAGCTTGATGCCACCGCTTTCAAGCCGTGAGCCACAGGGTCTATCGGTTATTTGAGTCTGTTGCCCTTCACTGCCAGGCCGGGGGTTGCCCGGCGGCAAGTCACTTTCTTTTGCTTCGCCAAAAGAAGAGTAACCAAAGAAAAGGCGACCCGCCGTCTGGGTCCCTACGCTTCGCTGCGGGCAACCTGCGCTGCTCGACTCCGGCGGCAGTCCAAACAACTCGGCTATCGCCTCAAACAAGTTTGGCCTGACCTTCCGCCTCCGTCTGCGCTGCTCGGCCCAGCCTCCACGGGTTGGGGGAATAGATTCGGGAACAGGAGCGGGCGCGGGGAATGTCATCACGGACTTGATCCGGGATCATCCCCGCTCTGTTTCCGATGGATTGCGGATCACGCCCGCAATGACAGGGTTGTGAGCAACCCGATCAGCGCGCAGGCGCCGAGCAATGGCATGACGCCCACCTTGAAACGAAAGAGTGCAATGGCCGCGCCTGCAGCGATCAGTGTCGACACGACATCGAAGCGCCCACCAAAACCCTGCGGCCAGAACACGTGGTAAGCGAAGAACATGGCGAGGTTGAGGATGACGCCAACGACTGCCGCCGTGATGGCGGTAAGTGGGGCGGTGAACTTCAGCTTGCCGTGCGTTGATTCAATCAGCGGGCCGCCTGCAAGTATGAAGATGAACGATGGCAGGAAGGTGAAGAATGTGACCACTGCGGCGGCGGCTGTGCCTGCCATGAAGAGTGCGTTGGGGCCAAACACCTGTGCGCCCCAGCCGCCGAGGAAACCGACAAAGGCCACCACCATGATGAGCGGGCCGGGTGTGGTCTCGCCCAACGCCAGGCCGTCGATCATCTGCGCGCCGCTTAGCCAGTGGTGGTGCTCGACAGCGCCCTGGTACACATAGGGCAGCACCGCGTACGCACCGCCAAAAGTCAGCAGCGCGGCCTTGGTGAAAAACCAGCCCAGCTGCGTGAAGGTGCCCTGCACGCCATACACCGCAACCAGCGCGGCCATGGGCAGCAGCCAGAGGGCCAGGCCCGCGGCTACGACTTTCACGAGGTGGTTGCGTGAGAACAGCGCATGTGCCGGTGTCGGCGTGTGGTCGTCGATGAGCGCTGGCCCGTACCCTTGCGCGGCAGCGCCATGACCGCCACCGGCAGAAAACACACCGGGTGCGATGCGCGCGCCGAAGTGGCCAATCAATGCAGCGGCAATCACGATGAGCGGAAACGGTGTGCCAAACGCAAAGATGGCCACAAAGGCCGCAGCGGCGATACCCCACATCCAGCGGTTTTTGAGTGCGCGGCTGCCTATGCGGTGCGCGGCATGCAGCACCAGTGCGGTGACGGCAGGCTTGATGCCATAGAAGATGCCGCTGACGGCCGGCACATCGCCAAAGCGCAGGTAGATCCACGACAGCGCGACAAGGATAAAAAACGAGGGCAGCACAAACAGCGCCCCGGCCACAATGCCGCCCCAGGTGCGGTGCATGAGCCAGCCGATGTAGGTGGCGAGCTGTTGCGCCTCTGGCCCCGGCAGCAGCATGCAGTAATTGAGCGCATGCAGAAAACGCTTTTCACTGATCCAGCGGCGGCGCTCGACCAGCTCGGTATGCATGATGGCGATCTGCCCGGCAGGGCCGCCGAAGCTGATGAAGCCGAGCTTGAGCCAGAAGCGGAAGGCTTCAGCAAACGAGACGGGTTGGGGTGGGGAAGAAAGGTCGGTTGAAGGCGCGGCGGTGTCCATGGAAAGTCCACTGAAAGTTATCAGCACTTGGACGGGACACCGTCTACCTCATGAGCAGCTTGCAACTGCGCTGTGGCCGGGAGGCTGGTTTCCCGATTTGCGGATCGTAGCAGAGGGGTTTTGATGAAGGGTTGTGCCCTTCACTACCAGGCCGGGGGTTGCCCGGCGGCAAGTCACTTTTCTTTTGCTTCGCCAAAAGAACAGTAACCAAAAGAAAAGGCGACCCTGTTCGTCGTCCCCTGCGGGGCACCCTGCGATGCTCGGTCCAGCCGGGGTCTGAAACAACTCGCTGCGCTCAAACAAGTTTCAGCCCTGATCCGTCTGGCCCTGCGCTTCTCGGCTCCTCTCCAAGGGTTTTGGGGACGCAGTCCAAAGAGTCGCCCCAAGCGCTTCGCGCTTGAGGCTCCCCGCACCCGAATTCATTCCCCAACCCCGTGGAGGCTGGGCCGAGGAGCGCAGATGGAGACGGCATCAAGGGGAAAAACTTGTTTGAGCGTAGCGAGTTGTTTTTCCCGCCGACGTAATCGAGCACCGCAGGTTGCCCGCAGCGAAGCGAAGGGACCCAGACGGCGGGTCGCCTTTCTTTCCGTTAGGTTTCTTT
>JAZKHN010000204.1:0-5093 GCA_040385325.1 Pseudomonadota bacterium
ACGGCCCGAGCAACAAGGACTGGCGCGGCGGCCGCGGCATCCTGGAAAACATCATTCCATCCAGCACCGGCGCTGCCAAGGCTGTCGGCGTGGTGATCCCCGAGCTGAACAAAAAGCTCACCGGCATGTCCTTCCGTGTGCCGACCTCTGATGTGTCCGTGGTCGACCTGACCTGCGAACTTAACAAGGAAGCCACACTGAAAGAGATCTGCGCAGAGATGAAGGCGCAAAGCGAAGGCGCACTCAAGGGCATCCTCGGTTACACCGAAGACAAGGTCGTCGCCACCGACTTCCGCGGCGACACCCGCACGTCGATCTTCGACGCCGACGCATCCATCGCCCTCGACGGCACCTTCATCAAGGTCGTCGCCTGGTATGACAACGAATGGGGCTACTCCAACAAGTGCCTCGAGATGGTTCGTGTGGTGTCGAAGTAATTCGGCACCGGTGACAGACAACAAAAAAAAGCGCCGTGAGGCGCTTTTTTGTTGTCCCTGCTCATCAAGCCCAAGCCTTCCTGAAAATCACGACATGCTGCCAAGGCAGAGCAGTTGCAGTGCGCTCATATATCAACGCGTGGGCAGCAGCTTCGCGCCTGACTTGTGCTTCGGTCATCTTGTGCAGTGCCTTGATCGGCACGCGCGCGTCCTCGGCGCGGTATTCAACATAGGCCACGCGCCCGCCAGGCCTGAGCGCGCGAACGATGCTCTCCATCACCTCGAACGGAAATTCCAGCTCGTGGTACACGTCGACCATGATGGCGAGGTCAATGCTGGCGTCAGGCAGTTTCACGTTGTCCAAGGTGGCGAGCACTGCTTTGATGTTGCCAAGGCGGGCCCTGGCGCTCAGGTCGCCCAGCATGCGGATCATTTCGGGCTGCACATCCACCGCGTACACCGTGCCTGAGGGCCCGACCAGCGGTGCCATGCGGCGCGAGTAGTAGCCCGTACCTGCGCCTATATCGGCCACGTTCATGCCCGGGCGCAGCGCCAGTTCACGCAGCAGCAAATCACCGCGCTCTTCCTTTTCACGCTCTTCGCGCTCAAGCCAGGCTGCGCCCTGCCAGCCCATCACACCCGCGATTTCCCGGCCCATATAGATTTTGCCAATGCCATCGGCGCTGGGCCGTATCCGGGCATAGCGAGGCCCGGGCGGCATGACCTTTTGTGCCGCTGCGAGAAAGGCTGAAGCCGCGAACATGGGCGCTGCCAGCCAGCGAATGACGTTGCGGCGCCGGATTTTCATAGGCTTTTCCGGAAGATGCATGGGTGTAGGACCTGTTTCTGCCGGCATTGTTCCGCGGGCAACCCGAATGGTTGATTGACTATCCGCTGCCCAGCAAGTATGGTCGCCCGCATGCCGCGCCAATGCAGCGCGGCGCAAGGGAGGGGGAATGATGACGGTACAACCGTTTGGGGCGTGGCTTGTCCACAAGAGCTGGGCGCAGGGCGTGCGTTACAGCAAGGCCGTGGCCTGTCTTTTGCCGCCGGCTGCGCTGGCGGCCGACGCACCTTTTTTTGACCTGGCTTACGCCGACTGGCCGCCGGGCCTGGCCTGGCTGCTGGCGTGGCAGGTCACTGCCGAATTCTTTTTCATCTTGGTGGTGTTGGCAGACAGGTTTCTGCCGCGCTTGCGCAGCAGCGAGGCAGCGCTCAACATCGCTTGCGCTGGTGCCATGGTGCTGGCCACCTGGATAGGTCTGGCCCATGGACTATTGACCGGTGACCTCTCCATCTACGCGGCGGGTGCGACTTTTGTGGCGACGGTCATGTGCACCCCCAGGCCGGTACGCCGGCCCATGTACCTCATCAGTTTTGCTGCGCTGGCTGTGGTTGCCGGCTTGCGTGAAAGCGGCGCGGCCAACATCCTGGCTGCGCTCGTCAATCCGTTTTGCGTGGTGGTGCTGTGCATGGAACTCGACCGTTTCATGTACTCACGCAACGCCGAGCTGCATGCTGAAACGCAGCGGGCAGAGGCAGAGCGCATGCGTGCCGACAAGGTTCTCTACAACGTCCTGCCCGCGTCGATTGCCGATGAGCTCAAGCGTGATGACAAGGTCAACGCCGTGAAGTTCGACAACATGGGCGTGCTGTTTGCCGACATTGCCGGCTTCACCAGCTTCTCGCGCACCCTGCCGCCCGACGCCCTGGTACTGGTTCTCAGCCAGATCTTTTCGTCGTTCGATACGCTGGTCGAACGCCACGGGCTTGAGAAGATCAAGACCATTGGTGATGCCTACATGGTGGCTTCAAATCACGGATTGCAAGACCTTTTGCGCGTGGCGCTCGACATGCAGCAGGCGCTGGCAAGCTACAACACCGCCAACGGCACCCAGCTCGGCATGCGCATCGGCATTCACGTCGGGCCGGCCGTGGCGGGCGTGATCGGCGTGAAGCGTTTTCTTTATGACATCTGGGGCGACACCGTCAACCTGGCCAGCCGCATGGAGGCCAGCGGCGAGCCCGGTGCCATTCATGTCACCGAGGCGGTATACCTGCAGGCCAAAGAGTTGTTTTCATTCTCTGCACGCGAGCCGCTGGAGATCAGGGGGCGCGGCAAAATGTCCACCTGGTGGCTGCTTGGCCCGCGCCGGGACCAGCCTCAGCCTGCGATGCAGCCAGCCAGTACGCCCGGCGATCTCGCCCTCGCCGACTGAAGCCTCGTCAGCGCATCAACAAAAGCGAGAGGCTGGTAGTGGCGATGACGGCCACCACCACAGTCACCGCAGCCAGCACCACCAGCCGCACACGGTTGACCTCCATGCGCTTGACCAGTTGGGTGTTCTGCTCGGCCAGTGTCTTGATGAGGTCGGCAGACGCCAGCATTTGTTCATGCAGTTCGCTGGCGGCTGTTTCCATGGCCTGAAGGCGCTTTTCCATCGCCGCCATGCCCGATGGGCGGTCGTCCACCGCCAGCGGCGCGCCTGTATGTGATGCGTCCCGAACAGGCGGTTTTTTACCCACCGTGCTCCAGAGCTTTTTTGCGCCTTCTGCAATCTTCGGTGCGTTGCTGATCACCTCGGACCAGGGCACCAGCTGCAGCACAGCCATCCAGCCAATAGCCATTGTTTTGTCCTTTAAAAGCCGGTGTGGCCCGGTTTGTCTATCTGTAGTGTCTCCGCACGCCGGTGGGGTTCCTCGTTTGGCGCTCTGCTTTCGCCTGCGCAGATTCAGAAGGCAAAAAGTTAACTTCCATATTAACAATTCGGATAAAAGTTAATATGAGTATTAACATTTGTTGATTTCGGGCGCTTTTGGGATGACGAATCTGCCAAAAACAGGCAAAAAATGCCTTTTTTAAGGCATCAAATCGGCTGCAGACCAATAAATACAAGCGTGAGCAGCTATTAAATAAATAGCATTTTCACGTTTGGCACTACCCGCTCATGCCAGTTTCGGAGCCAGAAAATCCAGAAACGCCGTGATGCGCGACGACAGAGCCGTGTTGCGGTAATACACCGCGTTCACCACCTGCCGAACGTCCAGTGTGTCCTTGGCCAGCACGGGCACCAGCGCGCCGCTCTGGCGGTCTGGTCCGGTCATGAAGTCGGCAATGCACGCGATGCCCATGCCAGCCAGCGCGAGGTGGCGCATGGTTTCACCGCTCGATGCGCTGAAGGCCAGTGCGGCGCTGTAGCGGTCGTCCTGCGCCGTGCGCAGTGGCCACCGGTTCAGCGCAGGCAGCTGGCTGTTGCCGATCAGCCGGTGCCTGTCCAGGTCTTCCACCCGTTTTGGCTTGCCGTGCTTCTCAAGATAGGCCGGGCTGGCCAGCAAACGCAGCGGGCTGGCGCACAGCGGCCGCGCATGCAGGGTCGAGTCGCGCAGCGCGCCTATGCGGATGGCGATGTCGGTGCGCTGCTCCAGCAGGTCGACATTGAGGTCATCGGTGTCCAGCGCCATGCTGATCTTCGGGTAAAGCGCATGAAAAGCCGGCAACAGCGGCACCACCGCATGCAGCATGAAGGATGACGCGGCGTTCACGCGCAGCAGCCCGGCCGGCGCTTCTCGGCTCATGGTGATTTCTTCCTCGGCGGCGTCCATGGCATCCAGAATCGCGCGTGCGCGGGCCAGAAAGGCGCGGCCTTCTTCGGTGAGCTCCAGCCGCCGGGTGGTGCGGCGCATCAAGGTCACGCCCAGCTTTTTCTCCAGCCGGCCCAGGGCGCGGCTGACGCCGGAGACGGTCTGCACCAGCTGGTCGGCGGCTGCGGTGATGGAGCCGCTGTCGACCACGGCCCTGAAGGCCAGCAACTCTTCAACAGTGGTCTTCATGGGGGCAGCGCCTCGATTGTTGACTTTGAATCAACAGTATTGTGCCCATCAGGGGCTTATTGTGCAAAGGCTCGCGGCGCAAACTCCGGGCATTCAAGCCTGTAACACATCTTCAAACAGATTTTCGGAGTCCTCCATGCCCATTGCCCTTCTGGCGCTGACCATCAGCGCCTTCGCCATCGGAACCACCGAGTTCGTCATCGTCGGCCTGCTGCCGACAGTCGCCGCCGACCTGTCCATCAGCCTGCCGTCCGCCGGCCTGCTGGTCAGCCTGTATGCGCTGGGTGTCGCTGTCGGCGCGCCCGTGCTCACCGCCCTGACAGGCAGGCTGCCGCGCAAGACTTTGCTGCTGGGACTGATGGCGCTGTTCACCCTTGGCAACCTGCTGGCCTGGCAGGCGCCGGGCTACAACTCGTTGATTGCCGCGCGCATACTCACCGGCCTGGCGCACGGCGTGTTCTTCTCGATTGGCTCAACCATCGCCACTGGCCTGGTGCCCAAGGAAAAAGCCGCCAGCGCCATCGCCATCATGTTCACCGGTCTCACCGTGGCGCTGGTGACCGGCGTGCCGCTGGGCACCTTTATCGGCCAGCATTTTGGCTGGCGAGAAACCTTTCTGGCCGTGTCTGCACTGGGTGCCATCGCCTTTGTCGTCAGCCTGCTCTTCATACCGCGCAGCATCAAACACACGCCGCCGGCCTCCCTCAAGCAGCAGTTCAGGGTGCTGGCCCAGCCGCGCCTCTTGCTGGTTTACGCCACCACGGCCGTCGGTTACGGCGGCTCATTCATTCCCTTCACTTTTCTTGCGCCCATCCTGCAGCAGTC
>JAZKHN010000204.1:5193-12127 GCA_040385325.1 Pseudomonadota bacterium
CGCCAGGCCGAGCGCTACACGCCCGATGCGGTCGATGTCGCTTCGGGCCTGAACATCGCAGCCTTCAATGTCGGCATTGCGTTTGCCGCATGGGCCGGTGGGCTGGTGGTCACACACGTGGGCCTCATGCACACCCCATGGATAGGCGCAACCGTTGTGCTGGGCGCGCTGGCCCTCACATACCTGAGTGGCAGGCTGGACACGGCCGCACCTGGGCGGGATGGCGGTGCGCGGAAGCTGCAGGCGATGGCGCAGCCCGTGAAGTAAGCATGCCGGCCTAGCTTGCCCCGGCCATCACACCCGCCAGCCAGTCCACAAACACCCGTACCCTGGGTGAGAGCTGGCGATGGTGCGGGTACAGCACAGATACCGGCAGCGGCGCGGGCCGCCACTGCGGCAGCACTTCGCACAGGCTGCCGTCGCCCAGCCGCGAGGCGATGCTGTAGCGCGGCACCTGCACCAGGCCCAGGCCCGCTGCGCAGCAGGCGGCATAGGCATCGGCGTGGCTCACGGTCACGGTGCCCTTGAGCTGCACGGTGCGCAGCACGCCATCGACCAAAAACTCAAACGGCAGCACCTTGCCGCTGCGGTTGGAAATGAAGTTGACGGCGCGGTGTTTGCGCAGCTCGTCAATGCTGGTCGGGGTGCCGTTGGCCGCCAGGTACCCCCGGCTGGCGCAGGTCACCTGCTGCAGTTCGGCGATGCGGCGCGCCACCATGGTCGAGTCGCCCAGCTCACCCGCGCGCATCACGCAGTCCACGCCTTCACGCACCAGATCCACATAGCGGTCGCCCATGCCGATTTCGAGTTCGATGTCCGGGTAGCGGCTGCAGAATTCGCCGATCACCGGCAGCACAAAATGCCTGGCCTGCGTGCCCTGCAGGTCAACACGCAGCTTGCCTTTGGGTTGGCTGCCGTCGCCTGAAAACGCAGCTTCGGCCTCTTCAACATCGGCCAGGAGGCGCAGGCAGCGTTCGTAATATGCGGCGCCATCCGGCGTGGGGCTGACGCTGCGGGTGGTGCGGTTCAGCAGGCGCGCGCCCAGGCGCTTTTCGAGCTGCTGAAGCGCATGCGTCACTGTGGCACGCGGCAGTTGCAGGTCGTCGGCGGCCTGGGTGAAGCTGCCGAGCTCGACGATGCGGGTGAACAGCCGCATCGCATCAAACCTGTCCATACTGTGCTTTCAAACGCATTTGTATTGTTGGCATTAATTGAATGGTAATGCCAATTTATGACTATTTATCTTGTTTGAGATAAACAGAACAATCAGCTCATCGTTCAATTCAAGGAGCTTCACCATGACCACTTCCAGTCACACCGCCCCACAAGTCGCCATCGTCACCGGAGCCTCACGCGGCATAGGCGCAGCCATCGCGCAGCGCCTGGCCAGGGATGGCTATTCGGTCGTCGTCAACTACGCCGGCCGGGCGGCTGAAGCGCAGGCAGTCGTCAAGGCGATTGAAGCGGGCGGCGGCAAGGCCGTCGCGGTTCAGGCCGACGTGGCCAATTCCGCCGCCGTGAAGGCGCTGTTTGATGCGGCCATCAACACCTTCGGCCGTGTCGATGTGCTGGTCAACAATGCCGGCATCATGCCGTCCGGCCTGCCGCAATTGGCGGATACCGACGACGCCACCTTTGACCGCATCTTCGCCGTCAACGTCAAGGGCACGTTCAACGCGCTGCGCGAGGCGGCAAGGCGGCTGGCGCAGGGCGGCCGCATCGTCAATTTCTCGACCAGCGTGATCGGCCTCGCGCTGCCGGGTTATGCGGTTTATGCCGCCACCAAGAGCGCCGTCGAAACGTTCACCAACATCATGGCCAAAGAGCTGCGCGGCAAAAACATCACCGTCAATGCGATTGCGCCCGGCCCGACGGCGACCGCGCTTTTCCTCGACGGCAAAACGTCAGAGTTGATTGAGCGTATGGCCAAGATGGCGCCGCTGGAGCGGCTGGGCACGCCGGAAGACATCGCCGGTTCGGTGGCTTTCCTGGTCGGCAAGGACGCCGCCTGGGTCAACGGCCAGACCCTGCGCGCCAACGGCGGCCTCATCTGACTGCGGCAAGGCCGGGTTGTCACCGCATATACATATGGCCACAAAGTTGATGCTGCAAAGCAGCAACCCGGTTACGATGTACATCCACTTACAGGAACCCCTGACATGCGCATCCTCAAAACCCTGGTCACCGGTCTTGCCCTCTGCGGCTTCATGTTTGCTGGCGCTGCCTCAGCCCAAACCAAATCCCACCTGCAAACCATTCTTGAACGCGGTACCCTGCGTGTCGGAACCACGGGTGACTTCAACCCCATGTCGGTCAAGGACCCCGCCACCAACACCTACAAGGGCTTTGACATCGAAGCGATGGAACAGCTCGCCAAGGACATGGGCGTCAAGGTCGAGTTTGTGCCCACCGAGTGGGCGACGCTGATCGCCGGTCTCGCGTCTGACCGCTACGACATCTTTGCCGGCGGTTCATCGCTGACCATCGCACGCGCCAAGACTGTCGCCTTCACCTCTCCCTACATCGAGGCGGGCACCGTGCCGCTGGTGCTCAAGACCAACGCGGGCAAGGTCAAGTCATGGGCTGACCTGAACAAGAAGGGCACCACGGTCGCCGTGCTGCTGGGCACCGTGTTTGAAGAGCAGGCCAAGGCCACCTTTCCGCAGGCCACCGTCAAGAGCATTGAAAAGCCAGCCAACGGCTACTCTGAAGTGCTGGCCGGCCGTGCGTTCGCCACCATCACCAGCAATGTCGAGGCCGCCACCCTGGTCAAGACCTACCCCAACCTGAGCGTGGTCACCGGTGCCGAGCCGCGCAACAAGCGCCCGTTTGCCTACCCGGTTGCGCAGAACGACCCGAACTGGACCACCTTCCTGAACAACTGGATCGCGCTCAAAACGTCTGAAGGCTATTTCAAGACGCTAGAAGCCAAGTGGCTGGCGACCAAATAATCCGGCGTCTTCAAGACTGACCTGACCCGTCCAACCCGTGTTTCCCGGTTTTCCATCAACGGCCCGCGAGGGCCGTTTCCGCTTGTTGCTGGCCCTGCTGCTGGCCGGCATTTTGCTGGGCCTCGCAGGCTGCGCCAGCAATGCCAATTACACCTGGGGATGGTATGTGTTCAACCCCAATCAGGCCAAGGGCCTGAGCAACATACAGTTTCTGCTTTCGGGTGTCTGGCTCACGCTGGCGCTGTCGGTCACGGCCATCCTGATTTCCGTCGTCATGGGCATCGTGCTGGCCGTGTCGCTGCTGTCGCAGTACAAGGCCTTGCGTTACACCGCGCGCACCTATGTCGAAATCTTCCGCGCCATCCCGCTGCTGGTGTTGCTGCTCTGGGTGTATTACGGCCTGCCGGTTGTCAGCGGCCTGCAGTTCGATGCCTTTGTTGCCGGTGTGATGGCGCTCGCGCTGTCTGATGCCGCGTTCGAAGCCGAGGTCTTCCGCGCCGGCCTGCAGTCCGTGCCCAAAGGCCAGCGCGAGGCCGCCGAGACACTGGGCCTGTCGCGCTGGACGACGCTGCGGCACGTCGTGTTTCCGCAAGCCATCCGCACCATCTTGCCCGCACTGGGCAACCAGTTTGTCTATGTGCTCAAGATGAGCTCGCTGGTGTCTGTGGTGGGGCTGCAGGAGTTCACCCGCCGCGCGAACGAACTTAACGTCACCGAGTACCGCCCGCTTGAGATCTACACCTTCCTGGTGGTCGAGTACCTGGCGTTGATCCTGCTCACCTCATGGGGTGTGCGTGTGCTGGAGCAGCGGCTCACGCGCTCGCAGCGCTGACGCCGGGGAAGCTTTCAGTGGTGCAGGATGCGCCCCAGAAATTCGCGGCAGCGCGCAGTCTTGGGCGCGCTGAAAAATTCCTGCGGCGGGGCGCTCTCGACAATGCGGCCCTGGTCCATGAAGATCACGCGGTCGGCCGCACGTTTGGCAAAACCCATTTCATGCGTCACGCAGACCATGGTCATGCCGTCTTTCGCCAGGCCTTCCATCACATCGAGCACCTCTACGATCATCTCGGGGTCGAGCGCAGAAGTCGGCTCGTCGAACAGCATGATTTTGGGCTTCATGCAAAGCGATCGTGCAATTGCCACGCGCTGCTGCTGACCCCCAGACAGTTGCCCCGGGTATTTGTGCGCCTGCTCGGCAATGCCGACACGCTCCAGGTACTGCATCGCCAGCGCCTGTGTTTCTGCCTTGGGCATGTTGCGCGCCTTCATGGGCGCAAGCATCAGGTTTTCAAGCACCGACATGTGCGGGAAAAGATTGAACTGCTGGAACACCATGCCTACTTCGCTGCGCAGGCGCTGCAGGCTGGCGCGGTCGTCGTTGAGCTCGGTGCCGTCCACAACGATGCGGCCCTGCTCATGGCGCTCCAGCCGCGCGATGCAGCGAATCAATGTCGATTTGCCCGAGCCCGACGGCCCGCACACCACCACCTTTTCGCCCGATGCCACCTGCAGGCTCACATCGTCAAGCGCCTTGAAGGTGCCGAACGATTTCGACACGCCCTGCATGTCGATGATTGCCTGCATGCTCACGTTGTTTGCCATCAAAACCCCGAATTTTTTAGCTGAACTATTATTACCAGTATGCTGCTAACCCGCTCTACCTGGGAAGAAGTTGAGTCCTACCTGACGCGCTCAAAAGCCATCGTCATTCCCATAGGCTCAACCGAACAGCACGGCCCCATCGGCCTCATCGGCACCGATGCTTTCACGGCCGAAGCCGTGGCCAGTGGCCTCGGTGAAAAAACCGGCGCACTGGTCGGCCCCACATTGGCGCTCAGCGTTGCACAGTTCAACCTCGGTTTTGCCGGCACGATTTCCCTGCGCGCCACCACCCTGATGGCGGTGATTGAAGACTATGTGCTTTCGCTCAAAAGCCAGGGCTTTGAACGCTTTTATTTCGTCAACGGCCACGGCGCCAATGTGTCTGCTGCGCGTGCGGCCTTCCAGGACATCTACGCAAAATGGAGCCTTGGCACCATGCAGGGCCAGCCGCCGCGCTGCCGCCTGCGCAGCTGGTGGGAATACCCAAAAGCCGACGCACTCCGCAAGGAGTGGTACGGCGCAGGCGAGGGCATGCACGCCACACCGAGCGAGATCGCCATCACGTTGCACCTGATGCCCGGCTCTGAGCGCACGGGCGAAAGCGCATCAGCAGCCCCCGCACAACTTTCAACTGTCTACCTGCGCGACCATGGCGGCGACAACCACTGGGATGCACAAACACACAAGGCCGCCTTTCCCGACGGCCGCGTCGGATCGCACTCCGCCATGGCCACCGCTGAACAGGGCGCGCAGCTGCTGGCTGCCGCCATTGATGGCGCGGTCGAAGACTTCGCTGCCTTTGTTGCAGAGGTTTGAACGAAGTTTTTGCATGAGCACGCCGCCTGCCAGCTACTCACCGCTGCTGCAACCCGACTGGGTGCATGTCGAAAAAATTGCGCTTGAAGATTTCACCGCAGCCGACTGGGCCACGCTCAACCAGCAGCGGGACGTGTACTACCGGCAGGAGCAGGCCAAACAGGTGCTGCGCATGCTGGCCGCATCAGAGCACGACCCCAGCTTTGGCTACATGGTCAACAACTACCGGCATTCACTTCAGTCGGCCACCATGGCGCTGCGCGATGGCCTGGACGAAGAAGACGTGGTCGTCTGCCTGCTGCACGACATCGGTTTTGTCGCCTGCCCCGCCACGCATGGCGAGTTCGCGGCAGAGCTGCTGGGCGGCTATGTGTCAGACCGCAATTACTGGATGCTGCAGCGGCATGCGATCTTCCAGAACGTGCATTCGCCGCAGCTGCCCGGCGTGAACATGAACGAGCGTGAACGCTGGCGCGGCCATCCGCACTTTGAGTGGGCTGCCACCTTTGTCGAGAAGTACGACCAGGCGGCCTGCGACCCCGACTACGACTGTGCGTCATTGGCCACCTTCGAGCCCATGGTGCAGCGCCTCTTCAGCAAACGCCCCAAACGGCGCACGCACGAATAACCACTGAATAAAAAGAGATCAAACATGAGCGCCTGGATACACATGATCCCGCTGGAAGAAGCCACTGGCACCCTGGCCGAGGCCTACAAAAAAGTGACCACGCCGCATGGCACCGTCGACAACGTCATGAAGGCGCACAGCCTGCGCCCGCACACCATGGAGGGCCATGTCGCGCTGTACCGCAGCGTGCTGCACACGCCCGACAACACGCTGCCTTTCTGGTTTCTTGAAGTCGTGGCCTCCTATACCAGCAGCCTCAACAAGTGCCTCTACAGCTTCACGCATCACTTCACCAATGCACGCAGACTCATCAAGGACAAGGCGCGCTCCGATCTGATTCTTGCCGCCATGGAAGCGCGCGCGCCCGAGCAGGCCTTTGAAGGCAAGGAGCTCGCGCTGCTGCGCTACGCCGGCAAGCTCACCACTGATGTCGGCCTGATGCAAAAGGCCGATGTTGACGCGCTGCACGCCGCAGGCTGCAACGATGGCGAGATTCTGGAGGTCAACCAGGTCTGCGCTTATTTCAACTATTCCAACCGCCTGCTCAATGGCCTGGGCGTGACGACCGAGGGTGATGTGATTGGCTATTACACCGAAGATGACAACGCAGAAAGCAGGTCATGAGTTACGCCACGGCCAAACACGTGGGCGTTGAAGAGATTCCCGTCATCGACATGGCGCCGCTGCAGGATGGCTCGGCCGCAGGGCTGAAAGAAGTCGGCACGCAGATGCGCGAGGCGGTTGAGCGCATCGGCTTTTTTTACGTCAGCAACCACGGCATTGACCAGGCCCTGATCACGCAGGTCGACACACTGGCCCACCAGTTTTTTGCGCAGCCGCTTGAAGACAAACTCACCGTCGAGCCGCAAGGCAGGCACCGCGGCTACCTCAAGGTTGGCGAGGCAAAAATGTACCAGCGCGCCAAGGCTGACCTGAA
>JAZKHN010000204.1:12227-14601 GCA_040385325.1 Pseudomonadota bacterium
GTGATCACCCTGCTGCACCAGGACAACGTGGGCGGCCTTCAGGTGTTCAGCAACCAGAAAGAGTGGGTCACGGCGCATCCGATTCCGGGCACGCTGGTGATCAACTCGGGTGACTTGCTGGGCCGCTGGTCGAATGACCGATTCAGGTCCAACAGCCACCGCGTGGTGAATTCGTCAGGGCGTGAGCGGCTGTCAATTGCGATGTTTGTCGACCCTGACTTTGACACACCCATCGTGCCTGTCACCGCGCCCGGCGAAGAGGCGAAATACCCTGAGGTCAGCTGCGGTGACTACATCGCAGGCCGCTTCGACAAATCATTTGCGTATCGCCAAAAAAGCAGCTGACGAGTGAGAGGGCGCACGCGGCGCCCTCCCTGATCGTCAATAAAGCTCGTCAAGAACGCATCAGGACTTCTTCGACGCAGCCAGCGTCTTTGCTTCCGCCAGGTGGCCCTCGACTTTGGGCAGCAGCTTGTCCGCCAGCGCCTTCAGGTCGGCGTCCTTGCCGTCCTTCTGGATTTTCTTCAGCAGCTTCACGGTGCTCTCATGCGCGCCCACACCTGCGTGTTTGGCGTATTCCTTGTCGAACAGGTTGCCCGACAGCGCCTTCAGGCCGGTGGCCTTGGTCTTTTGCATCACGCTGGGGCCGGTGGGCAGGGTCACCCCCTTGCTGGTGGCCAGTTTTTCGACTTCACCGAGCGCCGCGGTGTGATCGTCAATCATCATCTGTGCAAATTTTTTGGTCGCGGCATCGGATGATTTTTCAAGTGCCAGTTTGCCCGATTCCACCTCTGCCATATTGCCCTGCGCCAGGTCGCCCAGTAGTTTGGCATCGCCCCTGGTCAGTTTGGACGGGTCTTGGGCCATGGCGGTCTTCATGTCGGCTTTGGCTTTGCTCATCGGTGCATTGGTGCCGGTTCCTGCCGCGGAAGACTGTGACCACGCGGGAGCCGAAGCGAGCATCAGGGCAGATACGCCCGCAGCTATAACGCCAAGACTGGTTTTTTTGAAAGTGCAGTTGGAAGCCATGGGATCTCCTTGGAAGAAATTGAAGAGCTGATCCCCAAGGGTGAATCGCATGGGCCGCCGCTGCCGCACGAATTGTTCAATGCCGTTTGTAGGACGCATGCCTTCCGGCAGCTTGAACCTGCAGGAATGAATGCCCTTTCGGCGGAAAATTGTCGCTGAATGGCGACAAATCCGGCACTCGAAATCAGCATTTTCCCCAATGAAAGCCATAAGCAAATAGAGAAAAGACATGGACGGGGCATAAATCGCGATTTGTGTTTGAAAGAAGGTGTATTTCCGTCAACCGGCAGCGCTGTGGGGCGTTGAACATCCAATCGCCATGAAGAGGCGATTAACAACCAGTCAACCATCCAAAGGACATTTCTCATGAACAAACTCCTCGCTACCCTGATCGCTACCCTCTTCGTCGGCGTTGTCTCGGCACAAACCGCTGCTCCAGCAGCACCTGCTGTTGCCGCTACCCCGGCCGTCAAGGCTGAAGTGAAGGCCGACAAGGCTGTTGCTTCCGCTGTCAAGAGCGAAGCCAAGGTTGACGCCAAGGCCGACGCCAAGGTAGCAAAGGCTGAAGCCGCTGCTGCTGACAAGAAAGCCAAGGCTGAAGCCAAAGCCGCCAAGGCCAAGGCAAAAGCTGATGCAAAGGCCGCCAAGGCTGACGCTGCTGACAAGACCAAGGCAGTCGCCAAGGCTGAAAAGACCGGCGCCAAGGCCGACGAAAAAGCAACCAAGACCGCAGTGAAAGCTGACGAAAAGGTTGGCGCAGCCAAGGTTGAAGCCACTGCTGACAAGGCAAAAGCTGCTGCTACCACCACCGCAGTCAAGGCAGAAGCCAAGGCTGACGTGAAGGCCGCTACCAAGTAATCATTGCCGGGGCTGTATCAGCCCTTCAATGAAAAAGACAGGCCGCGGCCTGTCTTTTTTTATGCGCGTTTCAAATGAGGTGGAACTACGGGTTTGCACTCGTCAGTGTTTTCACTGAGTGGCGGCGTGATCAGGCCCATCCGAACGCTAGAATTTCCGGTCGCCCGAAATCTGGCGATGCTTATAGACAGTCAATACTCCATAGGATTAAAAATGAACAAATTGCTCGCCTCCCTGATCGCCACCCTGTTTGTCGGCGCTTCTTTCGCACAAGCTCCAGCCGCCAAGGTTGAAGCCAAGGCCGACGCCAAGCCAGCTGCAGCAGCCGCCAAGGTTGAAGCCAAGGCCGACGCCAAGCCAGCCGCAGCAGCCGCCAAGGTTGAAGCCAAGGCCGATGCCAAGCCAGCTGCAAAGGCTGATGCCAAGGCAGCCACCAAGTAATCACTGACCGGGCTGATCATTCAGCCCTTCAGCAAAAAAGACAGGC
>JAZKHN010000205.1:0-6060 GCA_040385325.1 Pseudomonadota bacterium
ATGGCGGTGATGACATGGACCCAGCGCAGCAGCAGGTTGGCCCAGTCGAGAAGGTAGCTTTCCATAACTCTCAACCTATGCAGCTCATGGAACTGCGTGATGCAACCTGCTCACCACTGCGGGCGCTGTGAACAGTAACAAGGCCGCGAACAAAAGAAATGGCGCTGTGGCTTGATTTCCCGGCTCCGCTGCGGCCTGACCGTGGAGTTTAACCAACCCCGCGCAACATCAAGCAAAAGGCTTGCCAGCAAACGCCTGACAGGCTCCCGGCCTCAGGCCCCGCCCAGCGTCTGCAGCAACTGTGCGGCCACGGCGACCGCAATCACCTCCGGCTCCTTGCCGTGGATGCCGGGGACGCCAATCGGGCTGGTGACTTGCGCCAGTTCTGCCGCCGTGAAACCCCGCGCCTCCAGCCGCTGGCGGAAGGTGGCCCACTTGGTGCGGCTGCCAATCAGGCCGACGAAAGGCAGGTCGGCCCTGTCACGTCGTCGCTGCAGGCAGGCAGACACGACATCCAGGTCTTCGGCATGGCTGAAGCTCATGATGAGCACACGCGAGCCCGGCGCCAGCGCGCGCACGGCGTCCTGCACCGGCTCTGAATGTTCGCAGGCCACACCGGAAGGCGCAGGGTCGGGAAAGACGCCATCGCGGCTGTCTATCCAGGTCAGTGCAAACGGCAGGCTGGCCAGCACGTTGGCCAGCGCATGCCCGACATGCCCGCCACCGAAAAGCGCGACTGGCGTGTGCGCCGGGCGCAGGCGTTCGGCCAGTTCAGCACCCATGGCTGCATTGATTTTTTCGAGGCCCAGCTCAATCACACCGCCGCAGCACTGGCCCAGCGAGGGGCCCAGGGCGACGCGCAAAGGCCGCACATCCGTGCCGTCGCCGGGTTGCCGCAGCATCACGCGCGCCCGCTCCATGGCGTCGTGCTCCAGGTGGCCGCCGCCTATGGTGCCGACGGCGCCGGTCTCGAAAACAGCCATCCAGGCACCCGCCTCGCGCGGTACCGAGCCCTGCGTGGCCCTGACCGTCACCAGCACCGCAGGGCCGGAGGCGAGCCGGGCCAGCAGCGACTGAAGGCGGGGGACGTTGCCGGAATGGGACATGGTGCGTGAGGTCGGGCTGAAACAGGGGATCAGCTGGTTGAAAACGGGCAAAATGTGCCAAGGTGATTCGTGAAGTATGCCGTTCGGGCTACATCGCCACAGGCTCAAACCCTACTTTCCCACAATTGGGGGCCGGGGTGAAATAAAACCTCAGTTGCGGCCAGCCGCCGGGTCTTTATCAAACGCCGTGCCAGCCACACCCTACTGAAGAACAGGCGAGTAATGAGACAAGACAAAACCGTTGAACCCGTCAAGCGCTTCTGGATGCTGGCCTTGCTGAGCAGCGCCGCTGCCGCCATCGTCAGCGCCTGCAAAAGCGCCCCCGAACCTGTTCCAGCGCGGCCCGCGCCGGTGCCTGCGCCTGCCGTCATCGGCCCCGTGCCCGCCGCGCAGGGTTCTGCCCGAAGCTCTGGCGCAGCAACACCGCGTGCCTACCGCCAGGACGGTGCCACCCACCTCTACGGCCTCAACTCCGACCGGATTTTCAAGGGCCGCATGCCGCCGCTGCTGTATGCCATCGGCGTGTTGAATGTCGAGATTGACCGCGTGGGCCGGGTCACAAAGCTCGACTGGATGCGGGCACCCCGCCACGCTCCTGAAGTCATTGCAGAAATCGAACGCACCATCAAAGCAGCCTCGCCCTTCCCTGCGCCGGCCCGTATGGGCAAGGTCGTCTACACCGACACCTGGTTGTGGCACAAGAGCGGCAAGTTCCAGCTCGACACACTGACCGAAGGCCAGGACTAGGCCCCCATCAGCCCGGAAAGCCGCGTTGGTCCAGGAGCAGATCGCGGCAATTTGCTACGTAATTGCTACATATTTAATAGCTGCTCACGCTCGTCTATATTGGCCTGCAGCCTGTTTTACCCCCTAAAAACGGCCCAGAAAGCAGCTTAAGGCGTTTTCAAGGATCCAAAAACTTCCCCACAGCCACAAAATGTAAAGTCGACTTTACATGCAGCCTTTTAAGGTCAGGTTTTGGGTCTGGCTTGGGTTGAAGGCCGCGCAGCTCATCGCGCCGAACCAGCCTTCAGGAATTTTTCCCATTTGAGTCTTTCTGACTTGTCGAACGCCGGGAAGTCTTCCTGGCGGTTGCTGCCCAGGTCCATGCCCATGTCCATGATCTGCTTCTGTACGCCCGGGTTGGCCAGCGCCACGCGGACCGCTGCCACCACCTTGTCGAGGATAGGCTTGGGCACCGCGGCAGGCGCATAGAGGGCATACCACTGCGTCACGTCGTAGTCCCTGAAACCGCTCTCGGCCATGGTGGGCACATCCGGCAGCATGACGGAACGCCTGGCGCCCGTCACGGCCAGCGGCGTCAACCCGCCCGCCTTGATCTGCGGCAAGGCCACGGGCATGCCTGCGGCCATGAAATCAAAGTGCCCGCCGCGCAGGTCGGTGATGGCCAGCGACTCGCCCTTGTAAGCCACTTCAACCGTTTTGATACCGGTCTGCCGCACCAGCATGTCCGCGGAAATCTGGCCCGTGGAACCCGCACCCATGGACGCAACACTCAGGCCCGTGGGTGCTTTTTTGGCCGCATCCACCAGGGCCTTCATGGACTTGACGGGCGAGTTTGCATTGACAACAAACACATTGGACAGTGAGGCCAGATGCACCATGGGCACGAACTCGGCGGGTGAATAGGGCAGCTTGTTCTGCATGGCCGGGGCAATGCTCATGATGCCCGCACTGCCGACAAACAGGGTGTAGCCGTCGGCCGGGGACTTGGCCACGTATTCAGCGGCAATGCTGCCAGCCGCGCCCAGCTTGTTCTCGACGATGACGGGCTGCTTCCACTGCGCATTGAGCTCCTGCGCCACCAGACGCGCCAGCAGGTCGGGGCCACCGCCGGCGGCCTGTGCGACCACAAGCTTGACGGGCCTGGAGGGCCAGGCGTCCTGTGCGGCAGCGGACAGGCTCATCCCCAAAGCGGCAGTAGCTAGAAGGGCGGCACAAAGCCGGGTAAATGTCTTGTTTAATGTCTTGTTCAGCATGGTTTTGTCTCTTTCTCGTTATGTGGCGGCTGGCGGCTGACGGCAGGTAGTTCGCTACTTGTTGAGCACAAAAACAGGCTTGGCCTGGGCGTCTGCTTCGGCCTTCATCAGCTGTTTCATCATGCGGCGCACGCGTACGGCGGCTGCATCGGAGGACAGCAGCACGGGCTGCAGCGAATCGAGGTCAGTGGTGCCCATCATCTGCTGCACGGCTTCAAGCATGGGTTTGTCCTGTTCGTGAAAGCCCAGTTGCTGCCAGTGCTGCGTTTCAAGGTCGGCCTTCGGGTCGTCCACCAGGTAGTTGCGTGAACTGGCATAAAAGTAATGTGTGGTGGTGGCTGTCTCGGGCGTCACGATGTGGGTGCCCTGCCGGCGTATGCCCTCGCTGCGCGGACGGCCCACCGGCACCACGCCGACTTCGAGCAGGCAGGCGCCGGGTGCATGCCAGCGGATGTTGAGCCAGTAGTCCACGGGTTTGGCCGGGTCGTCCAGGAAAGGCGTGAAGGACTGGGGTGCCAGCGTGGACGGGATGGAGCGCAGGCTGTCCAGCGTGCGGCCCTCGTGCACCACCTCGTGTCTGGCCGCCAGGAAGTCATCGTTCTTCTGGTAGGGCGCATGCAGGTAGTTGACATGCGTGAGGTCCATCAGGTTGTCCACCACCAGCTCGTAATTGGCGTGTTGCAGCATGAGGTCGCCAATGGTTTTTAGCGCCGGATCAACCAGGTGGCTGTAGTCGGGAATATCCGCCGTATCGGCCAGATCGCCCTGCCCCATCCAGATCCAGAGCAATCCATCCCGCTCGACCAGCGGATAGGCTTTCACCCTGGCCGCCGATGGAATGCGGTTGTCGCCGTGGGGGTTGTCTACGCAGGCGCCCGAGCAATCGAACTTCAGCCCGTGGTAGCCACACTCCACCGTATCACCCACCAGCTTGCCCAGATGCAGGGGCGCAAAGCGGTGGGGGCAGCGGTTGCCTATGGCCACGGCCTCACCGTCCTGCTTGCGGTAAAAAAGTACCGGCTCGCCCAGCAGCTTGCGCGGCGTGAGTTCGCGTGTGATTTCACGGGCCCAGGCACCGACGTACCAGATGTTGCGCAGAAATGCCATGTGTGTTCCTTCGTGGGGCGGGGCCGGTATGGCCTTCAGTTGCTCCGAATCTTAGGAAACGGCGTTCACCAGCACAAACGAAAGCTTGGCACTTCAGAAGTGAAAAAAACTCAACTCCGGGCAATATCTGGCGGGTGAACCGGAGGCTGTTCTGGCGCGAATTCGCCCAGCAGCCAGTCGCGGAAAGCCTGCACCTTGCCCGACAGCGCACGCTCTTCGGGATAGACCAGGTAGTAGGCACCGGGCCCCTTGGCAGCCAGCGGCCAGGGCTGCACCAGCCGGCCGGACTCCAGCTCCTTGGCCACCATGACGGGGTCGACCACCGCCAGGCCCAGCCCGGCCTCGGCCGCCTCAATCACCAGGTTGCGGCTTTCCAGCGTCAGCAGGCGGGGCGACGGGTGGGGCACCACACCGGCTTTTTCAAGCCACAGCGTCCAGTCCTGCGGGCGCTGCCTGGCCTGCAGCAACTGGTGGGCGTAGACATCCCCGTGTTGCACCAGCGGCCGCTGCACCACTACCTGGGGCGCACACACCATGACCAGGTATTCCTCGCGCAGGAAGTCGGCCGTCAGGCCGCGCCAATGGCCATCGCCGTAAAACACGGCGCAGTCCACGTTGTCGCGGTCGAAGTTGGCGTCTACCCGCGAGACGCGGATTTCGGTGTTGGCCACCTGGGCCGGAAAGCGCGTGAAGCGCGGCAGCAGCCAGCGCGAGGCAAAGGTGTGCAGCGCACTGACGACCAGCGGTTTGTCGTCGGGCTGGCTGGCCGCCTCGCGCAGCGCCTGCGTCAGCCGGTTCAGGCTGTCGTCCACCACACCGTGCAGCTTCTCGCCCACATCGGTGAACTGCAGGCCGCGGCCATTGCGCACAAAAAGCCGGGTGCCCAGCCGGTCTTCAAGCTGGATGAGCTGATGGCTCAGGGCCGAAGGCGTGACATGAAGCTCTTCCGCCGCACGCGCCAGGCTCAGGTGCCTGCCTATGACCTGAAAGCTGCGCAACTGGTTGAGCGGGGGCGTCGGCGTGCGGGGTGTCATAGCGCTGCATGATAGTGAGGTGCAAGGCAGGCCGGTTTGCAGCGCCTGCTTCGCCTGCTGACGCGGCGCAGAAACGCAGGGCATGCCAAGACATCATTTGCTACATTTTCAGTAGCTGCTCACGCATGCATCTAGTGGCCTGCAGCCTGTTTCGCCCCTTAAAAATGGCCCAAAAAGCACTTTAAACGCTTCCGCACGGCCGCAAACTGTTCCACAGTTTCAAAATGTAAAGTCGACTTTACATTTTGATGGTCATGCCAGTCAGGCGGCCGCCGGCATCGGGTACTCATCGGCGTTGCGCACCACGCCCGGCTGAAGTGAAAAGTCCATGCGCGGCGGGCCAAAAATATCAATCAACCAGGCCACACCCTCACCCACATCGCGGGTGGTGTGTATGAGGTTGACCGGAATCACCAGCGTCGAGGGGCTGTCGACATGCACATGCTCGTCGTCGCGCCAGGTGGTCGAATCGGCCGTCCATGGCGTGCGCAGGTGGTGGATGAAGCTGCCTTCAAGCGTGAGTGATATCTGCTCAAAGTCGGGGTGCGAATGAGGCGACATCTTGCGCGGGTCGCGCCTGTCGGTCTTGCGTTCAAACACGTTGATCATCAGGTTGCTGCTGCGGAACAGGCGCCCGAAGATTTTGGGGTCGGTGTACTCCGCCAGGGTGTAGTTGCGCAGCTTGAAGCCGCCCACCGGCGTTGGCCAGTCCTTGAGCGGCGCCACGCCTGCTGCACCGTTCGCATAAACGGCGGCATTCTCAGCCCTTGCGGCAAGGTCGGCGGCACGTACCGTGAAAACGCGTGTGACGAC
>JAZKHN010000206.1:0-2433 GCA_040385325.1 Pseudomonadota bacterium
GGGTTGTAGGGCACGGGCCGGTTGATGTGCGAGCCGCGGTACAGGCCTTCCTGCGTATGGCGGTGAAAGCCGACACGCACCGACGCGCCGCTGGCAAACGACAGCAGGCTGCTGATGCGCGAAAACAGTTCGCAGTCGATCGCCACATCGACATTCGCGTGGCGCAGGTCCTTGATGGCTTGCCACAAACTGCTCAGTAAACCCTTGAGCGATTTGTCATCTACGGTGTGCACGTTCTCCGGCTTGATGAGCTGCATCAGGTCCAGGATTTCACGGTTCTTGCCGAACAGCAGCGCGTGCAGTTCCGCATCGGGGTAACGCGTCTTCAGGCGCGTGAACATGTCATGCGCCAGCACCAGGCTGCCCATCTCTGACAGCAGGATGATAACGATGGCGCGCGGCGCCTTGTCAGCCAGATCTGATGGACGGAAAGGGCGAAGCACGGCATCAACCAGCGAGACCGCTGCGCACAGCGGTATACCCACCCAGCGGTCTATCCAGCGCTGAAGGTCTATATTCATACGCCCCGCGCCCGGTCGGCCTTGAATTGCTGCACAAACGAACCAAAGGTTCCTGCATCCAGGGCATCGCGCACTTCCTGCATCAGGTTCAGGTAGTAGTGCAGGTTGTGGATGCTGGACAGCATGGGGCCCAGCATTTCGCCGCAGCGGTCCAGGTGGTGCATGTAGGCGCGGCTGAAATTCTTGCAGGTATAGCAGCTGCAGGTGGCATCGACGGGCGCGTCTTCTGTTTTGTAGCGCGCATTGCGTATCTTCAAATCACCGAAACGCGTGAACATGTGGCCGTTGCGCGCATTGCGGGTCGGCATCACGCAGTCGAACATGTCGACGCCGCCTTCGACGCCCTCGACCAGATCTTCCGGCGTGCCCACGCCCATCAGGTAGCGCGGCTTGTGCGCCGGCAGGCGGTGCGGCGTGTGCGCCATGATGCGCTGCATTTCTTCTTTCGGCTCGCCAACGCTGACGCCGCCGACCGCATAACCCGGCAGGTCAAGCGCCACCAGCGCGTCGAGTGATTCCTGGCGCAGGTTCTCGAACATGCCGCCCTGCACGATGCCGAAGAGTGCGTTGGGGTTTTCAAGCCGTGCAAATTCCGTCATGCAGCGGCTGGCCCAGCGTTTGCTGAGTTCCATGGATGTGCGTGCTTCGGCTTCGGTTGTGATGTGGCCGGCGGTGTCGTATGGCGTGCATTCATCGAACTGCATGACGATGTCACTGTTCAAAATGGTCTGGATCTGCATCGAGACTTCCGGCGTGAGAAACAGCTTGTCACCGTTGACGGGTGACGAGAACTTCACGCCTTCTTCGGTGATTTTGCGGCCCTTCCCGTCGGTGCCTCCCAGTGACCACACCTGGAAACCACCGCTGTCGGTGAGTATGGGTTTGTTCCAGCTTTCAAAGCGGTGCAGGCCGCCGAACTGTTTGACCACATCAAGCCCGGGCCGCATCCACAAATGAAAGGTGTTGCCCAGGATGATTTGTGCGCCCATGTCTTCCAGCGACTGCGGCATCACGCCCTTGACCGTGCCATAGGTGCCGACCGGCATGAAGATGGGCGTCTGCACCACGCCGTGGTTCAGGGTCAGGGTGCCGCGGCGCGCATGGCCGTCGGTCTTGAGCAGGTCAAATTGCAGCATCAGTTCTTCGGAAAATATTTGACGCCCGGCAAACCTTCAAAGTGCTGGTCCTGCGTCCATAAAGTGGCGCCGCGCATTTGTGCAGTGGCGTAAATCAGGCTGTCAGCCATGGGCAGGCCGGTGGCTGCTGCGCTGAGGGCGATGTTCAGGTTGACATCGATCACATCGCCTTCGCGCATCAGGGCAACAGCCTGGTTGGCATGCGCCGCGCCAAACTCGCGCAACGCTACCTTGTAGACCTCATAGATGGTCATGATGGGCACAATCAGCGCGCCTGTGTTCTCGATCAGTTCTGCGTAACGTTTGGCATGCACCGAATCGCTGAAATATTCCAGCCAGCATGAAGAGTCGAGAACAGCCGGCGCTGCGGCTGCGGTTTTGCTGCGGGGCATGGGTCAGAAACGCTCAGGGTCGGATGCCACGTCGGTGCTGGACAGGCCCGCCAGCAAGCCACGGTATTCGGGCGCAGGCTTGACCGGCACCAGCTGGATGACACCATTGACCTCAAACACGCTCATGCGGCTGCCGGGCTTGATGCCCCCTGCCTCGCGTATTTCGCGGGGAATCACAACCTGGTACTTGGGTGAAACGATGACAGTCTGGTTTTGCATATCGATCATTTTATCGTACAACTGATTGGCTGTCGATGCCATCGGTGGTATCGGTCTTTCGCTGCAACAGCATGGAATCGCCATAACTGAAGAAGCGGTAGCGATGGGCCATCGCGTGGCTGTACAGCGCCATGATGTGTTCGTAGCCTGAAAACGCGCTCACCA
>JAZKHN010000207.1:0-4476 GCA_040385325.1 Pseudomonadota bacterium
TTACTTCCACAACTGCGTCTATGACTTCATGTGGAAGAACAACCGCCGCCGCTTCAGCGAAAAATTTGCGACCTGGGACATCATCCGCAAGTACAACAAGGACTACAAGCTCATCTTCATCGGCGATGCGACCATGAGCCCTTACGAGATATTGCAGCCCGGCGGCAGCGTTGAATACAACAACGAGGAAGCCGGCGCCGAATGGATGCAGCGCCTGACCAACGCGTTTCCGAAATTCGCCTGGATCAACCCCGAGCCGCAAGGCGTCTGGCAATACCGGCAAAGCATCAGCGTGATCCAGCAACTCGTCAACCAGCGCATGTACCCCCTGACCATCAAGGGTCTGGAAGAGGCCATGCGCATGCTCTCCAAATAGTGAGGCAGGACGCGCCTGCCTCCTACGGAAAGGCATTCACACGCTCCTTTAAACTGCACGAGTGACCCACACGAGTACACGCCAGGCGTGGCTGAGCCCAAAAGCGCTGCTGATGGCCACAGCCGTCGCGCTTGCAACATTTACCCTTCCGATTCAGGCGCAAAACACTGCGCCCGGCGTGACTGCGACTGTGGCAGGTGCACCAGCTACACCGCCCAGACCAGGCGACAGCGCGCCTGCAGGTACATCGATGACTGCAGTGGCAACGCCCGCATCCGGTGTGACCCAGACCGCGCCAGCCCCCGCCCCGCCGCCTGCCAGTATCCAGGCGCCGCCCACACCCGCAGGCGCAACCGGGCCGTCCAGCGCCACACCTGAAGTCACAGCCTTCGATATCGTGGTCAGGGCACCGGATGCGGTGAAAGAACTGGTGGAAAAACACATCGAACTGCAGCGCTACAGGGCAGTGACCGACCTTGACGATGCAGAGCTTGCACGCCTGGTCGTGCTGGCCGAGCGCAACGTGCGCAACCTGGTCGGCACTCTGGGCTATTTCAGCCCCGAGATCAGGATCACCCGCGAAGGCGCAGCCAGCCAGCACCCCACCATCGTCGTGGCCATAGACCCGGGACCGTTCACGCGAACCACTGAAGTCGCGATTGATTTCTCAGGTGACATCGCTACTTCTGCCAACAGGGATGCGCAGGCGCAGCGCGACGACATCCGCCGCGACTGGCGGCTGCGACCCGGCCAGCGCTTTACGCAGGATGCATGGGACAGCGCCAAGACACAGGCCCTGCGGGATCTTGTGGCGCGGCGTTACCCCGCAGGCAAGCTGGCCGATAGCCTTGCCGACATCGATGCGCCGGCCCAGTCCGCACGCCTGACGCTGAAGCTCGATTCAGGCCCGCTCTACCGGCTCGGACCCATGCAGGTCAGCGGCGTGGAGCGTTATGACCCGGTGTTGGTGCCACGCATTGCACGCCTGACAGAAGGCGCAGTCTATGACCAGAAGCAGCTCGCAGATGCACAGCTGCGGCTGGCCTCCAGTGGCTACTTCGATTCAGCCTATATTTTTGTCAACCCTGAAAGCGATCCGGCTGCGGCCCCCGTGCAGGTACAGGTGCGCGAAACAAAATTGCAGAAGGTCATTCTTGGTGTGGGTGCAAGCACCGACAACGGCCTGCGCGTGTCGCTTGAGCACACGCATAACCGGGTACCCGGTACAAATTGGCGGGCTGTCACCAAACTGCAGCTCGAAAGAAAATCGCCCTACGCGCAAACCGAGTGGACCTCCATGCCAGATGCCGACAACTGGCGCTGGGTGGCACTGGGACGTGCCGAACGGATAGAAGACAGGCAGCTCATCACACGGTCCCAACGGCTGCGTTTTGGCCGCACGCAATCGGGCGACAGCATAGACCGAAACATCTACGCACAGTACGACCGCGCACGCGTGCAGGACTTGAGTGCCACAGGCCTGTCTGCAGCCGACACGGGCGATGGCTCGGCCATCAGCGGCAACTATGTCTGGACGGGGCGCTACTTCGACAGCCTGCCCTTCCCCAGCAATGGTTACGGGCTCGGTTTCGAAATGGGTGGCGGTGTGACCCTGGGCACAAAGCGCCAGCCCTTTGCGCGGGCGGTGGGCCGCTACCTCGGCGTGACCCCGCTGTCCAATGGCCGCATTGCTACCCGCGCAGAAGGCGGCGCAGTGATCGCTGCCAATGATGCCCGCGTGCCCAGCGCGCAACTCTTTCGTACAGGCGGTGACAGCACGGTGCGCGGTTACGGTTATCGCGACATCGGTATCCCGCTGGCAGGCGGCGTCGTCGGGCCGGGCCGCTACATGGCCGTCGGCAGTGTCGAATGGCAACGCCCCATCCTGAAGGACGGCCTGCCCAGCGAATGGGAACACACCGTTTTCATGGATGCAGGCGCTGTGGCAGACCGCGCGCAAGACCTCAAACCATCAGTTGGCATAGGTACCGGCCTGCGCTGGCGCAGCCCCATAGGCCCTCTGCAGATGGATCTGGCCTACGGTGTGAAGGTCAAGGCACTGCGGCTTCACATCAACGTGGGTTTTGTTTTCTGATGCAGGCCGCGGGCAACCCACCGGATAGCTCATCCCAGCTCGTGCGAAAGGCGCCGCGCTTGCTGAAGATTGCAGCGGCTGTAGCCGGAAGTGTTGTGGTGGCCGCAGTACTGGCAACAGCAGCGCTCTGGTGGTGGGCCGGCAGTGACGGCTCGCTCGCCACCGGTTTGCGCTGGGTCGCGCAATACCAGCCGCTTGCGTCTGAAGGCGCCAGCGGTTCACTGCGCAAGGGCGGCGCGGTCAAGCGCCTGGTGTGGCGGCAAGACGGCATGACGGTGGAGGCCAACGATGTAGCCTTCTCGTGGCAGCCCTGGTCATTGCTGCACGCCACACTCAAGCTCAACAGCCTGTCTGCCGCAACGATTCGTGTCAACGACCAAAGGCCTGCTTCAGCCACGCCCTCACTGCCCCCCACAGCACTGGGCCTGCCGCTTCAAATTGCGCTGGATGACTTTGCGGTAGGGCGTTTCCAATGGCAGGGGCCGCCTGCGATAGAGGTGCAGGGCATCTCAGGCAACTACCTGTACACCGGCTTGCGCCATGAGCTGGCCCTGAAGAATGCGCAGTTTGCAAACGGCCGCTACCAGGGCAAGGCCACGCTTGCATCGGCGCAACCGCTTGAGCTTGATGCCCTGCTGTCAGGCACGGTCGAAGCGCCCGTGCCCGGCAGGACCACCACGCTGCCGCTGTCCTTCAATGCCAGCGCAAAAGGCCCCCTGAGCGAACTGCTGCTCAAGGCCGTCTTGCAGATGCAGCCAGGTTCCACAACTGCCAAAGGCGCAGCGCCGCATGCAACGGCGACGGCGCGCATCACGCCCTGGGCAGCACAGCCCCTGCCCGAAGCCGATGCCGACTTCCGTGCACTGGACATCGCAACCCTCTGGCCCGATGCACCGCAGACCCGGCTGACAGGTCGTGCCAGCGTGCGGCCTGCGCAGGCCACCACCACGTCCGCCTGGGTTCTGCAAACACAGCTCGTCAACGAGTTGCCCGGGCCCTGGGACAAAAAGCGCCTGCCACTCGACAGCCTGCAGGCCCAGGGTGAATGGCGCGACGGTGCGGCCATTGTGCGCAGCCTGAAGGCCGGGCTGGGAGGTGGGGAACTGGCTGCGAGCGGGCAATGGCTTGGTACCCCACAGCCATCAACGGCCGGAACGACCGCTACCGCCTCGCGTCAGGACTGGTCGGTGCAGGCCAGTCTCAAACATATCAACCCCGCCGCATTGCATACGCGGTTTGCATCGTTGCCGATAGACGGACGCGCAGAAGGCAAAAGCCAGGGCAGCGCCATCGCGTTTGACGCCAGTCTTCAGTCGGCAAATGCGGCATCGGCCAAAAGATCAGCAGCACAACAACAAAACAACCAGCTTCGCCTGCGCGACGCAACAGCCACTGGCCGATGGGATGCTCGCCAGGCTGGCGGCACGCTGGCACTTTCTGCCTTTCGCGTGCGCACTGATGACGCTGAAATTGCAGGCTCTCTTGAAGCCCAACCCGCAGTAAAAGCTGGCAAGGGTCGCATCACATTAACGGCGCCCGGCCTGCTGGCACAGGCACAAGGCGACCTGCGTCAGACAAGCGGCGCAGGCAGCCTGGACATGCAGACAAAGGACGCATCACAGGCCTTGCGCTGGCTGCAAAAGCTGCCGGGCATGCCACCGGACATTCAGGCCGCAAATGCCTCGGGCAACGCTGCGCTCACACTCAACTGGCAAGGCGGCTGGCAAGACCCCGCAATTCAGGCAAAGCTGCAGGCGCCGTCACTGGACTGGCGCGGTAGCCCAGCCAGAACAACTGCCGCCACTGCCACGCCCTCCCTTTCGGTTCCAGCTGTCGCCAGCGCCACGCAGGTCACCAGCACAGCCTCGCCTGCCAGCGTGTTGAAAATCCGCGCACTGGAGGCCAGCATCAACGGCAAACTGAGCCAGGCGCAACTTGCCCTGCAAGGCCGGGTTGAGAGCGGTACACGCCGCTATGCCCTGCAACTCGCCGCAGATGGCGGGCG
>JAZKHN010000208.1:0-4604 GCA_040385325.1 Pseudomonadota bacterium
GCCTTGGCCTTGTCCAGCGGGTTGCGCAGCAGGTAAGGGGCATCAAGCGTGACGATAAGCTTGACGCCGTGCAGCTGGTGCACCTGCCCGCGCAGTTTGCTCAAGGGGTCGTTCGACTGCAGCACGGCCTGCGACGCCAGGCGGCCCATGACCAGAACCAGGTCGGGCCGTGCAGCGGCCAGCACATCGGGCAATACATCAGGCAGTGAAGCAGCCATGCCGGCACCCGCAGCGCCCTGCCTTGCCAGGGGAGCGAGCGTGACGCTGCCGGCGGTGTGCAATCTGGCCGCGCGCAGCATGTTGTTGAGCAGCTTGCCGGCATCGCCTTCAAAAGGGTTGAAGCCACCCTGCAGCGCAGAGGCCGGTGTTTCTGCCAGCACCAGCCAGCGCGCGCCAGCGGTGTTGGCGGTCTCTGCGTAGAGCGCAATCGGTTCGCCCATCTTCCATGCAGCGTCTTCGCTGCTTGCCGGGGAGGAGGCCGTGGCAGGCGGTGGCCGGGCCACTGGTGCGGGCGTTGCAGGGGCGGAACGGGCACGTACGGCCACGGCGTCAATCGCAACAGGCGCGTGAACTGCTGCTTCGGGAATTGCGACTACCGCAGGCGGCGCAGCTTCAACAACAGCGGCAGGCGCCTCCATCGGCGACCAGACGCGCACACCCATTTCGCGCAGCATGGCGCGGTGGCGTTTGTCGAGGTTCAGGCTCATAGCGCAAAACTCATGACAACCGCATCTTCACGCCGGGGGTTCAGCAAGCCGCCCGAGGGGTAATAGTTGCGGCGCAGGCCGACTTCACGAAAGCCGTAGCTTTCATAAATCGCTTTTGCGCGTTTGTTGCTGACGCGCACTTCCAGCCACAGCCACTGTGCGCCCTGCCCGCGTGCCCAGATGGCGAGTGCGTCCAGCATCACACGCGCCCAGCCGCGCCGCTGGTGTTCGGGTGCGACAGTGATGTTGAGCAGGTGTACCTCATCAACACCCTTCATGGCGACGAAGTAGCCCAGCAACTCGGCCTGCGCCTGCGTGCCCGCGGTGAGCAGCTGGGCCTGATAACCGGCATTGAGCGAGTCGGTGAAGTTGCCGGGCGTCCACGGGTGGTCGTAGGCGGTTTTTTCAATCGCCACCACCTTGTCGAGCCACGCAGCCGTCATCGGCTCGAATTGCGCTTCGAGCGGCGGGGCGGGTTTGAGGATGGCGTTCATGTGGCGTGATGTGTCAAGAACTGGCAGCCAGCGCGGCCTGCTCTTTTTGTTGCCTGACCACCGCACGTTCGTCGGTGGTGAGGGCTACTTTATCGCGAACGTAAAGCGGCAGCGCCAAAGCGGCATCCACCAGTTGCCCGGCGGCTACCAGCGCCGGTGCCAGCCGCAACATGGCCGTTGCCGTGGGCAGCACGTCCATTTGCATAGAGGCCGCGATGGCGGCGGGCAGGCGGTCTGCGTAAACGCCGAACACATTGCCGGCAAGCGTGACGCCTGCATCCGGCGCAAGGTTTTCCGGCCTGACCATGCGGCACGCAGCCAGGGCTTTGCAGACGCCTGCGTCAAAAACAAAGTCCTGTGTATAGAGCTCATCCATGCGCGCATCAAGCAGAGCCGTGATGTGCAGTGCTCCTCCAGAATCTGCACACCGGAATCGCGCTTCTTCGGCCAGCGCCATCAGGGTATCGACCGGCAGCACAGGTATGCCCACACCCTGCCGCGCACCAAAGGCCAGCCCCTGCGCGACGGAACAGGCAGTACGCAGGCCAGTGAATGAGCCTGGGCCGCGGCCGAAAGCGATGGCATCAAGATCATCAATGCGCAAACCCGCCTCTTCGAGCAGCGCAAGGATGGCCGGAATCAGCGTCAGCGAGGCCTTCGCGCCACCGGGCCCCGTGTGCTGCCATGTGCGCGCACCATCCGTCAGCGCGATGGACATCACGTCTGTGCTGGTGTCGAAGGCCAGGAGCTTCATGGTCGGGTGGTCAGGGTGTGATCGGGGGGAAAGTTTCGGTACCGGCAGAACTGCCCGGCGTCCGCATGATTATCCGCGCCAACGCCTTCAGGCAGTCTCTGTTACAGGCAAGCCCCGATAATCGGCTCATGATTGTTGACTGGCGGCATATACGGGGCTTTTTGATGCGGCAGACGGCACCCGCCAGCCTGCTTGCAATGTTGCTGATCAGCCCTGCCGGCAACCTCATGGCGCAGACGCCGAACCGCCTTCCACCCGCGATTGAAAAAGCCCTGACCCGCGCCAATGTGCCGCGTGAAGCCGTGGCCATGCTGGTGGTTGACGCTTCAGGCCGGCAGCCGCCCCGCCTGGCACATCGCAGCGATGTGCCCATGAACCCGGCGTCGGTCATGAAGCTGGTCACCACCTATTCGGCACTCGACACCCTGGGGCCAGACTTCACGTGGAAGACCAAAATCATCCTGGACGGCAGCCTGAACAGTGGGCTGCTCAACGGCAACATGATTGTTCAGGGTGGTGGTGACCCCAAGCTGGTGGTTGAACGCCTGCAGGCCCTGTTGATGAAGGTGCAGAACGGCGGGGTCAAGGCCATTCGTGGCGACATCGTGCTGGACCGCAGTGCCTTCAGCGTGCCGCCCACAGACCCGGGCGAGTTTGATGGTGAGCCGCTGCGGCCCTACAACGCCAGACCGGATGCGTTGCTGATCAATTTCAAATCGGTCGTCATGACCTTCACGCCGGACCTTGCCAACGCCCGTGCCATCGTGCGTTATGAGCCGCCTCTCGCGGGTGTGCAGATTTCAGAAGCCGTGCCGCTGCTGCGCGTGAGCCGCTGCGGTGACTGGCGCAGCGAACTGCAGGCCGCTGTTGACAACCCGAACCGCATTGATTTTCTGGGCAGCTATTCATCGGCTTGCGGCGAAAGGACCTGGCCCATGGCCTATTCCGAGCCCAACAGCTTTGCGGCCCGTGCGGTTGAGGGCTCATGGCGGCATCTGGGCGGGCTGATGACAGGCGCGGTGCGCGACGCAACACCGCAGGAGCTGGCCACGCTGCGCCGCAGCGGCACGCTGTCGGGCGAGCGGGCAACGGCCCGGTTTGAAAGTGTCTCGCTGCCTTTGCTGGAGGTGGTGCGCGACGTCAACAAGTACTCGAACAACATCATGGCGCAGCACCTCTTTTTGACCGTGGGGCTGAACGCCAACCTGGGCCAGACCAAAAGCGGCACGCTTGAAGCGAGCCGCGCGGCACTGTCTGCATGGTGGAAGAAAAACCTGCCCGGCTCGGTACCGCCGACGATAGACAACGGCTCGGGTTTGAGCCGCAGCGAGCGCATCACCGCCACCAGCCTGCAGGCGATGCTGCAACACGCGGCGAAAAGCCCCACCGGTGCTGCGCTTGCGGACTCGCTGCCGGTGGCGGGCGTTGATGCGACCATGCGCGAGCGCGCCAGGGGAGTGGCTGGCCAGGCCTTTGTCAAAACCGGCTCCCTGCGGGACGTGACGGCCATCGCCGGATATGCCAACGGCCTGGGCGGCACGCGCTACATCGTGGTCGGCCTGATCAACCACCCCAACGCATCGGCAGCACGACCTGCGCTGGATGCGCTGATCGATTGGGCCGTGAAGGAGGGTGTGCGATGACGACCGGTTTTACGCTGGCGGATTGGGTGGGCTTTGGTGGCGCTGCGCTGACCACCATGAGTTTTTTGCCGCAGGCGTGGTTGAGCTTTAAAACCCGTGATGTGAGCGGCATCTCGCTGGGCATGTACAGCGTGTTCACGGTGGGTGTGGCGCTGTGGCTGGTCTACGGTGTGATGCTGGGCGCCTGGCCCATCGTGCTTGCAAATGCCATCACGCTGGCGCTTGCCATGGCCATACTGGTCATGAAACTAAGGTACTCGACAAACGACCCGCCCGAAGACATGTGAAAAACCTCACGCGATTTTTGCAGCTTGAGCGCGACATTCTTGTCCAGACATATGTAAAAGGCGCTTCAAACCATGACTGCGACCGGGCTGCGGTCTATCATGTTTGTTTTCGACGCTCACCAAAAAACAACGCTGGCTCCGGCTGGGCAAAAAAGCTTTAGAAGCATGTCCCTTTTCAAAGGCCTTTTTCCGTCTACGCGAAATCCCCGTGCTGATTCACCAGAGCGGGACGCGAGCGTGCGCGGACCGGAAACCGCGCCCGTCAAGATGAATCTCGAAGAACGCATGGCGTTCAGGCGCGAACTACTGTTCGAGAATGTCCGGGCGACGCTGGGCAGCTTCTTCATAGATGCCAGAAGCTACCGCTTCAAGGTCATGCGCACTGACAAGCGCGGGCACTGCTACGTGATCATGCTCGACATGCCGCCTGCCTTCATGCTGGGCGAACAGGGCCAGCACGCAAGACTGGCCGAGATCGCGGCGACGCTGACCAAAAATGCGCAGACCCGCTACGGGCTGATTGTGGGCGGTGTGTACTGGCGTGTCGACGAGACTCTGGCCGCACCTGTGGCCGAATGGGCCAAGCCCGCGGCTGTGCCTTCGTTTGCCACCTCACAGCCCGGCCCCGAACTGACCAACATCGAGAAGTACGAACGCGCCACCGCCGAACAACTGGCTGCGTTTGAAGCTGCCTGGCAGGGTGACAGCGACATCCAGAT
>JAZKHN010000209.1:0-20107 GCA_040385325.1 Pseudomonadota bacterium
GCAGCGACCAGAAGCGGAAGCGTCAGCGCGAGGCGGTAAAGAAAGACACGGAGTTCAATGCGCCTGTATTCGGCATTGAGTTTTTGCTGCGCGACTGTTTCCACATCTGCCAGCTTGCGGCGCTCACGCGTCACAGCCTGCCTGGCATCAAGTGCCGCCTGCTGCTGCGCCTCGACGGCTACGCCGGCTGCGCGCTCCTTCTCTTTCAATGTGTCGAGCGCCCTGGTACGCGCAATGAGCTCGGGGTCCTGGTCGGCCTGCTGCGTGGCGCGCCGCGTGGACAGCCAGTTGTTGAAGGTCTCGCGAGCCGCAGCAGAATCTGCCTGCGCGGCCTTGCGTTTGAGCAGCGCCTGCTCGAGCGCTGTTTCGGCGTCCTGCTCCGCCTTTTCAGCTGCACGTATGTTGTTGCGCGCCGGGACCGTGATGGATGCATCCATATAGTCTTCGACCGACAGCTGCTTCTCGACTTTCGGCAAGTCACCGACGACGGTACCACCCAGGCCGATAAGAAAACCGGCAAACACCAGGGCCACCAGCCACAGGCCGCGGTGAAACCATTTTTCTGACAAGCGAAGCGCCTTGCTCATGAATATCTCCTGATTCCTGAAAATGGAAGTATGCCTATGGCAGGCTGACCAGCACAGGTTTGCCCGGAAGGGCCAGTTGCGCGCGCGGCAGCCAGGCGAATACCGAATCAACCGTCACGGTTTCAATGCGGTCTGAAAACCGCTTTTCAGGCGGGTGGTCATCAAATGCCACGTTGGCGGCGCCCACACGTCCGCCAAGGCGAGTCATGGGCCCAATCGTCAAGGCAGCCGGCTGGTAACCGGCGGATTGCAGCCATGCCTGCGCCTCCCCGCGCGTGGTGATGCGCGCATCCATGCTGCCGGCCAGCGTCTCGATGGCCCACTGGTTGGACTGCTGGTATTTTTTGCCCCAGGCGTAACTCACGATGCTGTAGGGTTTGTGGTGTAGGCCAGTAGCACCACCAGGTGTCTGCAGCATGGCCAGCAACTGCTGCTGCACCTGCGGTGTGGGCGCCAGCCATGCCGCCTCGAAGCGCCAGAGGTCATCGAGAAAAAACTCAGCCAGGCCCTGGCGGTAAATGCTGGAACTGGCGGTACCGCATTCATTGAGCTTGTGCAGCACGCGCCAGGTCTGGCCGCCCTGCGCATCAGGCACCTGGTAGGCGATGCCCACATGCGAGTAGTACACGCCGTATTTGCGCAGGTCCTGGCCCGCGCGGGCGAGGAACACCACCTTCTGCCCACTCTCGTTGAGCGAGGTGAGTGTCCTGGCAGCCAGGGTCATCGCGCGGCCAGTCGTCTGGGGCGTGAGCTTCGCGGCGTCACAAGACCTGCCCGCGTGGGCGGCCGGAACAAACAGCAGGCCTGCGCTAATCGCGAAGCACGCTGCAGCATTGAACAGGATTTTTTTCATGGCGGTTCTAGTAGGTCAGGCGTTCGTTGTGCAGCAAGGCCCGGCCCAGCGCGTTGGGGATAAAGGCAATCGCCTCGCCTGCAACAGAAAGCACCGTGCCTGCAGCCACCACGCTCACCAATACGGATGCACCCGCAACGAGTGAGGCGCCAGCCATACCCCTGCCCAGCACTTCGATGCTGGCACGGGCGCCATCCGACGCACGCTCCAGTACATACAAGGTGCCGCGGGCGGTGCTTTCGACGGCTTTGACCACCAGCACGGCGCCAGCAGTGGACAACACCACAGGCACAGCCACAATGGCCCCGGCAGCTGCGCTGGCGCCCATCACCACCGAGGCCACAGGCAGCGCAGACAGGGCACTGACGGCAGATAGCTCGGTCTGGGCCCGGGCATTAAAACTGGTCGCTGTGCCAGCAATAAAAACTGCAGCGATCAGTACGGAAGCAATTTTGTTTTTCATGATGATCCTGTCATTCGGGTTGTGGGGTTTCATTCAGCCTCGCCGGCCTGGCGTACAGCCTGCGCCTGCCTGCGGCCAGCGAGCTGGGCCTCGTTCAGGTCAGCCTCATGGCGGTCACGCAGTGTCTTGGCCAGGGTAAAACTGCAGGTGATGAGGTACAGCCAGCTCACACCCAGAAAGGCCTTGTAGGTCTCGTTGATCTCCATGCGCCACAGGCCCCAGCCGGTCAGCGACATTGCCAGAAAGAAGCCGCCCCACACCACCAGCTTGAACATGGGGGTGTCGATGATCTTGCCTTCGACGCGGCTTTTTTCCTGATCGCGAACATACTTGGCCAGCACAAAGGCGGCAGACAGGCAGAAGAAGTAGCCCATGATCATGAAGGCGCGATCAAGGTCCTTGCCGGGCAAATAAGACAGGCCCACGGCACACAGGAAAACAGCGATCAGGAAGGAAACCCAGACCTGCAATTGCCAGGGTTTGGAGTCACGGTGTATCAGCATCTGCATAAAAACCTTTTGGTTGTTGAGGTGCACCTAATGTGCGCCCCAACATCTCAAAAGTATTCAAATACCGATACAGTGACTTATTAATGCCCCGAAAGTATCATCAAACAATACTTTGGATCGGCGTTTCAGGCCTTCAGCAGGACGGCCACCGTGTCCTGCAGGACCTGCGGCTGCACATCTTTTGCGGCGACAGGCACGCCGACATTCAAGCCCACACGGCTCCACACCCCGCGGCGAAACGGTTTGGCCATGGCCACACCTTTTTCAGCGCGGCTGAAAAAAGAGCCCCACAGGTTGGTCAATGCCATGGGAATCACCGGGACGTCCAGGCCATCACGTTCAGCGTTCTCCATGATCTTCATGATGCCGCCCTTGAAGGCCTGCAACTCACCGTTTCTGGTGAGGCCGCCCTCGGGAAAGATGGCCAGCAGGTCGCCATCACGCAGCACCTTTGCTGCAGCTTCAAAAGCGGCTTCGTAAAGCGCCGGGTCTTCTGATTTCGGCGCGATCGGTATGGCCTTGGCCAGTTTGAAAAACCAGCCCAGCACCGGCGTTTTGAAGATGCGGTGGTCCATCACAAAATAGATGGGGCGCGGGCTGGCCGCCATCAGCAACACAGGGTCTGCAAAACTCACGTGGTTGCAGGTGAGCACGGCAGCACCCGAGGTTGGTATGTTGTGGTCGCCGGTGATGCGGAATCGGTAGACCAGCCGCGACACGAGGAAAGCCACGAAGCGCAGCAGGTATTCAGGTACCAGCATGAAGATATAGAAAGCCACCACCGCATTGGCCAGGCCGACGAACAGGAAGATCTGGGGCACCGTGAACCCGGCACCCAGCAATGCACCTGCGAGGATTGAACTCACAATCATGAACAGCGCATTGAGGATGTTGTTGGCAGCGATGATGCGCGCGCGGTGCGTGGGCTGGCTGCGCAGCTGGATCAGTGCATACATGGGCACGCTGTAAAGGCCTGCAAACAAACTCAGCAGCGCCAGGTCGGCCATCACACGCCAGTGGTAGTGCTGCGACAGGAAGGCCCCCACACCCATGACCTGGGACGGCGGCATGCCCCGTGACGCAAAATAAAGATCAATGGCAAACACACTCATGCCAATGGCACCCAGCGGCACCAGGCCGATCTCGACATGGCGTTTGCTGAGTACCTCACACAGCAATGAGCCTGTGGCAATGCCGATGGAGAAAACAACCAGAAGCAAGGACGCAACCTGCTCGTTGCCATGCATCACTTCCTTTGCAAAGCTTGGAAACTGGCTCAGGAAGACTGCGCCGAAAAACCACATCCAGCTGATGCCCAGCATGGAGCGGAACACCACCACGTTGTCGTTCGCCAGTTTCAGGTTGCGCCAGGTTTCAGTGATCGGGTTCCAGTTGATTTTCAGGTCGGGGTCGGTAGCGGGTGCCAGCGGAATGAATTGCGCAGTCACGCGTCCCGCAAGCGCCAGCAACACGCAGCCGAGCGCTACATAGTGCGGGCCGACGCCGGGAATGGCCACAATCAGCCCGCCCACGATATTGCCGAGCAGGATGGCAACAAAGGTACCCATCTCGACCATGCCGTTGCCACCCGTCAGCTCGCGTTCACTCAGGGCCTGCGGCAGGTAGGCAAACTTGACCGGGCCGAACAGCGTCGAATGCAGTCCCATCAGAAAGGTACAGGCCAGCAACACCGGCACCTGCAGGTTGACATTGCTACTGAGAAAGCCAGCGGCGGCCAGCAGCATGATGGCGATTTCAAGATTCTTGACAAAGCGGATGACACGCGTTTTTTCAAACTTGTCGGTCAGTTGCCCGCTGGTCGCCGAGAACAGCAGGAAGGGCAGGATAAACAGCGCCCCTATCACCAGCCCCGCCATGGCCGGCGGCAACCAGCTTACGCTGAGCTGGTAGGTCACCATCACTGTGAATGCAAACTTGAACAGGTTGTCATTGGCCGCGCCCGAGAACTGCGTCCAGAAGAATGGCGCAAACCTGCGCTGGCCAAGCAGGGCGAACTGGTTGGGATGTGCGTGGGGATCGGGATCACCTGCCGGAGCTGTGGTCAGTGCCCCCTGGTTTGCTGCGTCAACACTCATGAATGCTTGCTCCATTTGAAGATGTTATGTGGCCGTCCCCAGGCCTTCGGGCGAATCGTTTGCTGCCCGATTTTGCACTGCTTTGATGGGATGCCCACACGTCACCGGCGGCTTGCAAAAAGAGGCGCATGACGACTGCTTGCCCACAACCGAGTTTGCCTCGCACCAGATGAAAAAGTCGCTTCTATTGGTACAGCGCGTCATGAATCTACTGCTAGTATCAAAAATCGATACCAGAAGGGAACCTCATGAGTACGACTGCAGACCTGGTGCTGGTCCTGAAAAAGGAACTCAAGGCCGCACAGATGACCTATGCCGACCTGGCCCGCGCGCTGGGCATGGCCGAATCCAGCGTCAAGCGCATGCTGGCCCAGGGCGACATGCCGCTGTCGCGCATAGACGCGATTTGCCGCGCGCTCAAGCTGGACTTTGCCGACCTGGCACGGCGTGTGGCCGACTCGCAGCCGTTGCTGGCAGAACTCACGCAGGCGCAGGAGAAAGCCGTGATCGCAGACAAAAAACTGCTGCTCACAGCCATTTGTGTGCTGTCGCAATGGACGCTGGAACAGGTCACCGAAAATTACCGCCTGACGCAGGCCGAATGCATCAAGTATTTTGCACAGCTGGATCGCATCGGCATCATCGAGCTCAAGCCAATGAACCGCTACCGGCTCAAGCTGGCCAAGACCTTTCGCTGGCGACCGCATGGCCCGGTGATGGATTACTTCCGCGAGAACGCTTTGCTGGATTATTTTTCGGGCGGCTTTGACGGCGAAGGTGAAGGCCTGCTGCTGGTTCACGGCTCCATCAGCCGCGGACTGGCACCGTCGTTTCTGGAGCGCATGCAGCGTGTCGCACAGGATTTTGCACAGCAGCACCAGGCCGACCAGAAATTGGGGGCAAAAGATCGCGAAGGCTACACACTGCTGCTGGGCATGCGCAGCTGGGAGTTCGGCGCGTTCGCCGCGCTGCGCCGCTAGATATTTGCACACCCCTGTTGCCGCTCACTGCGTGTAGCGGCCTCCCCTTGCAGGGGACGGTGCCTGCAGACCGGCCAAGCCGGATCTGCGGCACCCCGCTTTAAATATCGTCACTGCAACTGCGGCGGCCTCACTCGCGCTCTGTAAACACCGTCAGCACGCCGGTATAGCCGTACAGGTGGTGGCGGGCGATTTCCCCGCCTGCAAAAAAGCCCACCAGCGGCACATCACCCAGCGCGCGGCGAACAATCTGCAGCTCTGCACCCGTTGCGCCGAAGTGGGGGCCGCCGCGGCCAGAGCAGCTCACGTATATGGCGCCCGCTATGCGCCTGGCCGCATGCGGTGCTGACTCGGCTTCAGGCGCACTCAGGGCACTGGCGACTTCAAGCGTGACCTCTTCAGGCTCCAGCTCTTCACGGATTTCGGCGCACACGCGAATCAGGTCGGCGCGTGCGGCCTCGCGGTTGCGTTCGCAGAATGCGAGGGTCATGCCCACCGAGGGGGCTTCGGCAATCGCAATGCCCTTGCGTGCCGGGTCCAGCCCGATGATGTGGCGCACCACCACTTCGGCGCCAAACTGGCCGGCATGATGAATGCGCACGTCATTGAGCCGGTCATCGGGATGGCTGAGGCCCACCAGCGTATTGCGCACCCTGGCCAGCGCCTCGCGCGGTTCGTCCAGCGACACACCCAGCTCGGCCAGCATGAGGTCCAGCGCTGGCTGGCCATCGAGCCCAGTCACGACATTGCCCTCACAGGCCGTGATTTCATGGTTGCCCGACACCGGCTGGCAGCCCTGCGTCACGCGTGACATCAGCGCCATGCCACCCGACATGTCGCGCGCAAATGCCACGCCGCTCAGGCCGCCACTGAACACGCCGCTGGCCGCACCCTGACCCTTGACGTTGCCATGGCCGCTAAGCGCGAACTGCACGGTCTCGGACCGGCTGGACGCAAGGCCACCAAACACATAACCACTGTCGGTACGCGCAGCCATCTCTGCAATCAGTTCAGCCACATCAGGCGTACCCGCGTCCGCATGCACCAGCGCGGTGTGCGCCTTGAAGCGGCTGGAAGGCGGCAGCGGCGAGACACCTGAAAACACGCGGTACTGGTCATGAGGAAGCTCGCACAACATCACCGCCAGTGCCGGCTCGTCAAAATATTCAACGTTGTTGGACGCAATGCCCACACCCACAGTGCCGCTCCAGTCGGTCACCTCGGGCAACTCAGCGCTCAGGTGGTCAAGAATGTCCTGCGCATGGGCGGCGTAGTGGTCGGTGATGTAGAGCAGCGCCAGAGTTGGCGCAGTGGCGTAACCGGGCAGCGCCATGTAGGCGCGCAGTTGCGCCAGTACAAGACCGGCAGCCATCTGCCATTGGGGATGGGTCGCGTGGCCGTAGGGGAAAAGTTTCATGGTCCTGGCGGATAAAAATTCCGGCGCCTCTGCAACAATTTTTGCAGATGGCGCCGCCCCTGACTAACGCGAGGTCTTTCGGGCAGTCTTGCGCGCTGCGGGTTTTGATTTTGGTTTGGCGCGCGAAGCTGCCGGGGCTGGCGCCGATGCCAGCGGCGAGGGCCATGCCTGACTGCTGCGCAATGCAGAATTCATCGCCGCGCGCGCGCCGCCGGCCACTGTCTTGCCTGCACTTTCAGCCACACCCCTGGCCATGCCTGTAGCGGTTTTCATGGCGTCTTTGGCGAGGCCTGTGGCCAGGTTTTTGCCTGTATTCAGCGCGGTCTTTTTCGCCGCGTCTTTCATCGCATCGGCTGCGATGGTCTGAAACTGCTGGGTCAATGCGCCCCACCACTGCATGGGGTCCACCACACCACCGGGTGCAGGAGCAGCAGATTTAGCCTTCGTGGCTTTGGCCCTGGGCGCTGCCGGCTTTTTATCCGCTTCCTTGTCCGATGAAAAACTGCTGGGTGGAATTTCAAGGCCTGCAAAGGTTTTGGCTTTCTCCGACACGCTCTGCACGCCGCTGGCCATGCTGTCTGCAACCTTGAGTTTGAAGGCGTTGGCCACATCACCCATGTTGAAGTTCATGCCCTTCAGCGTGGCGAGCGTCATTTTCTGCACTTCCAGCGCCTGGATCGTGGCCTTAAGAGCCATGGCATTCTGGTCGAGCCAGAACTGCACGGCCTTGAGTTCCTCGATGCGTTTGTCGAGCTCTTCAACATTGAGGGTGGGCGCGACCCAGTTGCCAAGGTTGGGCAGCTGCGGAATTTTCTGGGCCGCACTGCCGGCTGCCTGCGTGGCCAGGTTCTGCAAAAAATCAAAGCCGGGTACGAACTTTCCAAAACCGGCAAACGATGGATTGTCTGAGTCACTCATGCTTGTCTCCTGGCGTGGTGTGCGCTGTTGAAGTTGTCTCTTTGTGTATTACGCCTTCATTGTGCAGTGCCTGCAGTGTGCGTCAACCCATTTTTGGCAGGCCATCAGAAATTGCGCTCTTTCTGGCGCACGAGCGCGGTCAGCGATGCGTTGACCGGCGCGTTCATGGCACATCTGGCGGCCTCACGCGGCACCGCACCGTTGATGAAATCTATTTCGCTGGGCCTGCGCGCATCGTGGTCGAGCAGCACCGAGGGTCGTGCATTGCGCACCCGTTCACCGAAGGCGCGCACAAATGCCTCGGGGTCGCTCACATTGATGGCGATCTTGCGTGCGCGCGCCACGCGCCAGGCCTCGAGCGAGGCGGCCATGCCGAGGGGGCCGATGTCGGGATCGTCCATCGCCTCGCCCACGGTAAGCCCGGTGAGCGCACAGGGTGCGCTGAACGCGACATTGCAGATGAGCTTTTCCCACTGCATGGCGGCCACGTTGTCAGTGGCCTCGGCATTGAACCCTGCGGCGCGCCAGAGCGCGGCGATGTCTTCCACGCGCGCGGCGGGCAGCCCTGCGTAAGCCCCCATCCTGACCGCGTTCATGTTGTTGTGATGCGCATGGCCCGGACCGCGCATGGAGGCACCAAAGGCTGCGGCTATACCCACCGCCAGCCTTTCCCCGCCCACTGCATCGGCAACGAGGTCGGCGCTACCCAGCCCGTTTTGTATGGTGAGCACCAGTGTCTCCGCGCCTGTGAGTTTCGCGGCAGTTGCAGCCGCATCAGCCACCTGAACAGCCTTTGCCGCCACGATGATGAGGTCCACCTTTTCATCAGGTGCGCGGGCAGTGCTGAAAGCGTGCAGCTTCACCGTGCGGTCGCCGCTGGCGCCTTCGATACGCAAGCCCTTGTCATTGATCGCATCGACATGCGCCTGCCAGCCATCGACCACCAGCACCTCATTGCCCGCATCGGCCATCAGGCCGGCGTAGACAGAACCCATTGCGCCACAACCAACAATTGCAACTTTCATGTTTGTCCCCGCTCTTGTTTTGTTCAGGCTGTGAGCTGGCGTATGAAGGGCACCAGCTCTGTTTTTTCTTCAAGGCCAAAGCCTGGTGCAGCGGTAGGCATGACCAGCCCGCCGCCCACAGCACAGCCTGCCGGGTAGCCGCCAAAAGGCTGGAACACACCGGGGTAGGCCTCGCAGCCACCCAGTCCCAGCCCGACGGCGATGTGCAGGTTGATCAGGTGGCCGCCATGCGGGTGTGCCTCTGCACGACTGAAACCACGCGACTCCATCAGCGAGAGCATGCGGCCGTATTCGAGCAGGCCATAACTCAGGCCCGGGTCCATCTGGAAGACATCGCGCCCCTGCCGCATGCCGCCAAAGAGCAGCAGGTTGTTGACATCAGGAACGGAGAACAGGTTTTCGCCTGTCGCCACAGTACCGCTGTAGGCTTCAATCACACGCCGGTTCAGGTCGTAATCGAGCGGGTCGCCGATCTCCTCGAACCAGCGCAGGTCCAGCGGCTCCATGGCCGTCGCGTAGGCCAGTGCGGTATCGAGGTCGAAGCGGCCGTTGGCATCAACGGCCAGCTTCTGCCCGCTGCCTGCGACATCGAGCGCCGCTTCAACGCGGGCCATGTCTTCAGCAAGCGCGGCGCCGCCTATCTTCATCTTGAAGGCATCAAACCCCATGTCCTGGTAGGTGCGGAATTCATCGCGCAGGCGTTGGGTGCTGTCATCCGGGTAGTAATAGCCGCCCGCTGCATAAACATGCACGCCATCAGTTTTGGCTTTTGCGCCGAAATGACGCGCGATGGTGCGCCAGGCCGGCTCGTCTGCCAGCTTGGCGTTGATGTCCCAGAACGCAAGTTCAAGCGCACCTGCTGCGGCAGCACGGTCGCCATGGCCGCCGGGCTTTTCGTTTTTCAGAATGATCTGCAGCAGCTTTGGCACGTCGAATGCCGAACCGACCGCATCGACCAGGCTGCCGGGTTCAGATCTCGCTGCGGCCATCACCCGCGGGATGATGCGCTCACGCAGGATGCCGCCCTGCGCATAACGGCCTATCGAATCAAAGGCCAGCCCCACAACGGGTTTGCCGTTGCGCACCGCATCGGTGAAAACGGCCACCAGCGAGATGGTGTGCTCCGAGAAATTCACCAGCGCATTGGCCACATTGCCCTGCAACTGTACGGAAAGCTCGCGGATATCGGTGATGCGCATGGTCTGCCAGATTCTTCATCAACTCAAGTGGCTCCCTGTCAACATTCCGTCAATATCTCTTTTTGTGGGGTTGATTTTGCACTGCTTCCCGCCATGCCCGTCTTGCACAGGCAAGCGCGCCCCTGATAAGCTGACAGGCATGAAAAGCCTGTTTCACTTTGCCTTCAATGTGCGCGACCTCGATACAGCCCGCAGTTTCTATGGCGGCGTGCTCGGTTGTACCGAAGGGCGCTCCACCGACACCTGGGTGGACTTCGATTTTTTCAGCCACCAGATCTCGCTGCACCTGGGTGAGCCCTTCAAGACCGAGCGTACCGGCCATGTGGGCGACAAGCTGGTGCCCATGCCTCACTTCGGCCTGGTCCTTGACCTGCCCGACTGGAGAGCCATGGCGGAGCGCCTGCAGGCAGCGGGCACAGAATTTGTTCTTGAGCCGCAGGTGAGATTTGAAGGCCAGCCAGGCGAGCAATGGACCATGTTTTTCTGCGACCCCTTCGGCAACCCGCTGGAGATCAAGGGGTTCAAAAACCTCGATACGCTTTACGCCGCATGAACCAAAACGCCACGCGCACACGACTGCCGGGGAACAGATGACTTATACGTTTGCGTCGGCGACGATTTTGTTGTTGCTGATCACCGATCCGTTCGGCAACATTCCGATCTTCGCCAATGCCTTGCGCAACGTTCCGCCGGAGCGGCGCATCAGGGTCATCCTGCGCGAAGTGCTGATTGCCTTTTTGCTGCTTCTGGCCTTCATGTTTGTCGGCGACGGCTTTCTGCGCGTGATGAACCTCAGCGACCTGTCGCTGCAGATTGCCGGGGCGGTGGTGATGTTTTTGATCGCGTTGCGCATGATCTTTCCCTCGTCACACAACGAGCCCGAACCAATGGAAGGCGAGCCGCTCATCGTGCCTCTGGCCATCCCTGCGCTGGCTGGTCCGTCTGCACTGGCGACGGTCATGCTGCTCGTGTCACAGGCACCCGCGCGCAGGCTGGAATGGGTTGGGGCACTGTGCGTCACCATGGCCGTGTGCGCCGTGGTGCTGGTGCTGTCAGAAAGGATTCAGCGCCTGGCCGGCGACCGCGTGATGATGGCGTTTGAACGGCTGATGGGGCTCATTCTTGTGGCGGTCGCCATGGAAATGTTCCTGCGGGGCCTGAAGGTTTTTATGGCCCAGACCCAGGCTTGAGCCTTTCAGCCCGCCGCAACAATCTTCTGGCTGATCGCCCCAAACACCGACTGCCCATCCTTGCCCTTGGCTTCGATGCGTATGGTGTCGCCAAACTTCATGAACTCGGTTTTGGGTTTGCCGTCTTCAATGGTTTCGATGGCGCGTTTTTCGGCGACACAGCTGTAGCCATGGCTCCAGTCCTTGTTGCTGACGGTGCCTGAGCCAACCACGCTGCCGGCGCGCACGTTACGCGTCTTGCAGATGTGGGCGATCAGCTGGCCGAAGCTGAAGGTCATCTCGGGGCCGGCTTCGCACATGCCCACCTTGCGGCCGTTCCAGGTGCTTTGCAGCGTGAGGTGCAGGCGGCCGTCTTTCCAGGTCTCACCGAGTTCGTCCAGCGTCACTGCAACAGGGCTGAAGGCCGTGGCCGGCTTGCTCTGGAAGAAACCAAACCCTTTGGCGAGTTCATCGGGAATAAGGTTACGCAGCGATACATCGTTGGCCAGCATGACCAGGCGTATGCCTTCAAGCGCCTGCTCTGGCGTGGCGCGCATGGGCACATCGGCGGTGATGACGGCGACCTCGGCCTCGAAGTCGATGCCGTAGTCTTCGCTGGCCACCATCACGTCGTCGCAGGGGCCTATGAAGTCGTCGCTGCCGCCCTGGTACATCAGCGGGTCGGTGTAAAACGATGCCGGCACTTCGGAGTTGCGCGCCTTGCGCACCAGCTCGACGTGGTTGATGAAGGCCGAGCCGTCAGCCCACTGGTAGGCGCGCGGCAACGGTGCCATGCACTGCGCCGGATCAAACGGAAACGCATGCCGCGCCTTGCCGTTGTTAAGGGCCTGGTAAAGGTCCTCAAGCTGCGGCGACATGAAGTTCCAGTCGTCCAGAACCTGCTGCAATTTGCCGGCAATGCCCGTCGCATAATGGGCAGTCGAGAGGTCACGCGAGACCACAATCAGCTGGCCGTCACGTGATCCGTCTTTATAAGTAGCGAGTTTCATCAAAGTCCTGTCTGGCTGGATTTCAGCGTGATTCTGCAAGTCAGTCTATCAACATGCTTGCCGTAACCCTTTCAATGAAGTTACGATAAGTGAAATTGATTTACCTAAATGTAATTGTCAATTCTAATTCAAGAGCATGAACAAGCGGACGAAAGCAGAAGACAAAGACCCTGAGGGCGATGGGCCGCAGCGCGCCGGCATCCAGTCGGTCGAGGTCGGTTTCAGCCTGCTGCAGGTTCTGGCAGCATCGGGCGGACCCTTGATGCTGCGCGACCTGGCCGCAGCTGCCGGCATGAATGCCGCCAAGGCTCATCGCTATCTGGTGAGCTTCCAGCGACTGGCCCTGGTCGTGCAGGATGCGGGAACAACCCGTTATGACCTGGGCCCCGCAGCACTGAAGTTAGGGCTTGCCTCTCTTGCACGCCTTGACAGCGTCAAGCTCGCCCGCCAGCGCATAGGGCCGCTCATGGAAGATATTGGACAGACGCTGGCGCTGGCTGTCTGGGGCAACCAGGGGCCGACCATGGTGCACTGGGAAGAGTCGCCGCAGGCCATTACTGTCAATCTGCGGCTGGGCGATGTGATGCCCTTGCTGTCTTCAGCCACCGGCTTGTGTTTTCTGGCCTTTATGGGACTGGGCCGCAAAACATCCGGCAACCGGCTTGCGCTGCTGCTGAAAGACGAAATGGCACGCACACAAAAGGCCGGCCGCAACGATGTGCCGTCAACCATGGCCGAGGTGACAAAAACACTTGAAGAGATCCGCCAGCGCGGCATAGGCCGCGTGGTCAACACGCTGATGCCGGGCGTCGCCGGTTTTTGCGCGCCGGTCTTTGACGCGGATGGCCACATGGTGCTGGGCATGGTGGCGCTGGGTTCGCTGGCCAACTTTGACTCTGCATGGGAGGGCCAGGTTGCAAAGCCTTTGAAAGCCGCTGCAGCCCAACTCTCGGCAGACCTGGGATTTGTCGCCGCATGATGCACAGAAAGGGCATGCCTTCCTGGCGGCAGCTGTCCCTGCTGGCATTGCTGATTCTGGCTGTGCACCTGCTGGCCCTGAAAGCCGCGCCGGGCAGCTTCGGCCTGAAGCTGAACCCCGGTGAGGCAACAGCCGCCTTTGCGACCCGCACGGTTGAAGCCGAACGGCCGCCTCTGCCTGCCGCACCGCTGTTGCCGCCGGTGCCCGTTGTCAAGCCGCAACCCGCACCGCAGCCGCCGCCCACTGAACGCCCGCCTGTTGTCGCCGAGGCACCGGCAGCCCCGGCTGCCGAGCAGCCCACGCCCGTTGCAGAGCCCGAAAATTCGCAACTGGCTGTCGCCACGCCTACCGTTCAGACGCTGGCCGCGTCCGCGTCTCCCACCGTAGCTGCCAGCACGGCAACACTTCCTGCAGGCCCGGCGACCACGCTGGTGACGTCGATCAAGCTGCCCGCTTCAATCGTCCTCCAGTACAAGATGACAGGCGGCTCCAAAGGCCTGAACTACCATGCCAGCGCCGAACTGGGCTGGAAGAAGAACTTTGGGGAATACGACGCTTATATGAAAGTGAGCGCCATGTTTCTGGGCTCACGCACCATGACCAGCGTGGGCAGCGTGACGGAAGCCGGGCTCGCACCCACGCGATTTGCCGACAAGTTCAGGAACGAGCAGGCCGCGCATTTCGACACTGAAAAAAGAAAGATCACCTTCAGCGCCAATACGCCGGACGCGCCCTGGGTGGAAGGCGCGCAGGACAGGGTCAGCGTGTTCATGCAACTGGCTGGCATGCTGGCGGCAAAACCCGCAGACTTTCCCCAGGGCAGCGAGATCACCATCTACACGGTCGGCCCGCGCGATGCCGACACCTGGACCTTTGTGGTCGACACAGAAGAAAAGCTGCAACTGCCGGCGGGCGAGTTCGCAACGCTCAAACTGACCCGCAAACCGCGGCGCGAGTTCGACCAGAAGGTCGAGATCTGGTACGCCCCGTCGCTGGGGTACCTGCCGGTGCGCAACCGCATCACGCAGCAAAACGGCGACTTTATAGACCAGAGTCTTTCCGATGTCGTCAGACCGCTTTGACATCCATATAAGTCAAATGTGTGCAGTTTGCCCATCCTGCGTCCAGTCCTGACGCCCAAACGGGCTGATTTACCTGCCAGCCCTTGAACTTGGCACCATCGTTGCTATCTCACTAACAAGACCTCAACAAGGAAGCCACCATGCAGATGCTTTATGACTCCGAATCCTTTGTGGTGGTGCAGATTCACGCCAACGCGCCAGAAGAATCGGCGCCGGCCCCCAAAGTGCCTGAACTCGAACGCCACGGCTTCGAGATTGTGGACAAGCGCTCTGGTAAAGAGGTCTACCTCGATGGCTCATGGGCAGAGATGTTTCAGGAGCGCCTGAGCGCCTGGCAGCAAAACACGCCCACCCAGCAGGAGATCGAAGACACGCTGGAAGGCTACAGCGGCCTGGCGAACACGCCGATTTCGCTGCACTGAGCGCCTGCAGCAGGGCATTGCTATTAATTCAGTAGCTGTTCACGCTCGTATTTAAAGGGCTGCGGCCGATTGGAGGGCTAAAAAAGGCCATTTTTTGGCCTTTTTTGCGTTCTGCAGACTGGTTTTGGACACTCCAGACGGCTTTGGAAGGCCAAATGTTAACTTCCATATTAACTTTTTGACGGTGCAGGCTGACGCCGGAACTTGCGCCCACGCAGGCTTCGGTGCATTCACAAAGCTTAGTATTCCGTTATGCCTCTTTATTTTTCAACCAGGCTCTGGGCCCCGCTTGCCATCCTCGCATGTGTGGGTGCCTGCGCCAGCAAGCCCGAAGCGCCGGTCATACGCCCGCTGGACCCGGCCGTCGCCACAGCGACCGCTGCGCGCATCGATCCGTTGCTGCCGGCGGATGTGCTGCTGATTGGCGAACAGCACGACGCCCCGGAGCACCAGCAGATCGAGCAGCAGGTGATTGCCCTGCTCGCGCAGCGCGGAGTGCTGGCGGCGGTGGCGCTGGAGATGGCGGACGCCGGTGTCAGCACCGCAAGCCTTCACCCAAGCTCAACAGAACAGCAGGCCAAAAGCGCCCTGAAATGGAATGACAGGGGCTGGCCCTGGGAAGCCTATGGCCCGGCGGTGATGACCGCGGTGCGCGCCGGCGTGCCGGTGCTGGGCGCCAACCTGCCGCGCGCACAGATGGCCGCCAACATGGCCGACAGCAAACTCGACGGCCAGTTGCCTGGCCCGGCGCTGAAGGCACAGCAGCAGGCCATACGCCTGGGCCATTGCAACCTGTTGCCGGAAAGCCAGATCACGCCCATGACACGCATACAGATTGCCAAGGACATCAGCATGGCCAACACCCTGGGCCAGATGCTGTTGCCCGGCAAGGTGGTGGTGCTGCTGTCCGGCAGCGGCCATGCCGACAAAAACCTGGGGGTGCCCCAACACCTGAAAGCCGACATCAAAAGCAAAGCCCTGCGACTGCATGCGGGGCCGGTTGCCGACGCTGAAAAAGCCGAGGTGTTCGATGCGCTGTGGCTGACGCCCGCGCTGCCGGAGAAGGATTACTGCGAGGACTTTAAAAAGCAGATGGGTGGGAAGTAGACGCCAGACGAGCACTGTCATCCGGACTTGACCCGGGATCCATGAATCCTGGATTCAGAATCCGGGTCTGCAATGACCAAACGAATAGCAGATTTCGCTTCATTTCAGCGGTGAGAGCAAGGCGCAAGCCGCAGACAGTGCTCCAGCACGGCAAGGCAAAGCAACGCCGATCTCGCCGTTGAAACGAAGCGAAATTACCAGGCGCCGGCGAAAGAACCACCATCCATCAGCAAATTCTGGCCATTGATATAGCCCGAATTCGCGCCGCATAAAAACGCGCAGGCCTGGCCAAACTCTTCCGGCCGGCCGAATCGGTGCGCCGGGTGTTTGGCCAGCCGTTTCGCCTTGATGTCTTCCACATCGGCGTTTTCACGTTTCGCCTGCGCGGCAAAGTTGCCCGCCAGGCGGTTGGTGTCAAATGTGCCAGGCAGGATGTTGTTGATGGTGACGTTGCGGCCCACGGTCGAGCGCGCCAGGCCCGCCACAAAACCCGTCAGGCCGCTGCGTGCACCCGTGCTCAGCCCCAGGCCATCAACAGGTGACTTCACCGCGCTCGACGTGATGTTGATGATGCGGCCAAAACCGCGTTCCATCATGCCGTCAACCGCAAGTTTGATGATCTCGATGGGACTCAGCATGTTGGCATCGAGTGCCGCCAGCCAGGTATCGCGGTCCCAGTTGCGAAAGTCCCCCGGCGGCGGTCCGCCCGCATTGGTCACGACGATGTCAAAGTCCGGATGCGCCTTGAAAATGCGCTCGCGGCCTTCTGCGGTGGTGACATCCGCCGCCACCCATGACACAGGCGCTTTTGAGATCGCCGCCAGTTTTGCAGCGGCATCTTTCAGGGTTGCCTCGGTGCGCGCGGCAATCACCAGCTCAACGCCCTCTTTAGCCAGTGCCTCGGCACAGGCAAAACCAAGGCCGGCGCTGGCGCCGCAGACCAGTGCCTTGCGGCCGGCGATTCCAAGGTCCATTGTTTACTTCGCCATCAACTGCTTCAAGGCCATGTTTTGCATGGTCTTGCGCAGGCGGGAGAGGCCGATGTCGTGCTCATACAGGTGCTCGCGCTGGTTGGCATCGGGCTCCATGGTCTCGAGCATCACGCGGTCCTGCTCCAGCACCACCCAGTGGCGCTGTTCAAGACGGTTGCGGTACAGAAAGCGCCACACATCGCGCTGCCAGCCACTCACCTTGCGGCAGCGCCAGAAGAACACGATGGACAGTTGCGGACTCACCGGCGTGTAGCTGCCGATGACCGTGAAGCTGCCGCCGGGGCCGCCGGTTTTTGGATAGGGAATCGCCAGGCGCATCCACTGCGTGCCGGTGTCGCCCCATTCGGTCCAGTCGAAGTTGACGTCGCGCTGGCCGTCTTTTTCAAACATGAAGCCGCTGTCGGTCTTGCGCAGCTTGAACTTGGCGCTGATGTCGCCTTCGCTCATCGAATGCGACTGCTTGTGCACGAAGCTGCCGTGCATGGGGTCCATCACGTTGTCGGCCACATAGCGGTAGTCGCCGCGCCATTCGACGTAGCAGAGAAAGGAGCTCCACTCGGGGCTGCTGATTTCTTCGGGCAGGTTGAGCGGTGGTGGGGTATCGACATGCTCGCGGGCGTTGTAGATCCAGATCGACTCTGCGGCCTCGACCACATGGAAGGAGCGCGTCGCACGCGTGCCTTCGAGAGTGCAGCCGGGGCTGGCCGGCACCTTGGTCACGGTGCCATCGCAGCGCACCTCGATGCCGTGATACGGGCAGGCCAGGCGGTCGCCGAGGTTGACGCCCATGGACAGCGGCGCGCCGCGGTGGGGGCAGTGGTCTTCCAGTGCGTGCACTTTGCCGTTCGCATCACGCCAGACAGCAATCTTGTAGCCAAGGCGGCGCATGGAGACCGGGCGCTCTTTCACAAAGTGCGACGGGCAGATCGGATACCAGAGGTCGTAGAGGCCGCGCTCAAGCAGCTTGTCGACTTCTGCGGGTGTCGGTGCAGGCTTTGCGGCAGCAGGGGTGCTGACGGGTGGGGTGGCTGTTGCGGTGTTCATGTCACTCTCCCAATGTTTTCATGAGGGCTTGAAACGAATCGGCAGTCCAGGGCTGGCCGTTCGGGCCCAGCGGGCCTTGTTTGTTCAGGTGATCCACCAGCGCGTCCAGCTCCCAGTGGCCGGCCGCAAAGCCGCGCTCGATGGAGTCACCCAGCAGGTCTTCAAACGTGGTGGGCGGACGCTGGCGCGCCTGATGCGGTTGCAGGTAACGCTCCTGCAAAGCGTTGATGGGAATGCTGTTCATCGTCATGGTGGGGTTCTCCTGAAACAGAAAAATTACTCCGCAACGATGTTGCGGGCTTTGATGATCTTTGCCCACTGCGCAGTTTCCACGCGCATGTAGGCTGCAAACTCGGCGGGCTTCATGAGCGTCTCGGTCAGACCCTGGGTCTTGAGCTGTTCGCGCACAGCGGCCTGGCCAAGAATGTCGGCAGCGTCTTTGGCAAGACGCTCCGCCGTGGCGGAAGTCGTGCCCGCCGGCGCGAGCAGGCCGTACCACGAGGTCACCACCACGCCGCTGATGCCCTGCTCCGCGAGCGTCGGGATGTCAGGGGCGCTCGGGCTGCGCACAGCTTCGGTCACGCCCAGCGCCAGCAGCTTGCCGCTCCTGATGTGCGCGAGTGTGGCCGGCAGGTTGCTGAACATCAGCGGCACCTGGCCGCCCAGCACATCGTTGAGCGCCGGACCTGTGCCCTTGTACGGGACATGCAGCAGGTCCACATCCGCCTGCTGCTTGAACAGTTCACCCGCCAGATGCAGGCCACTGCCAATACCCGGCGAGGCATAGGCCAGCTTGCCCGGTTTGGCCTTCGCCATCGCCACCAGCTCTTTTGCGTTCTTCACCCCGAGCGACGGGTTGGCGACCAGCACATTCGGCGCCTTGGCCAGCATGGTGATGGGCACAAAATCGCGTTCGATGTTGAACGGAAAGTTCGGCATCAGGGTCGGGTTGATGGTGAGGTTGCCTGCGGGCACGACCAGCAGGGTCTGGCCATCGGGTTTGGCGCGCCTGACTTTTTCAATGCCGATGTTGCCCGCCGCGCCGGCGAGGTTTTCAACGACGGCGCTTTGTTTGTAGCGCTCGGTCAAACCAGCAGCAAGAATGCGGGCCAGCGAATCGATAGGCCCGCCCGGCGGAAACGGCGCGACGAGGCGAAAGCCCTCACCGCCAGCTACCTGCGCACGCGCATGACCAGCCCATGCCGCCAGAGCGGTCATGGACACCAGTGCGGCGCGGCGTTGAATGCTCATCGCTTTTCCGTCAAAAAGCCTGTGCCCACTTCGACCTTGGGCTGGCGGCGCGTGTTGCCGTCAATGCCGCCGTCAATCGCCCATTCGGCAAAAGCGGTGGGGCTGGGCGCGAACTCGCGAGGCACCCAGTTTTCGGTCAGGTGGTCTTCGTCGGCGTTGTATTCGATCAGGCCGCCACAGGGGTTTTCGAAGTACCAGAAGATGGCCGACGAAATCGGGTGCTTGCCGGGGCCGAGCTGCGTCTTCCAGCCCTTGCGGCTCATGTTCATGCCGCCGCCGAACACCTCGTGGATGTCGCGCACGGTGAAGGCCACATGGTTCAGGCCCGCAGGCTTGTTCGGCAACTGCAGCAAAAAGATGTCGTGGTGACCGCCTATGGCCGAACAGCGCATGAAAACGCCACGGCCGGGGTAGCGGTCAGAGGTTGTAAAACCCAGCGCTGCATAGAACGCCTCGGCTTGGTCAATGCGGTCAGTGAACAGCACCACGTGGCCGATTTCGACTGGTTGCGCAGCTTCGTATATCGGCGACGGCGTATCGATGCGGCTGACTTTCCCCCATGCGTTGGTGGCGATGCCGGTCACGTCAACAGTACGTTTGGCGCTCTTCTGGAAGACGATGCGCAGACCGTGCGGGTCCAGCGCGTGAACCGTGCCGTTGACCGCGCGCTTGTCTTCAAAGCCCTTGACGCCCACCAGACCTGCGGCGATGGACGCAAGGCGTGCGTCGTCCTGCACACCCCAGACCACTTCACGCAGCGTCGGGCCGTTTTCCATGGGCGGCGGCAGCGATGGATCATCGGTGCGGCGCACGTAAACGAACGAGCCGTTCAGGGTTTCCCAGGTTTGCAGCTCGTTTGACTGGCCGACATTCTTCAGCCCCCAATCACCCAGGAAGCGGGCAGCCTCATCCCACGCGTCGGTGGAATAGGTGATGGCGTCGATACCTTCAATCATGTGTTACCCCAATCTGTTGTTTGCGGACGCACATCACATCGTGGCCCA
>JAZKHN010000210.1:0-16314 GCA_040385325.1 Pseudomonadota bacterium
CGGTCAGCAGGCCGAGTTTTTCGATGGTGCGCTTGAAACGGCGCAGAGCCACGTCAAAGGGCTCATTGTCTTTTACACGAATGGTCGTCATTGAAAGGGGTCCAAAAATTGGGCGTCTTTAGTAATCTGATCAGGATCAGGCCGGACGCGGGTTTGCTAGCAAAGCCTTAGATTATATACCACAGCCCCCACGGTCGTTCACTTTGTGTAACTCCCTGCCCCCCGAGGGGGCCGCCCCGCCTTGCGGCCGGCAAAGCCGGACCGCGGCTCCTGCTTGTGCGAATCGGATTCGGGGATTAGTCAGCCTTTTTTACTGCTAAAGCCTCTGCACATGCGTGAGCGGAGGCCCAGGCCCACTGGAAGTTGTAACCGCCCAGCCAGCCGGTGACGTCGACCACTTCGCCTATGAAATACAGGCCGGGCTGCTTCGATTCCATGGTCTGGGAGGACAAATCGCGGGTATCCACCCCGCCGACGGTGACTTCGGCCTTTTTGTAGCCTTCGGTACCGTTGGGCACGAGTTGCCAGTCTGCGAGCCGTTCGGCGAGCGTTAGCAAGGCCTTGTCGGTGGCGTCGCTGATGGGGCGTTGCAGGGCCGGGTCGGTACTGGTCCAGGCGTCGGCGAGTCGGGTGGGTACCAGGCTGGCAAGTTCATTGGCGATCAGCTTTTTTGAGCGGGATTTGGCTTGCAGCAACAAATCGGGCAAGTTCACCCCGGGTGAGAGGTTGACGCGCACCGGCTGGCCTTCGCGCCAGAAGCTTGATATTTGCAATACCGCCGGCCCGCTCAGCCCGCGGTGGGTGAACAACAGGTCTTCTGAAAAGACGGTGGCTTTTTTGCGCTGTTTGGGTGTGGCATCGGCCGCGCCGGTTTCTATCAGAACCGGCAGGGCGAGGCCTGCGAGCTGGGCAAATGGCGCCCAGTCTGCACCGTCAAAAGTCAACGGCACCAGCGCTGCACGGGGCTCGACCATACGCAGGCCGAATTGTTTGGCGATGCGATAACCGAAGTCTGTGGCGCCTATTTTCGGGATGGACAGGCCGCCGGTGGCAATGACTATCTGCGGTGCTTCTATAAGTCCGCGATCATTGTCGATTCGGTAGTCCGTGTTGCCCGTATCCGGCGCGGCGATGCTCCTGATGCTGCAGGGTTGCCAGCGTGTGACATGGCCAGCATCACATTCGGCCAGCAGCATGTTGATGATGTCTTCTGCAGAGCGGTCGCAGAACAGCTGCCCTTTGTGCTTTTCGTGAAAAGGGATGCCGTGGCGCAGCAGCAGTTCGATGAAATCCTGCGGCGTGTAGCGTGACAGGGCCGAACGGCAGAAATGCGGGTTCTCGCTCAGGAAATTCGCCGGAGTGGTGTCTCGATTGGTGAAGTTGCAGCGCCCGCCGCCTGAAATGCGGATTTTCTCGGCGACCTTTTCGCTGTGGTCAACCAGCAGAACGTTCAAGCCCCGCTGGCCCGCCAGCGCGGCGCAAAAAAGCCCGGCGGCACCTGCACCAATGACCACGACGTCGAATCTGTAAATCAAATCAGTTTCATCCTGTACCCGCGCGCTTCGCTGGCCGTACGGCAAGTCCTGGAGTCACCCTTTCCAGGTGAACGGAAATTTCAGCTGCTTCAAAAACCCGTTGGGCACATAGTCCCCGAGCACGCCGTAGCGTTCCGGCCAGAGCCTTGTGCTTTTGACCGCCGTGCCAAACATGTGGTCTATGAATGCATAGTGCGCAGAGTAGTTTCGATCCAGGGCCTCCTGGTCCTGGCTGTGGTGCCAGTGATGGAAGTTGGGCGTGACGATGATGTAGCGCAGCGGTCCAAGCCGCACACTCACATTTGAATGGTTGAATACCGCCTGGAACCCGACGATGACGATGTAGGCGTCAATCACTTCTTTCGAAAAACCCAGCACGTAAATGGGTGCCAGGATGAGGGTGCGCGTAATCAGCAGTTCAAGAATATGCTGGCGTGAACCGGCCAGCCAGTCCATGCTTTTTGCGCTGTGGTGCACGGCATGCAATCGCCAGAGCAGGGGCACCTCGTGGTAAGCGCGATGGGTCCAGTACTGCACCATGTCGGCGACCAGTACGATGAGCAACACGCCTGCCCAGAACGGCAGGTTCTGGACCCAGCCGCGAATGCCATCGTTGGCGGCCCAGCCGAAGAACCTGTGCACGAGCAAATTGGTGGCCAGCAGCACAAAGCCCACGATCATGTGGTTGACAATGAAATGGTGGAAGTCGGTTTGCCACTCGGCCCTGAAGACCGGCTGGTCCTTGCGCAGTGCAAAAAGCTTCTCGATAAAGATGAATATCAGCGATGAGCCGAGCAGGTCCAGGATGAACCAGTCAAGACCGATGTAAGGCGTGTTGTCGGCAAAGTCATTAACCGGCACCTTGTGGCCGCCCATCAGGGCCGTGATGGCGACCAGGATGAAGGCTGCACTCGCCAGCCAGCGCGAACGGTTGAAGATGATGTTCACCAGCGATATGCCACCTGCGATCGCCAGCGCGGCCAGCATCACTACGCGGATCATGTTGACGTCATAGCTCTTGCGCAGCTGCGGCGTGGTCAGATATTCAGGAAAGTGAAACGCCAGTACACCCAGAAAACACAGGATGCCCAGACTTAGCGCTATCACCCCGCTGATGAGCCCTTTGCCACGCCGCAGTTCGCCGTGGCTTTCTGTCAGTTCATTGAGTTTGTCGAGCAAGGTGGGCCTCCCGTTACGCCCGGTATCCGGGTTGTTTTAAAACAGGAAGTGTATCTTCGTGAAGACCGCAGGCAGCAGGGTTTGACGACAGAGCCGCAGCGCGCGTACCAGGGAATCAGGCCGCGAGAATGCCCTGCCCGCGTGAAGTGGCGGCAGCTGCCGCAACGCCCCTGATCACATCGCCCACCACGATCACGGAGGGGCTGGCGAGCCCTTCGCGGGCAATTGTCGTGACCAGTGTTCCCAGGGTGGCAACACTGTGGCGTTGCGAGGGCAGGCTGACATGCTGGACGATGGCAATCGGGGTGTCGGGCGACAGGCCTTCAAGCAGTTCTTCCTGAATGCGCTGGGCACCGCTTACACCCATGTAAATGACGAGCGTCAGCTTGGCGTCGCGCGCGGTGATGGCCAGCGAGCGCCAGTCCGTGGCACCCGCGCCGGGTTTGGCGTGGCCAGTGATGAAAACCACCCCATGCGCATGTTCACGGTGCGTAAGGGGAACGCCCAATGAGGTAACGGCTGCAAGACCCGACGTGATGCCGTTGATGATGTCGACTTCGATGCCGGCTGCGCGCAGGTGCTCGACCTCTTCGCCGCCACGGCCGAAGATGAAGGGGTCGCCGCCCTTGAGGCGCACGACGTTGTCGCCTTCCCGTGCGGCAATCACCATGAGTTTTTCAATGAATGCCTGTGGCGTGGATTTGCAGCCACCGCGCTTGCCCACGTAGACGACGCGGGCGCCAGGCTGCGCGAAGGCGACGATTTCCTTGCTCACCAGGTCATCGACAAAAAGGACGGTGGCTGTCTGTATGGCCTTCAGTGCCTTGAGTGTGAGCAGCTCGGGGTCGCCCGGGCCTGCACCCACCAGTGTGCATTTGCCCTGTCCCGGGGCGATGTTTGGGAAGTTGTTTTTAGTCATAGTCGTTTGACCAGTTGCAAGATGTGTTCCACCTGCCGCGCGATGGATGCCGGCACCGGTTGATCGCCGGCCATCACCGATTGAATATAGGCCGCCGTGCCAGCCGCGTCTGTTGTTTTTGGTAAATCGGGGAGTGACGCGAGGGTGCCGCCCTGGGCTTCCTGCAACAATTCGCGATGACCGTTGATGAAGGCCTCCATCTGGGGCATGCGGCGTGCATCCGCGACGACTTCGCCTTCGGTACCGCGCAAGAGCAGTGCATGGGCTTTCACCAGTTCAAAAGTCTGCGCCATGGAGACCGCATATTCAGGGTGCGTGTAGCTGCTGACCACCAGGCTTTTGCCCAGGCAGGGGTTCATGATCTTGACCAGGCTGTGGGCCGGGTTGCGCAGGCCCACCACGCGCCTGACATCCAGCAGGCGTTTCAACGCAGGGCACAGGACTTCAGTCGGCATGAAGGCGAGTTCACCGGGAGTCAGCGACCGGACGCTGGACTGGGCCTGTATACCCAGCAGCGACAGGACTTCGGATGCAAAAACACGGCTGGTTTCGGTCGGGGTGCCATGCACCAGAACGGAGATGCCTTCACGCGCAAGCAGCATGCCCAGAAGGGGCGTCAGCACCGGGAGTTTGCGGGCTCCGTTGTAGCTGGGAAGCACCACCGTTGGCACATTGTCATTGGCAGGCAGGTGATGCAGGCGCTGGTGCACGGCATCGAGGAAGCCCGCCATTTCCTCAGGCGTTTCGCCCTTGATGCGCATGGCCAGGCAGAAGGCGCCCACTTCGAGGTCGGTCACGGTGCCGTCCAGCACCTGGCCCAGCAGGTCTGTGGCCTGCTCACGTGTCAGTGGCCGCGCGCCGTCCTTGCCGCGTCCGATTTCCTTGATGTACTGGCTAATACCCACCGTAAAGCCCATGGTGATGGCCGTGCTGAAGCAGGGCGTGCATTGATTTGTCCATGCAGGGATTGTCCGCGAACAAAAGATGACTTCGGTTATTGGCTTGTGATGCCGTGCCTCATGCCACCACGGTAATCGGGATCACGCCGTGCGCAGGTGGATTGCCGCCTGCGGGAGGTGTGGCGTGCATGGACCTGATGCGGCGCTTGAGCTCGGGAATGCATGAGCCGCAATTGGTGCCGCATTTCAGCGTGTTCTGCAGTGATGTCAATCTGTCTTCATCGGTGGCCAGGTGGCCTGCGCCGGTCTGGCCGAGAGAGATGCCCTGGGCGAGCGACGTCAGGTGCTCGTCAATCGCGGTATCGGTCACGTTCAAACAGGTACAAACCAGTTTGCCGCGCGACTGCACCGCGACGGGTGCTTGCGCCCCCGGTGACAGTAACAACCTGCCATAGGCCTGGGCGGGCAGTTCGTCCTGCAGCAGGGTCTTGATCCAGGCTTCTGCACTCGTGTCGCCCGCCAGCACAAATCCGACCAGCTCCGCATGATCGTCGACGCGGTGAAGCCTGGCTGTACGCCGCTGGCCTTTTTTGCGGTCCATGTAATGCAGCGCATCATCGCCCGCCAGCCCGAGAATGCCCTCCAGCCTGGAAAGAATGTCATCCGCCGGGGCTTGGTGGCCGGCAGCACGGAAAAGTATGCCCGTGCGCTCCAGCTTTGCGCCTGCTTCGCCATTGGACACCAGTGGCGTGTTGTTGGAAAACGGCACACAGCTGGTGAAAGGAAAGCTGGCCATCAGCGGCTTGAGCCTTTCACGTACAGCCAGAGCGTCGCTGTTGGGCAGCCAGGCCACGGCGAGCAGGCTCCAGGGCAATTCCGCCTTGAGTATCTTGACCGCTGCGTGTTTGAGTTCGGGTTGTTTTGAACTGGGGCAAAAGGCTGACGTGGTGAGCGCATTGATGCCGGCCAGTGGCTCGCCGTGGGTCGATACGCCGCTGAGGTATTCGCCGCCCCAGTGCATGGCGATGAATGCCTGGCTCATGCCGATTTCTGCGGAGGCCTGCACAGGCACCACGATGGAGCCGCGTTTTGAGGTCACCTGCACCAGGTCGCCTTCTTTCAGCAGCCTGCGCGTCATGTCCTGGGCGTTCATCTGGACGGCCGGCTCTGCCATATGACCGAACAAACGGCCGAGGGTGCCGGTACGGCTCATGCCATGCCACTGGTCGCGCAGGCGACCGGTCGTCAGCGAGAACGGATAGCGTGATTCGCGCGGTTCGGCCACAGGTTTGTAGATGGTGTTGACAAAGCGCGCCTTGCCGTCCGGCGTGGGGAAAACGCCATCTGCATAAAGCCTGACCTTGCCGGCGCTTTCACCCGCTTTCATGGGCCACTGCAGCGGTGCTTTTTCAAGCAGGGCGTAGCTCATGCCGGTGATGTCGAGATCACGCCCACGCGTCGATTCGCGGTGTTCGTTCCAGATGGCCTCCACGCCTGCCAATTCATTTGACAGCGTGTAGGGGAAGAGCGGCGATACGGCGGTTGAATTGTTGATGAGCTTGTCAAGGCGGTGCGCAAAGTCAACCGCAATGGACCAGTCGTGCCTGGTTTCGCCCGGTGCCTTGACGGCGGGACGCACGCGGCTGATGCAGCGCTCGCTGTTGGTGACGGTACCGATTTTTTCACCCCATGTCGTGGCGGGCAACAGGATGTCGGCGTAGTCGCAGGTGGCTGTGGTGGCAAAGGCTTCCTGCACGATCACCAGCTCGGCGCGTTCCAGCGCACGCCTGACGGTGGCCTGGTCAGGCATGGATTGCGCAGGGTTGGTGCAGGCTATCCACAGCGCCTTGATCTCGCCATCGGCAGCGGCCTGGAACATCTCAACAGCCGACTTGCCGGGTTTGTCAGGAACGGATGGAATGCCCCAGAGTGCCGCGACTTCTGCGCGGTGCTCAGGGTTGGCCATGTCGCGATGGGCACTCATGAGGTTGGACAGGCCACCGACTTCGCGGCCCCCCATGGCGTTCGGCTGGCCCGTCAGTGAAAACGGCCCGGCACCGGGTTTTCCGATCTGTGCCGTGGCCAGATGCAGGTTGATGAGTGCCGCATTCTTTGCGGTGCCGCTGCTGGACTGGTTGAGGCCCTGGCAATACAGGCTGAGGGTGGCCTTTGACGTGGCAAACATCCGCGCTGCTGCCAGCAGGTCTTCTTTTTTGATGCCGCAGGTTTCGGCCACAAGGTCTGGCGTGTAGTCGCGCACAGTGGTCTTGAGCGCATCAAAGCCGGTGGTGTGCGCCGCGATATAAGTCGTGTCCACCCAGCCTTCCCAGAGCATGATGTGCAGCATGCCGTTGAAAAGGGAGACATCGGTACCCGGCTGAATCGGCAGGTACAGGTCAGCGATTTCTGCGGTATCGGTACGGCGCGGGTCGCAGAAAATGATTTTCAAAGCAGGGTTGGCTGCCCTGGCGTCTTCAATGCGACGGAACAGGATAGGGTGCGCAAACGCCGTGTTGCTGCCCACGATGAACATGCACTGCGCGTGGTTGACGTCGTCGTAGCAGGTGGGCGGCGCATCGGCACCCAGTGTCTGTTTGTAGCCTGCAACCGCACTGCTCATGCAGAGCCGTGAATTGGTATCGACGTTGTTGGTGCCGATCAGGCCTTTCGCCAGCTTGTTGAAGACGTAATAGTCTTCGGTCAACAACTGGCCAGATATATAGAAGCCCACGGCATCAGGGCCATGGTCACGAATGATGTGCGCGAAGCTCTGGGCCGCAAAGTCCAGTGCGTTGTCCCATGACACCTGTTTGGGCGCTTCATGCCGGTGCTCGCGCCGCATGGGGTAAAGCAGGCGGGTTTGCCGGGTGACAGAGGCCGATGCCGTCAGCGCCAGGGTTGAGCCTTTGGTGCACAGCCTTCCGAAATTGGCCGGGTGATCCGGATCGCCGCGCACACCCGTGATCTGTTGGTCCTGGGTTTCAATAATGACACCACAGCCGACCCCGCAGTAAGGGCAGGTGGACTTTGTTTCACTCATGGTCATTGGAGCCGGCGGGGTACTCAGGCGGTCTGTGGTGTTTGCACCCCGAAACTCTGGTCACCCGTCGCGCCTGTCGTTGCGCCGGGTCCGGCTTTGGGCGGATCAAGCTCCACGGCCAGCGATTGCAATTCACCCGCATCAAGGAACACCGAGCCTGCGTCTACCTTGCATGCAAACTTTGGTGTGCAGCCTTCATCGGGCGCGTTGGCGCAGCCGTCTGCAAGACCGATGGTCCAGTTGTGCAGCGGGCAGGCCACGCTGGTGCCAAAAACGATGCCCTGCGACAGCGGGCCACCCTTGTGCGGGCAGCGGTCCAGCAACGCGAACACCTGGTCCTGGTCATTGCGAAAAACAGCAACGTCCATGCCGCGCTCACGGGCTACGCGGCGAGATCCCAAGACAGGAATGTCGCTCACCAGGCAGATTTTTTTCCATTCACTCATTTTTTTCTCCCCTGATTCAGACCGGTGCCAGTTTTTCAAATTGACGCGTATCGACGGCCGCTTCCTTGAGGTCAAACCACGGATCGGGCTCGCCATCGAGCGCAAACTGCAACTGCTCCCACAGGGCCTTGCGGCCTTCGTGGTCTTCGAGGATGCGCTTCTTGACATGCTCCAGGCCGACGCGGTTCACATAATGCACGGTGCGTTCCAGGTACCAGCCCTCCTGGCGATAGAGCTCACAGAAGGCACCGGTATATTCCAGAACCTCTGCAGCCGTCTTGACCTTGACCAGGAAGTGGGCCACTTCGGTCTTGATGCCGCCGTTGCCAGCGATATACATCTCCCAGCCTGAGTCGACACCTATCACGCCGACGTCCTTGATGCCCGATTCGGCGCAGTTGCGCGGGCAGCCGCTGACTGCGAACTTGACCTTGTGCGGTGCATACATGCGCCACATGGCACGCTCCAGGTCCTTGCCCATCTGGGTGGAGTCCTGCGTACCCATGCGGCACCACTCGCTGCCCACGCAGGTCTTGACCGTGCGCAGGGCCTTCGCGTACGCATGGCCCGAGGGCATGCCGATGTCTTTCCAGACATTGACGAGGTCTTCCTTCTTCACGCCCAGCAGGTCGATGCGCTGGCCGCCTGTGACCTTGACGGTCGGTATCTTGTATTTGTCCACCGCGTCGGCAATGCGGCGCAACTCGCTCGCGGTGGTCTCGCCGCCCCACATGCGGGGAATCACGCTGTAGGTGCCATCTTTCTGGATGTTGGCATGGCTGCGTTCGTTGATGTAGCGGCTCTGCGGGTCGTCCTTGGCCTGCTTGGGCCAGGTGCTGATGAGGTAATAGTTGATGGCGGGCCTGCAGCTGGAACAGCCGTTCGGTGTTTTCCAGTCCATGAATTTCTGCACGTCTGCAATCTTCAGCAGCTTGTTGGTGCGGATGGCATCGCGCACCGCCTGGTGACCGTGGTCGGTGCACGCGCACATGGCCTTGAGCTTGGGCGTGGCAGAGTAGTCACCGCCGGCCGTGAACATCAGGATCTGCTCCACCAGGCCCGTGCATGAGCCGCATGATGCGCTGGCCTTGGTGTGCTTGCGCACCTCGTCGAGCGTGAACAGGCCTTTTTCCTTGATGGCCTTGCAGATGGTGCCCTTGTTCACGCCGTTGCAACCGCAGACTTCAGCGCTGTCGGGCATGGTCGCTGCCTTGCTGTGGCCCTCATGGCCTGTGTCGCCGATATTTGATTCACCGAACATCAGCTTGTCGCGGATGTCGCTCACGCTGCGGCCATCGCGCAGCAGCTTGAAGTAGTAGCTGCCGTCTACCGTGTCGCCATAGAGGCAGGCTCCAATCAGTTTGTCGTCCTTGATGACCAGCTTTTTATAGACGCCGCCAAAGGGGTCGCTCATGACGATTTCTTCGGTGCCCTCGCCACCCATGAATTCACCGGCGCTGAACAGGTCAATACCCGTGACCTTGAGTTTGGTGGAGGTCAGTGAGCCGTTGTAGCGGCCAATGCCGAACTGTGCCAGGTGATTGGCGGCGACCTTGGCCTGCTCAAACAGCGGTGCGACCAGGCCATAGGCGATGCCGCGGTGGGCTGCGCATTCGCCAACGGAATAAATACGCGCATCGGTCACGGTCTGCATGGTGTCGTTCACCACGATGCCCTTGTTGCAGTGCAGGCGTGCGGATTCGGCCAGTGCCGTGTTGGGGCGAATGCCGACCGCCATGACCACCAGATCGGTCGCCAGTTCTGTACCGTCCTTGAATTTGATGGCGCTGACGCGGCCCTCCGGACCTCCCACAAGTTCCTGGGTCTGTGCGCCCATCAGGAACTTCAGACCGCGGTCCTCCAGTGACTTTTGCAGCAGCTTGCCGGCCACGCTGTCGAGCTGGCGTTCCATCAGGGTGGGCATGACATGCACCACGCTGACATCCATGCCGCGCAGCATCAGGCCATTGGCAGCTTCAAGCCCCAGCAGGCCGCCACCGATGACCACCGCACGCTTGTGCGTTTTGGCGGTTTCTATCATGGTGTTGGTGTCGGCAATGTCGCGGTAGGCAATCACGCCTGTCAGGTTGGCGCCGGGAACCGGCAGCATGAAGGGGTTGGACCCCGTGCAGAGCAGCAGGCGGTCGTAAGCGGCCTCGGTGCCGTCTTCAGCCCGGACGACGCGCTTGATGCGGTCGATCTTGACAACCTTTTTTGAGGTGTGCAGGGTGATGCCGTTTTCTTCGTACCACTCACGGGTGTTGAGAATGATCTCGTCTACGGTTTGTTCGCCGGCGAGCACCGGCGACAGCAGGATGCGGTTGTAGTTGGTATGGGGCTCGGCACCGAAGACCGTGATGTCATACAGCGAAGAATCAATCTTCAGCAATTCCTCAATGGTGCGTACACCGGCCATCCCGTTGCCTACCAGCACCAGCTTCTGTTTTTTCACACGCATGTCCATAGCGGTTCTCCGTGGGGTTCCCGAAAACAAAAAAAGGCGTCCGCATGATGGGGCGCCGATTTAAACGGCACGATCATGCGGACGCCTTTGTCCTGAAATCACACCCTGCAACATTGCAGGGGTGACCTTGATAAACATGCAAGCAAGCCCTGTGCCAGTCAAAAGCCATCAAAAACATCATGTTCAGGAGCTGTTTGACACCTGGAATGCCCCGGGCAGCGATCTGATGACACATGCTGGCACCTCGTTGCATTACTTTGGTGCGTTGCATGGGCTGCTTCCTTTGTGTCCCGATTCGGTGGGGCGCGCCCTAATGCAGTCTTTCCATGTCCACGCAGACCATGGCGAGGTGGTGGTTCCAGCGCAGGGTGATCACATAGGGGCGTTTGCGCACCCTGGCTTTCATGCCATGGGCGCCCTGAAGCTTGATGGGCACCGAAATCTGCAGGTCCGGGCCCATGGCTTTTCGTGCATTGCCGGCCAGTGTGTTGGCAATCTCGCCCACAGCGTCCAGCAGGTTGCCGTCGCTGAGGTCGGTTTCATGCTGCAGCAGCAGGATCTCACGCACAAGCTTGGGCGGCATGGACACCACAACATGGCCGTTGTAGCTGCCCGAGAAGGTCACGATGCCATTGAACTCAAAACCCTCGACATCGCTGGTGCCGAGAAAGGCGGAGGTGATCTGCGGCTCCTGCCGCGTGGTGACCTGAAGATAGCGCTTGATGGAATTGACGAACATCTTGAGGTCGTCTTCATTAAGGGTCTGCATGCGCTATTCCTGATGAATATCAGCAACGTCGAGCAGGGCGATCTGCAGCTCTTCGTCGGTGAAGGGTTTGGAGACAAAACCGCGGGCGCCCAGCTTCAGGGCCTGGATGGCGGTTGACTTGTCGCTCAGTGCGCTGACCACCAGGATGTTGATCCTGGGGTCAAAGGCGATTAACGCCTGTATGCATTCAATGCCGTCCATCTCGGGCATGGTCAGGTCCATGGTGACGACCTCCGGCCTTGCCGCTTTGGCAATACGCAGGGCTTCATGGCCGTTTCTGGCCAGCCCGGTAATGACGACGTTTTTCAGGCCGCCGTTCTGCACCACACGCGAGATGCGTGTGCGGATCATGTTGGAGTCATCGACGATGAGGAGTCTCATGGGGTGCCTTGAGTTGCTTTCTTCAGGACGGTCAGGCTGCGAAACGGACCTTGAATTCGGTATGCTGGCCGGGCACGCTTGACAGGAGTAGTCGGGCACCAAGGCGCTGCACAGTCGCCTGCACCAAGTCCAGGCCCACACCGCGGCCAGCGTGTTTGCCAGCCTCGCCTGCAGTTGAAAAACCGGGCTTGAAGATGTGCGCCACGATCTGCTTGTCGCTGAAGCTTTCAAGCTGCTCGCTGCTGTACCAGCCCAGTTCCTGAAGTTTGTGGCGAATACGCTCGGCATTGAGGCCTGCGCCATCGTCCCGTACGCTCAGCTGCCATTCACTGGCAGCATCACGAACCAGCTCGACCTGCAATTGCCCCTCGGCAGCCTTGCCCGAAGCCATGCGTACCTGTGGTGCTTCAACGCCGTGCACCACCGCGTTGCGCACCAGCTGGATGGCGATCTCGCGGACCTGGTCCAGCTTGTCTGCAGACATGTCCTGGGCGCTGCCCATGCGCACGCTGGCCTGCACACGCTTGCCGCAATCTGCGCCCACGTCGCTTGCGAGTTGCGTGAGTACTGCATTCAGTGACGTGGTGTTGTCACCGTCAGCAGGGGCAGAGGCAGTCTTGCGGGCGCCTATCAGTTTGAAGGTGGCCAGCTTGTTGAGCAGGTCTTCCAGCGGCAGCGGAAGTGCCAGCAGGGTGTCGCCCGAAGCAACACCTGTGTCCTTGAGCTTTTGCAGCTCGTTTTCAAACTGGTGGGCCAGCGTCGCCAGTACGTCAAGGCCCAGTGAGGCGGCATCTCCCTTGAAGGCGTGAATGCGGCGGTAGGCGCCGTCGATGGCCTTGAGCACCTGGGTTTCCGACGACGCCGATGACGTGCTGCGCAGCAGGTCATTGATCTCCAGCAGGGACGCCTCCGAGCGGTCCACAAAGCTGCGCATCATGGCCGGCTCCGTCTCGAAGGCCTTGAGCAGCATGGAAAACTCTTTTTGTGAGCGCTGGCGTTCGCCCTGCAGGCGGGCTTCCAGTTCGACTTTCTGCGAGATGTCCTGCACCGTCACCAGCAGGTGGCGCACCACACCACCGTCCAGCACGCGGTTGAAGTGGAAGGACAGGTAGCGTGTGGTGTCCTGGCCGAGGCGGTTTTTGCTGGTCGCCTGCACCTCGGCCAGCGGGTTGATGCCCTGCACCAGCTGCTCCTTGACGTGTGGTGAAAACAGCAGGTCGACGTAGTCGCGCCCGTCGCCCAGCACCTTGCCGTCGACCAGCGTGCCCAGCACCTGAAAAAAGTCCTGCCCGGGCGACAGTGTTTTGCCAAACAGCTCATGTGTCGAGCGTGAGAGCTGCGAGCCGAGCTGACCGTCGGGCGTCAGCAGGAAAAGGCCTTCACGTACGCTGGTCAGTATTTCGCGGGTTTCTTCGGTGGCGGCCTCAATGGCGGCGTCGGAGGTTTTCAGGCGTCTGAGAAACTTGAAAAGGATGAATGCAAAATTGAGCAAGGCCAGCACAATGCCGCCTGTCTGCACCATGCGCAGCACGCTGGCGCGCGAGGCACCAATCTGCTGGGTTTCAGTCACAAAATCATTGGCCACCCCCAGCAGCTTGATGTTGTAGGCCTGGCTGTAGGCCAGTGCCGCGGCAAGGTCTTCCGGTGTGAAGCCGTCCTTCAGCAGGGGCTGCAGTTTCTCGTAATAGGGTTTCCAGAGGGCGTCTACCTTGTCTTCGAGTTCGCGACCACGCTCCGAGACGACGGGTTCCAGATACACGGGTTTGCCGTCACCGCCCGGAATGGTGCCGCCCTCACGGAAGGCCGCCTGCGAGATCTGGAAGATCTTCGCGCCTGCGCGCAGCTCGGCCAGGGTTTCCGGTTTGTAAGGCGTGCCCGCCACACGCATGGCATCCAGTTCAAGCAGGGTGCGGGCAACGCGCTGCGAGACATAACGCTGGCGACCCGAGAGGTTGATGGCGACCGTGTCCTGGTCAATCTTGAAGGAGGTGTAGAAGTTCAGCACCAGCACGCCAAGGTCAAACAGCAGGAAAAGGGCGACCGCAATGATGATCTCCCGGTACTTGCCGAAGGCAAAGGTGCTGCCCTTTTTGACGGTGCGGACTTTTTTTACCGGTTTGTCCGCAAGCTCAAAACTGCTTTCTGCGGGAAATATGGCGCTCATGTCATGTCCTCAGGTTTTTCTTGTGGCTATTCATGTGGACCGGGCAACTTGCCTCGGCCGTGTGCGTATTTCCCCCAAGGGGTCCGAATCTGTTGTTCAGGCTGTCAGTTTTTCCACATGCGCCTGGCGTGTGTAGAGGAAGTCAATCACGGCCTTGCGGTAGTGCAGGTATTGCGTGCTCTCGGCCAGCGCGACGCGGTCACGCGGGCGTGGCAGTTCGATGGGCAGCACTTCACCAATGGTGGCGGATGGGCCGTTGGTCATCATCACAATCTTGTCGCTGAGCAGCACGGCTTCATCGACGTCGTGCGTCACCATCACCACCGTGCTCTCGGTCTTGGCCACGATCTGCAGAAGTTCGTCCTGCAGCTTGGCGCGGGTCAGTGCGTCCAGTGCACCAAAGGGCTCGTCAAGCAGCAGTACCTTGGGTTCCATGGACAGTGCCCGTGCAATGCCGACGCGCTGTTTCATGCCGCCGGAAATCTCGCCAGGGCGTTTTTGCGCGGCAGCTGTCAGGCCCACCATGGCCAGCACCGCATCGGTGCGGGCTTTCAGTTGTGCCTTGTTTTCGGTGGCCGAGAACACCCGCTCAACGGCCAGGTAGACATTCTCGAAACAGGTCAGCCAGGGCAGCAGCGAATGGTTCTGAAATACCACGGCGCGCTCTGGCCCGGGGCCTGCGATTTCGCGGTTGGCGCAGAGCAGGCTGCCCTGCGTGGGCGTGGTCAGCCCGGCGATCAGGTTGAGCAGGGTGGACTTGCCGCAACCGGAATGGCCGATCAGCGCGACGAACTCGCCTTTGGCGACGGTGAGGTTAATGCCCTGCAATGCGCAGAATGGGCCCTTCTTGGTCTTGAAGGTTTGCTCGACGTTCTGGATCTCGATGTATTTGGTGGTCAGTGAGCTCATGATGCGTCCTTAGTTCTTGACTTCTTCAAACGTGAAGGCGGTTGCGAGCTTGATCAGCGCGAACTCCAGCACAAGGCCGACGATGCCGATCACAAAAATGGCGATGATGATGTTTTTGACGTTGAGGTTGTTCCATTCGTCCCAGACCCAGAAGCCGATGCCGACGCCGCCGGTCAGCATTTCTGCGGCGACGATGACCAGCCAGGCGGTTCCGACAGCCAGGCGCACGCCGGTCAGCATGTAGGGCAGCACGGCGGGGAAGAGGATCTTTGTCACGATCTTCCATTCGCTCAGGTTGAGTACACGCGCCACGTTCATGTAGTCCTGCGGCACACGCTGTACGCCGACGGCGGTGTTGATGATCATGGGCCAGATCGAGCAGATGAAAATCGTCCAGATGGCGGCCGGGTTGGCACCCTTGAACACCAGCAGGCCTATAGGCAGCCAGGCCAGTGGTGAAACCGGGCGCATCAGGCTGATGAGCGGGTTGAACATCTTGCTCAGGAATGAGAAGCGGCCGATCATGAAACCGACCGGAATGCCGACAATGGCCGCCATGCCGAAGCCCAGGGCCACGCGTTGCAGCGATGACAGCACATTCCAGCCCACACCCTGGTCATTGGGGCCCTTGCTGTAGAAAGGGTCGCTGAAAATCTGGACTGCCTGAATGAAGGTGTCTTTGGGTGATGGAATGCTGCCACCCGTGCCCATAAAAACCAGTTCCCATAAAAGTGCCAGCAGGCCGAGTCCGAGCACTGGCGGCAAAACGGTGAGCCAGAGGAAAGATGCATCCCGGGGCGCTTTGGGTGCAGGGGCAGTCGTGGAATTCATGGGTGTACTGGGTGTGACTTCCGCAGGTGGGGCACTGTCGGCGGGCGACGGTGCTGCGGCTCGGTGTGGAGCAGGTTTCGCCATGACAGTGGCGTCGAGTGGGGAGTGAAAGACGGCACTGACCATGGCGTAACCTCTTTTGGTGAATGAAGACTTGCGCGCCGCGTTCAGGCGCGGACCTTGAAGCTGTCGGCGTACTTTTTCGGATCCTTGCCGTCCCAGACCGAACCGTCCATGAGCTTGCTGGTGCGCATGACATCCTTGGGCACGCTGGCCTTGGCGGCTGTGGCTGCATCCTTGTAGATGTCAATCTTGTTGATCTGTTTGGCAATGCCCAGGTAGTCAGGGTGGTCCTTGATCAGGCCCCAGCGTTTGTGCTGCGTCAGGAACCACATGCCGTCGGACAGGTAAGGGAAGCTGACTGCGCCATCGTTGTAGAACTTCATGTAGTTGGCGTCGTCCCAGGTCTTGCCCATGCCGTTCTGGTAGCGGCCCAGGATGCGCTGGTTGATGGCGTCGACGCTGGTGTTCACATAGGACTTGTCGGCGATGGTTTCCGCCATCTTGTTCTTGTTGCTGAGGTTGGCATCAATCCATTTGCCGGCCTCGATGATGGCGGCGGTGACTGCACGGGCCGTGTTCGGGTTTTTCTGCACGAATTCAGAGGTGGTGCCCAGCACTTTTTCCGGGTGGTCTTTCCAGATGTCCTGCGTCGTGATCGCAGTCACGCCGATGCCGTCGATGATGGCGCGGTGGCCCCAGGGCTCGCCGACGCAGA
>JAZKHN010000211.1:0-11529 GCA_040385325.1 Pseudomonadota bacterium
CGGGCAACGCCCTGAACGACACGAATGGTGCCAACAACACGGCGACGTTCAGCGTCCCGGCTGTCAGCGCAGATGTCGGCACAACGCTTTCCATGCCCGCCAGTGCAACGCCAGGAAGCACAGTTACAGGAACAGTGACTTTCTTCAACCTTGGGCCGTCAACTGCCAATAATGTGACACGCACGGTGGCTCTGAATGGCGGTACCTTGACTGCAGTTACCGGCGGAACGATAGCTTCCGGCAGCGTGACAGCTACGTTTGCGGCTGCAACCCTGCTGTCAGGAAGCAGTGCCAGCTTTACCTTTACCTATGTGATGCCAGCTGCTGGCACGGTCAAGGGCACCAGTACCATCACCACGACAACAGCCGACACGATTCTGACCAATAACGTCAGAACTGCTACGACAGTCGTCACCGGTACAGGTGTCGATCTTTCCGTTACCCTGACGTTGTCACCATCCTTGCTGGTACCGTCAGGCACAGGAACGGTTGCCGGAACCAATACGCTCTTCATCACGGTGGTCAATGTTGGCTCCTTGCCGAGCGGAGCTTCGGTGACGGTCAATCTTCCTCCGGGACTCGGCAGCCCGACGGGTTCGACCGTGAATTTTGTAATCAGCACTGCGCTGCCGGTGGGCCAGTCTGTTCTATTCACAACGACGTATGTATTGAGCAATGCGCAGGGATCGGCTGCTCAAACATTCACGGCTCGCGTGACAGCGTTCGGCGCAGCTGACATCAACCCGTCGAATGATGTGTCTACTGTGGTTGCCGAAGTTGGTGCAAACGTGCAGGGTATTGCGTGGATAGACAGCATTCGTGATGGCACAAACTTCCGTACCTATCAGGTTGGTGAGACTCTCCTGCCGAACGTGTTGGTAAAACTTACCAACTCTTCTTCAGTTGTCGTCGGTACTGCCTTCACGAATGATCTTGGCCAGTACAAGATTATTGGTGTTCCGCCAGGCACGGGATATCGTTTGCAATTCTTCAATTGCCTCACGGTCACAGACTCCAATACATGTAATGCCATTGGTACTACACCCGTCAATCAGGGTGCGACGACCACAAACGGGAATAGCAATCCCGGTACGACAGTTGCTGAAACCAGTGTGAACGGCGGGACTTTTGGACAGGTGATCACGGGCATCAGCCTGTACGCCGGTGACAATACCGTCAGTCAGAATCTGCCTATCGACCCGAGCGGTATTGTTTACCGTACAGACAGCCGTGTGCCATTGAATGGTGCGACCCTGTCCCTTTATGGACCATACGGTCCAGGCGGCTCACTGGCTCTCGTTCCCGTGCAGAATCTTATTGGCGGCATTAATACCTGTACGTCGGGCGGCACCTGCCCAAGTGGCCAACCCGGTGGTTACGAATATATCTTGAAGAGCGTTCCAGGTTTCCCGTTCATCCCGGGCAACTACGTGATTCAAGTGGTACCGCCCGCAGGCTTCTCGACCAGCACGATCACGCCAAGTACTTTCCCGCAGTCCCCAGTGCCTGCAGGTGCCGATATATTTGTCCAGAACCAGTCGGGGCCTCCAACGGGCGGCCAGGCGACGACTTATTACCTGTCGTTCAACCTAGCGGCAAATTCTGCAAACATCTATTTCAATCACATTCCGTTGGATCCGGGAGTCAAACCTGTTCTGGGAGCCCTGCTGATCAGCAAGACCGGTAACAAAACAGTTGCGGAGTTGGGCGACTCTGTCCAGTACACCGTACGTGTGCGCAATACAACACTTCTGCCGATCAGTGGCGTGCAGATCGCCGATTCATTGCCGGCCGGCTTCAGGTACATCCTGGGGACATCCCGCCTGGGAACTGCAACGCTGGCCAATCCGGCTGGCGGCGTCGGACGTGACCTGACCTTCAGCATCGGGACAATCAACGGCCAGGAAGTTGCGGAGCTGACCTATTTCGTCAGGCTCGGCGTCGGCTCACAACAGGGCGATGGCATTAACACCGCTCAGGCCAGAGGTGGTGGCGGCGAGGTTTCGAATATTGCGAGATTCAAGGTCAATGTTCAGGGTGGCGTCTTCAGCAATGAAGGCTGTATCACCGGCAAGGTATATGTGGATTGCGACGGCAATGCCGTTCAGAACAATGCCGGCGGAAGTCGCGAAGTCGGCATCCCTGGCGTCCGCCTGGTCATGCTTGATGGCAGCTTCTTTATTACGGACTCTGAAGGCAAATACAGTGTTTGCGGTGTCAAGCCACAAACGCACGTGGTCAAGGTTGACCGCACCACCCTGCCGAAGGGATCCCGTCTTGTCCCTTCCAGCAACCGGAACGCCGGTGTGGGCGACAGCCTGTTTGTGGATCTCAAAGGCGGGGAACTAGCCCGTGCCGATTTCATCGAAGGTTCATGCAGCCCTGAAGTTCTTGACCAGGTAAAAGCACGCCGTGCTCAAGGCGGTGTTACATCTCCTGAAACGGAAAAAGCCCTGCCGCTGCAAATTCAGAATCGTCCAGGCGAAGTGCCACAACAAATCCTGCCCTCCACAAGACAGCAGGATCTCCTCCCCTCAAGTCCAGGGGTTGTGCAATGAAACAGATGAAGCAGACCTGCTTTTCCGATAGTGTGATGCTGCGCCGCACGCCGGTCGCCATCGCGGTCATGCTTGCGCAGGGACTGGCGCTGGCACAGCCTGCAGCCAACACGACCAGTGCTGACGTTCCCGAGGCGAAGAGTCTGTTTGAAACAGGCGGGCAAGAGGGCATAGGTCCACGACCCTTTACTTCGTTTCTGGAGCGCTTGAGTTCGCCTGTAACAAGGATCAGTCTGAAGGTGGACGGTGATAACCTCACCGCAGATGGTGTAACGGGCACAGACGTTCAGCTGCGTCTTTTTGGCAAAGATGACCAGCGCATCACCGCCGATGTCGAGGTCACCATTGAGGTCGACGGTGGCGCGCGCGTCTTGATGCCCGGTCGCAGAACTTCAGAGTCAGGTGCAGACCGTGGCGATATCGACAGGATTACTCCGGGCGTTCAGTATGTTGTCAAAAATGGCACGCTGCAGTTCAAACTGATCGCGCCATTCAGGCCTGATCCTGTGACCCTGAAGGTGTCTATCAGGGGCGTTGCAGAAAAGGTCATCGTCCGTTATGTCCCCGACCTGAGGGATTTTGTAGCTGTGGGTCTTGTTGAAGGTCGCCTGCGCTCAGACAAGTTTGATCCGAAGCAGATCACGCCGGTTCGTGAAAACGACGGTTTTGACAATGAACTCAAGGGTTTTACAAAAGACTTCAATGGTGGCAAGACCAACTTTGGTGCGCGGGCGGCTGTCTATCTCAAGGGCAAGGTCAAGGGCGAATATCTTTTAACACTCGCATATGACTCCGATAAAGACACGCGCATAAAGCTATTCCAGGATATTGATCCGAACGCCTTTTATCCTGTCTATGGCGACTCAAGCATCCGCGGTGTAGATGCACAAAGCTCAGGAAAGCTTTACGTCCGTGTGGACAACAAGCTCAACTACCTTTTGCTGGGCGACTACACCACTGGCGACACCAATCCTGCAAGAACATTGAGCCAGTACAACCGTTCGCTACCCGGCATACGCGGGCACTACGAAGAGGGCGACATCACCGCCAACGGCTTCGTGGCCCAGCAGGCCTTGACGCAGGTGGTGGATGAGTTTCCGGCACGCGGCGTATCCGGTCCTTATTCAGTATCCAACCCGAATGGCGTCAGTGGGTCAGAGAAAATCGAGATACTTACCCGTGACCGTTACCGTACGACCAACATCATCAAGGTTACGCCTGTAGCGCGCAATACCGATTACGAGTTCGAGCCCTTCTCTGGCCAGATTGTTTTCCGTGCTCCGGTCCCGAGTTTCGACGACCAGCTCAATCCCGTGTCCATCCGCATCACCTACGAGGTCAACAACGGTGGACCGAAGTTTCTTGTGTATGGTGGGGATGTCCGCCTCAAACTGAGTGACAACCTGAGTGTCGGCATTGCCGGTGCGCGTGATGAGAATCCTGGTGCACCGTTTGAGGTGCTGGGTGCCAACCTCACGCTCAAGCTTAGCAAGAACACCGAGATACTTGCAGAAGTTGCGCGCACCAACAGTACCGTCAACACCAACGCAAGCGGCTACAACGCAAATGTCAGCTCCAACTTTGCCGGCAAGGTTGGAGAGGTACAGGGCACCGCAGCACGCGTGGAGATTCGTCATGCAGACGACGACCTGCGCTACAAGGCCTACGGCGTACGCTCAAGCGCAGACTTCAACAACGCGTCTTCAGGGCTTACCGGCGGCAGGACAGAGTACGGCGCATCGGGCGCCTATCGCTTCAATCCGGACCTAAATGTCACCGGCGAGTACCTGGCGTCAAAAGACAGCCTTTCGGGAAGCCTTAGCGAGCAGGGATCTGCTGCCATTGACCTGAAGATATCCGATCGCCTGACCATCGGGGGTGGTGTTCGGAGGGTAGAGCAGAACTCCATCAGCCTGTCACAGACAACGGCTACCAATTGCAGCAACATCACCACCGGCACTACAACAGCCGCGGGTGCCATCTCGGGCTACAACACGGGTTACGGCATCAGCCAGGTAGGCAACCAGTCGATTGATCCAGCGACCGGACTTCCCATTCTTTGCAACGTCGGCATCAACAATGTGGCGGGCGCGCCGACAAGTCTTGAGCGCACATCCCTGTTCGTCCGGGCGGCATACCGTGTAACCGATTCCCTGACACTGGACGGCGAACTGCAGAATGTAACCGGCACTGACCCTACCAACCTGTACCGCCTTGGTGCGCGTTGGGCTGTCACTGATCGCCTGAATGTATCTGCCGAAACCCAGCGTGAATTCAGTGGCAATGGTTCTGGCCTCTACCGCTTGGGTGCCGACTGGCGTGTTGCAGACAAGACCCGGCTTTACAGCCGTTATGAGCGCGCCACCCAGTACAGCGGTGCCTACGGCCTCGGGGTTGGGCCTGTTGCCGACGCGTTCTCGGTAGGTATCGATACACAGTACATGCAGGATGGATCGCTCTACAGTGAATACCGTCTGCGCGATGGCGGCTCGGGCAAGGAAGTGCAGCGTGCGTTGGGCCTGCGTAATGGCTGGCGCCTGGCTGAAGGAATCCGCCTGACCACCAATCTTGAGCGTCTTGCCGCCACCAGTGGCAACGCTTCATCAGCGGCAGTGGGCCTTGAGTACACAGCCAGCCCGATATGGAAATCTTCCGGCCGGATTGAATGGCGCGAAGACGCCAACAACACCAATTTGCTGCTGACAGCGGGAACCGCACGCAAGCTTGACAGCGATTGGACCCTGCTGGCGCGTGAATACGCGAGCATCGTCAAACCACGTACTGCTCTGGGTGCCAACAGCCTGCAAAGCCGCTTCCAGGTCGGGTTTGCCTATCGGCCCGTTGATAACAACAAATTTGATGCGCTGGGTCTTTACGAGCGCAAGGATGAGCGCAACAGCAGCCCGGGCGCAACTCAAATTGACAGCAAGACGGACGTGATCAGCTTCCGCGGTAACTACCATCCCAGCCGCGTATGGTGGATCTCCGGACGTTACGCCTACAAAAACGTTAATGAGTTGTTGCTCGGTACCGTCAATGACAGCTACCGCGCCCAGCTTCTCGGTGGCCGCGTGACCTACGACATCACCAACAAGTGGTCGCTCGGTGCGATCTTCTCCAGGTTACAGGGCACTGGCGGCGACGTGCAGTACGCTTACGGGCTCGAAGTCGGCTACGTTGTGATGGATAACCTTTACGCAACCCTGGGCTACAACTGGCGTGGATTTGCATCTTCAGGCACGGCGGCCGGCCTGACCGGCAACGATTACACCAACCGTGGCTGGGTGCTTGGCCTTCGCTACAAGTTTGACGAAGACCTGTTCAAAAAGAACGACGCATCGTCCAACAGGACGATTGACCCTAACGTGATGAAACCCTAACCGTGATGAGGATGGCCATGGTCTATTCAATCGCCCCTCGCCGTCCGGCAACGCTGTTGCTCGTTGCTGCTGCGGCATTGGCTGGCTGCTCGTCGGGCGGCGGCAAAAACGAAGTCCCCGCAGCGTATGCGCAAGCCACCGGGCTGACACCCCAACAGCTTCGTATCACGGATGAGCGCATCATCCAGGACAGGCAGACACTTGAAGGTGTGCAGCAACGCCTGCGCAAGCTCAACGAGGCTGGCATACCGCAGAACAGTTACTCGCTGGCGAAGGCACAGTGCTGGCTGGATACAGCGAAAAGCCAGTACCACGAGAATGATCGCTCGGGGTATATCGAGGAGTCGATGACCGAAGCTGTGAAGATTGCACAGGCCCTCGAAGCCGACAAGACAGCCCGCGCAGGGCTTGATACGCCGCTGGTCGCACGCAGTTCCAAATTACGCGACGATTTGTGGGCCCAGCTCAGCAACTACAAAAACCAGCCGGCTTCACTGGCCTGCAATGCTCGCACCGTGGCTTGCGCCGAGGTGCGCCTGGTGCGTGCTGGTCATGCCGATGAGCAGACCGGCTGGCGCCAGGCAACGCCCCACATCCAGATGGTGGAAGACGCCCTGCGCCGCGCCAAAATCGAAGCCGACAGTTGTGTGCAGCCGCGCGCCGGTGTGTTGACGGCGCGCGATGGAGCGGTGCTCGCGCCAAGTGCCGCCGCACCCGTCAACCGCGAGACCTATGTGCTGTTGACGGATACGCTGTTCCGTTTCGACAAATCCGGCATCGAGGACATGATCCCGGGCGGCATGCAGCGCCTCAATGACGTGGCCCAGCGCCTGAAAGCCTACAAGTCGATCCAGACCCTTACCGTGTTCGGCTACACCGACCGTCTCGGTGCCGACGAGTACAACGACAAGCTGTCGGAGGCTCGAGCCAAAACTGTTCAGGCCTACCTCGAGTCACTGGGTGTGAAGTCCGCCACCGCTGTTGCACAGGGCAAGGGCAAGCGCGATGCGGTCAGCAAGGATTGCAGTGCAACCCTGAGCCGTGAGCAGTTGATCCAGTGCCTGCAACCTGACCGTCGCGTCACGATTGAAGTGACGGGCACCGCCAAATAAGGCGGTAACGCCAAAGAAAAAAAGGCAGCCCAGGCTGCCTTTTTTTGTTGTGTATTTGCGTTTGCGGTGCGGGTTTAGTCCGGTAAAACCGCAGTGACTTCGATCTCGATTTTGGCGCGATCTTCAACCAGCGCTGCCACCTCGACGCAGGTCATGGCAGGGAAATTCTTGCCCATGACTTCCCTGTAAACGACGCCCAGCTCCTTCAGGCGCTCGACGTACTCCACGCGGTCGACCACATACCAGGTCATGCGCACCATGTGCTCCGGGCCGGCGCCGCCCGCCTTCAGGACTGCAGCGATATTCAGCAGAGCCTGGCGCGTCTGCGCAATGAAGTCATCACTCTGGAATTGCTGGCTGGCATCCCAGCCGATCTGGCCGCCGACAAAAATGAGTGCGCCGCGCGCCATGACGCCGTTGGCATAGCCTTTGGGTTCTGCCCAGCCCGGAGGTTGAAGTTTTGTCATTTGATGGCTATGCCTCTTGTTGATTGTTGTGTGTTTGCTGAAGGTAGGGCAGCATCGCCGCCCTGAGGTCATCGGGAATACGTACCGGTGCCCCTTCACGAAGACTTGAGTACACCAGCACAGAGCTGGATGTCAGTTTCAGTGCGCCGTGTCTGCCGGTTGCTTCGCCTTCGGCATGAATCTCGTAATCCATACCGATGCTTGAATTGCCCAGCTTGGAAATCGACACGCTGATGACGATGTTGTCGCCATAGCGGCACATCCCCACAAAACCCGTGTTAATGTCGACAACAGGCGTGCCGAAACCACCGGCGATCATCTCGTGTTGTGCAAAACCGATGTGAGCGAGAAAGTCCTCCTTGGCTTCATGCAGCAGGTAGAAGAACTGCGGAAAAAAAACAATGCCAGCCGGGTCGCAATGGTGAAAGCGGATCTGCCGCGCGATGGTGAATGTCATGGCGTGCGCAGCTTGAAGCGCTGGAGTTTTCCGGTTTCGGTGCGCGGCAGCTTGTCGACAAATTCGATCTGGCGCGGGTACTTGAACGGCGCCAGCGCGCCTTTCACGTGGTCCTGCAACGCCTTGACCGTCTCGGCTCCGTCTTGCTGCCCGGGTTTGAGCACCACAAATGCCTTCACGATCATGCCGCGCTCTTCGTCCGGCAGGCCGACCACGCCACACTCCGCGACGGCAGGGTGCTTGAGCAGCGCGTCTTCCACCTCGGGGCCGCCGACGTTGTAGCCGGCGGTGATGATCATGTCGTCTGCCCTGGCCTGGTAGAAGAAGTAGCCATCTTCATCCTGCATGAAGGCATCGCCGGGGTAGTTCCAGCCGTCCTTCACGTAATTGCCCTGGCGCTCGTCGTCGAGGTAGCGGCAGCCTGTCGGTCCCTTGATGGCCAGCTTGCCGACGGTGCCGCGTGGCAGTTCATGACCCTGGTCGTCGACGACTTTCGCGATGTAGCCCGGCACCACCTTGCCAATGGCGCCGCGTCGCACGCCGTCAGGGTTGGCGGGGTCTGTCGAGATAAAGATGTGAAACATCTCCGTGGCACCAATGCCATCGGTCATCTCGATGCCGCTTGCCTCTTTCCACAGCTGCCGTGTTGCATCGGGCAATGCTTCACCGGCGCTCACGCAAGTGCGCAAGGTGGGCGTGCCATGCTGTTTGGCGAAAGCCGCCATCTGCCGGTAAAAAGTGGGTGCCGTGTAGCAGATGGTCGCGCCAACCTCGTTGATCAGCTTCACCATGGCTTCAGGTGTGTAGCCTATCGACGGGTAATACACCGACGCGCCCGCCCACATGGGGAACAGCAGCATGCCCCCGAGACCGAAGGTGAATGCCAGCGGTGGCGAGCCCATCACGATGTCGTCTGGCGATGCGCGCAGGACGTGGCGCGGCCAGGATTCGCAGGCCGCCAGCACATCGCGGTGCGTGTGTACTACCGCCTTTGGCTTTCCTGTGGTGCCTGAGGTGAAGGCCATCATGGCGATATCGTCTGCCGCGGTCAGGCATGGTTTAAAGGCGCCGCTCTTGCGTGACGCCAGTGATTCAAGAGCGTCGGCCCTCTGCGAATGGTTGAAGACAACAACAGTCTGAAGCGCCGGGTTTTGCGCCTGCGCGATGTTCATTTCTTCGAGCAGGGACGCATCGCACAGGGCAAACGAGATCTGCGATTTTTCAATGACTTCGCCCAGTTCCTTGGCGCGCAGCAAGGGCATGGTGGCCACGGCAACCAGGCCGGCCTTCACCACGCCCAGCCAGGCCAGCGCCATTGCAATCGAGTTGCCACCCCTGAGCAGCACCCGGTTGCCGGGTACCAATGCATAGTCTTCCGTCAGCACCTGCGCGATACGCGCCACCTGCTGCGCAGCTTCACCATAACTCAGTGTCAATTTGTCGGAGCGCAGAAAAGCCTTGTCGGACAGCTTGCGCGAAGCGGCTTTTTCAAACAACACATCAACCAGGTTGGCCTGAGCCGGAATCTGCAGTCCAGGCAGGCTGTAAAGCATCTCGGCGCACTGCGCTGCAGGCGGCAGTCTGTCGTACACGAAGTGGTCTGGCTGTGCCGAAGGGCAGGCGGCAGAAGTTCGGGTCATGATTGCAACACGGCCTTTCCAATAATGAGTTGCTGGACTTCGGTAGCACCTTCGTAAATACGCAGCGAGCGGATGTCGCGGTACAGGCTCTCGACCTTGGTGCCGACCTTGACGCCCATGCCGCCATGCATCTGCAGGGCCATGTCGATCACGCGCTGCGCGTTTTCCGTCGCTGTCATCTTGGCCATGGCGGCTTCCGCGGTCACGCGTGCGCCTGCGCCCGTGCGTTCGCTCTCGTCACGCAGCCATGCGGCGCGATAGGTCAGCAACGCGGCTGCATCTACCAGAGCGGCCATCTCGCCAATCTTTGCCTGTGTCAGCTGGAAGTCCGCCAGGGTCTGGCCGAACATTTTGCGCTGCTTCGAATGACTGACGGCTTCGGCCAGTGCGCGTCGCGCCATGCCCAGCGCCGCACCTGCTACCGAAGCACGGAAGATGTCCAGCGTCTGCATCGCCAGCTTGAAGCCGCCATGCAAGGCACCGAGCTGTGTTGATTTATCCAGTTTGCAGTGAGCGAATTTCAGCGTGGCCAGCGGGTGTGGTGCCATCACGTCAATGTGTTCGCTGGTGTCCAGGCCTGGTGTATCGGCATCCACAATAAAGGCGGTGATGCCCCGTGTGCCCGCTGCAGGATCAGTTTTTACGAAGGTGACGTAAAAATCTGCGATACCGCCGTTGCTGATCCAGGTCTTGCTCCCGTTGATGGCCCATTCATCGCCGATGCTGGTGGCGCTGGTAGACATGGCGCCAGCATCTGAACCAGCATCGGGCTCGCTTAGTGCGAAAGCAGCGATCTTCTTGCCACTTGCTACCAGCGGCAGGTACGCTGCCTGCTGCGCGGGTGTACCGGCAAGCGTGATGGCCCCACTGCCCAGGCCCTGCATTGCAAATGCAAAGTCCGCCAATGGTGAATGGAAGGCCAGCGTCTCGCGCAGTATGACCAACGCCCTTGAGTCCAGCTTTGGCAATGCGCCGCCAAGTTTGCCGTCTGCGCCGGCAGGCACACAGTAACGTAACCAGTTGCTGGCGCCCAGCAATTGCACCCACTCCTTGCAGGCCTGACGGTCGTCGCTTTCGTCAATATGTTGCTGCGGTATCCACGCAGCCAGCCGCTGGCCGATGTCACGGTGTACGTCATCGAAGAAGGGCAGCGAAAGATGTGTGATGCCAGGTGTCATGTTGGGGCCTGTTAATACTATTTTCAGGAGTGCGAACGCGGTGAAAAACAGCGCCAATCAAGGCGCGCGACGACGGCAAGGCTTGATGCCTTGCCTAGGAGTGCAACGCAGAGTGGCGCTGTTTTCACCCCGTTCCCTGCGGGTTGTGATCAAAAAGGCCGTGCGCGGTGTTGCAAAGCCTTGTCGGGGTCTACCCCGCCTACGTTTTGCGCCTTGCGCACAGCCTTTTTGTCTCACAACGCATCTCCTGAAAATAGTATGAACAGGCCCTAATCGCCCATGAAAGCTGGTTTCTGCTTTGCTGCAAAGGCCTCGTAGGCGCGTGTGAAGTCTTTTGTCTGCATGCAGATCGCCTGTGCCTGGGCTTCCGCCTCGATCGCCTGGTCGAGCGTCATCGCCCATTCCTGATGCAGCATGGTCTTGGTCATGCCGTGTGCGAAGGTCGGGCCGCTGGCCAGGTCTGCTGCCAGTTTTTGGGCTGCACCGAGCACTGCATCGGGCTCGTGCAGTGAATTGAAGAAACCCCATTGCAGGCCTTCCTGTGCATTCATGGCGCGGCCGGTGAACAGCAGTTCGGATGCGCGGCCCTGGCCTATGAGGCGTGGCAGCAATGCACAGGCGCCCATGTCGGCACCGGCCAGGCCCACGCGTGTGAAGAGAAAGGCTGTCTTGGCCTGCGCAGTACCCAGGCGCATGTCGGCGGCCAGGGCCATCATCGCGCCCGCACCGGCGCAGAT
>JAZKHN010000212.1:0-11122 GCA_040385325.1 Pseudomonadota bacterium
GGCACAGCCAGGCTGGCAATCACAGTCGCGCGCAGGCTGTGCAAAAACGCAAAGATCACCAGCACCACCAGCAGCACCGCCAGCACCAGTTCGATCTCAACATGCAGCACCGATGCGCGTATGCCTGTAGTGCGGTCGCTGAGCACATCGACCTTGAGGGCCGTCGGGAGGCCGGACTGCAGTTCAGGCAGGCGCGCCTTGATGGCGTCTACGGTGGCGATCACGTTGGCACCGGGCTGGCGCTGCACGTTGAGGATGATGGCAGGCTTCAGACCAGACCATGCACCGAGCTTGATATTCTCTGCGCTGTCAACCACCTGCGCCACATCAGAGACCCGCACAGCCGCGCCGTTGCGATAGGCAATGATGAGGTTTTTATAGTCGGCCGCTACCAGCAACTGGTCGTTGGAGTTGATGGTGTAGGCACGCGCAGGCCCGTCAATGCTCCCTTTGGCGGCGTTGGCGTTTGCAGCCGTAATCGCCGTGCGCAATGAATCAAGCGCCAGGCCGTACGACGACAGCGCGCGGGTATCGGCCTGTATGCGCACTGCCGGCCGCTGGCCGCCACTGAGCGACACCAGCCCAACACCGTTGACCTGGCTGATCTTCAGCGCCAGACGCGTGTTGACAATGTTCTGCACTTCCGTGAGCGGCATGGTGTCGGAGGTGATGGCGAGCGTCAGCACAGGCGCATCGGCCGGGTTGACCTTGGCATACACAGGCGGCGCGGGCAGGTCGGCCGGCAGCAGTGAGCCACCCGCGTTGATGGCGGCCTGCACTTCCTGCTCGGCCACGTCGAGCGTGATGCCAAGACCAAATTGCAGCGTGATGATGGACACACCGGCCGCACTGGTCGAACTCAGGCGCGTGAGCCCGGACATCTGCCCGAACTGGCGCTCCAGCGGAGCCGACACGGTTTGCGCCATCACATCCGGGCTGGCGCCGGGGTACAGGGTCTGTACCTGGATCGTGGGGTAGTCAACCTGCGGCAGCGCAGCCAGAGGCAGAAACTTGAAGCCGACAAGACCTGCCAGCACGATGGCCACCATCAGCAGCGAGGTCGCTACCGGGCGGAGGATAAAGGGGCGCGACGGACTCATATGGCAGGCATCTTGTGCACGCTCATTGCGCCGGCCGTTCGCCGCCCTGCGCACGCCGCTGCATCATGGCCTGCCAGCGGGCGATGGCTTCAGGGTCTTTTTTGTCGAGCTGCTCGAAGAATTTCTGCTGGCGTTCCAGCGCAACCGGGTCGTCCTTCACGCGCGAGAGCATGCGCTGGCGCTGTTCGGGCGAGGGACCATCAGACACAGGCTGCGGTGCGGATGGCCCTGCGCCAGCTACCGGGCTGGCCGCCACCGGCGCTTCACCAGCAGCCGGACGGCGTCGCGAAGAGGCCGCATCAGCTGGGGCGGACGCAGCAGCGGACGGAGCGCCGGCTGCAGCGGAGGCACTGCCCGCCGGCGCGCTGGCGCCCTGCCGCCTGCGATTGCCCCCGCCTGCACCGGGAACGCGTGGCGCATCACCGGCAAGCGTCACGCGCGAGCCATCCTTGAGGCGGTCTGCGCCTTCGGTGATCACGCGTTCACCGGCCTGCAGACCCGTCGCAATGACCACCTTGTCCACCGTGGCCTGACCGCGCGTGACCGGCCGCAGTGACACGGTCCGGTCGGCATTGAGCACATAGACATAGTCGCCGCTGCTGCCCTGGCGCACGGCAGTCACCGGCACCACAACGGCGTTTTCGATGGTCCTGACCAGCAACTGCACATTCACAAACTGGCTGGGGAACAGTGTGAGCTTGCTGTTGGCAAAACGTGCCTTGGCCTTCACGGTCCCGGTGGTGGTGTCGACCTGGTTGTCGAGCGAGCCAAAGACGCCCGTGTCCAGTACGGTTGCGCGTGTGCGGTCAAGTGCTGTGACCTTGATGGCCGTTGCACCGGCCTGCTGCAGGTCACTGACGCGGTCTTGCGGTATGGCAAAAGCCACATCAATAGGCGAGACCTGCGTGATCAACACGACGCCGTTGGCGTCACCACTGCTGACCACGTTGCCCACATCGACAGCACGCAGGCCAACCCGTCCGCTGACAGGGGCGACGACTCGGGTGTAACTGAGGTTGAGCCGCGCCGTGCCTTCGGAGGCCTTGTCGATGACGACAGTGGCTTCGAGCTGCTTGACCAGGGCGTTCTGGGTATCTACTTCCTGCCGTGCAATGGAGTCCTGCTCGAGCAATGTCCTGTAGCGCTGTAACGTGACGCGGGCGCTGTCGAGCTGTGCTTCATCGCGCTGGCGCTGGCCGCTGGCCTGCATCAGCGCCATTTCAAACTGGCGCGGGTCAATGACGGCCAGGAGGTCGCCTTTTTTGACCATCTGGCCCTCATTGAAAAGAACCCTTTCAAGCACACCCGACACCTGCGGCCTGACCCTGACCGTGGCTTGCGGGGTGACGGTACCCAGCGCATCAAGTACCACGGGAATGCTGGCCTTCTCGGCAGTTGCAACGCCGACCGTGCTGGCCTGGCCACCACGACCGCCGCCAGGACCACCGGGGCCTGGGGCAGCACCGGCAGTACCCGGGGTTGCCGGACGGGTCAAATACCAGGCCAGGCCACCCAGCGCCGCCAGCAGCAGTATTGCAATAACCGCACCAATGATGGATGTGCGCCGGCTGATGCGCTTGCGCTGGGGAACCACCTCATGGGAACGGGATGTTGCGGCTGGCACTTCGGGCTCGTCGGGAGTTCGCGGGTTCATCATTAATCCTTATGGTCCGGCGTTGCATGGCGTCTGGTTTATGCCAATCGGGGCAGCACAGAGGGCCACACGATTCTGGGCCTGAAAACCGGCCAGGCTCGTAAGCTTTCTGGCCGCTATCGGCACGGAAAGCGCCGCATGCCGTGCATCAATGCTTCAAATTTATTATCACTGCGGCCCTGCGGGGGGCCGCTTCTCGCTTGAAAGCAGGACGTAAATGTCCTGTAAAGCACGCGCCAGCCAGGGGCGAACTAGCGAACCGGTATCGGCGTGGCCCTGTCAACAGGCACAGCGGTGATGCTGTTCTGCGGCGAGCCTTCGATGACGCGGTCAGAGTAGGTCAGATAGACCAGCGTATTGCGCGGCTTGTCCACCATGCGCACCACGCGTATTTTCTTGAAGACAAGAGAGATGCGCTCGTTGAGCACTTCCTCCTGCGTTTCCAGGGGTTTGGCAAAAGTGATGGGGCCGACCTGACGGCAGGCGATGGAGGCCTCGGACTTGTCTTCAGCCAGGCCCAGCGCCCCCTTGTAGCCGCCCGTCCTGGCACGGGATACATAGCAGGTCACGCCGCCCACCTTGGGATCGTCATGCGCATCGACGACGATCTTGTGGTTGGGGCTGAGCAGGTTGAACACCGTGCTGACCTCACCGACCTGCTGCGCACCAGCCCCGGTCAGCCAGAACAGGAGCGAGCCCATCACCGCTACAGACATCAGGGACAGGCCAAGGATTTTTTTCATGGGTTTCTTTCGCAAAAACGCCATGACAACCATGACGGCAGCCGCTAGCGTACACGGTGTACGCACCCAAAAAAGAGTAAAAAAACTAGTTCAGGCTGGCCTGCATCGCGCCCAGCATGCCCTGGACCGGCCGCGTTTCCGGCAGCACATAGACAACGCTGCGGCTTTTGCCGAGCACCGGCTGTATGACGTTGTCATAAAACGCGACCGGCACCACGATGCAGCCCATGGATATTCGGTTGTCATCAGCCGCGCTGGAGGCCATGCGCTGTGCGCGACGCTGTTGCTGCAGGTCTGGCCGCAGGCGGTGGATGGCAAGTTTGGCGGCGTAATCGATCCAGATGATGGCCTCACCTTGCAGGTTGCGGCCGGGCTCTGCCGCAAAGCGACCTGCGGGCGTGGTGCGCTCTTCCGGGCGCAGGCTTGATATCTGGCGTCCTGACATGTCGGTCAGGCCGCCGTCACCCACAGCAAGGCCAAGCAAAACCGATGTGACACCCTTGAGTTTGCGATCTGCGCCGAATACAAAGGCCTGTGCATTTTTCTTGTCAACAATGACAAAAGGAAGGCGCTGGTTGTCTGCGTTGCCGGCCACCCAGTCGGCGGCAAAACGCACATCGGCTGAGGCGGCTTCATTCGCAAAGTCGGCTCGTGGCGCCTGAATTGTGGCGGCGGACAGCAGCAGTGGCAGGCCTTCGCTGTCCGCAGTCGCAGCGCCAGCAAAGCAGGCGCCCAGCAGCACAGCCACTCCTACAGACTTCAAAAGACCTGGCTTGAACAACGCGTGCTCCCGGATTCACACAGACCATCCAACGCGCAAGACGGTATGCAGGATTACAGAAAACCGGGAAGAAGGACTACAAAAAATGCTCCAGCGCCGGTGCTGGAAGCGATGTTACGGATGAAAGCAGACGTTAGCAAGACGCCACAAGTGTTTGGGTATACCCGACCGCTATATATTTGATAGCAAGTGGTGCCCGCCAGTGGTATCGAGCGGGAGCAGCCTTGAAAGCGAACGCTGGAAACGCCAAGGTGTAACAGCTCGGGCTTTACAGATTTACCACCAGGGTACAGACGTGTAAGCGCAACACGGGCAGGCAAGAGCCCTTGCTTTTACATACGTGAAGTTGAAGGTGTCGACTCGCCAGCCACGCGCTGCCTGTCGGAGGGGTCGTAGGCCGCCGTGAAGACCTCGCGTACAGATTTGACTTCGGGCAAGACATAGACGACGCCATATCTGGCCCTGAACTCAGGGCTCAGCACATTCTCGAAAAACGCGACCGGAATATTCACGCAGCCAAACGAGATTCGGTTGTCATCGGTGGTCGGGCTGGCCAGGCGTTCAAGCCGACGTTCTTTTGGATCAACTATGCGCACGCGGTGCATGGAGACTGCGGCGTCATAGTCCACCCACACCACATCTTCACCGTGCGCGTTGCGACCCGGCTCGGCAACAAAACGGCCTGCAGGTGTGGTGCGCTCTTCAGGCAGCACGTCGGCGATGGCTTTTTTACCTATGCCGGTGACTGAATCATCGCCCGGCATGGCACCCAGCAACACAGGGGTGGCGCCTATGAGCTTTGCATCGGCATTGAAGACGAACACCCGGGTATTTTTCTTGTCGATGATGACAAACGACATGTTGCGGTTATCACGCGAATCAGCCACCCAGTTGGCCACAAACTTCGCATCTGGCGATGCGTCTTCACCGCTCATCTCGGCAAATCGAACCGCATGTTGCTCCACAGGGGTAGAGGCGGTCACCAGCGGCGCTTGAACACGCTGCGCCTGAATATTGATGGGCGCGCCGCGGAAATAGGTCTTGTAAACATGCACCGAAGGCAGCACCACGAAGAGTGCAGCAAGTCCGATAAGCAAACCCTGCTTCACGCCCGCCAGCATTTCAGAACGCGTTCCGGACGATCTGGTGTCGGTACCGCTACCGGCGTCAGGACTTTTATCGGGGTAATTGATCATGTTTCAACAACAAAACGCTTTACAAATAAAGCGTCCCCACACAGCGCAGCACAAGCCGGGCCGGATGGGGACATGACAAAGCTTTCACAAAACTGTGTGCAGCTTAGTTGCGGTCAGCCTGGGCTGGACGCTCCACCTGAACGCTGGTGTCCGTGCTTGGTGCAGGAGCGGGCGTTGCCATGGTGTCAGCGCTGCTGTTGGCTGCAGGTGCAGAGTTGAACGCAGGGTTGGCGCCTGGTGCAGTACCCGAGCCTGCGCCCTGGTCTGCGGTCTGGGCATAAGCCAGGCCAATGCCGCCTGCGAGAGCAGCTGCAACGATGGCGGAAGTGATTGCTTTTGGTGATTTCATTAAAGGCTCCTTGTGATCACCCTCTCGGGTGGGGTTGGACAGAAAGCCAGCGGAATTGCCGACTGATTTCAATTTAGGACTTTGAAATACAGCGTGGGGTCGTCTCGATTCCGTCATGCCTGTAGGACAAGCAAGGTCACAAAATGCTACGAAAACGCATGCAGAAGAGGCCGCGACAGACGAAAAAAAGGCCCTTGAAGGGCCTTTTTTGTAAGAGGAGAAACGCTCAGCGCGGACCAGCGCCGCCGGGGCCGGGGCCACGGCCTGCGATATGGCGGAAGGTGATGCGGCCCTTGCTCAGGTCATAGGGTGAAAGCTCAAGCGAGACCTGGTCACCCGCAAGAATGCGGATGTGGTTCTTGCGCATCTTGCCGGAGGTATACGCCACAAGTTTGTGGCCGTTGTCCAGCGTCACACGAAAGCGCGAATCGGGCAGCACCTCGTCAACCAGCCCGTGCATCTCAATCAGTTCTTCTTTAGCCATGGTGAAACTCCTTGAATACTGTAAATCTGTAGGAAGCTGTAAGCCGTTGGTGTCAGTGTGTCTTGTCAGGCGCAGGCATTGCATGAACCGGCAGGCGAAGAACGCTCCTGGATCCAGGCGAGGGCGTTTTCGGTGGCGTAATGCAGTGCTGCTGCGGCGCTGTCAAACAGGCCGGTAAAGCGCATCACGCGGTCATGCGTGGCGCTGCCCTGGCCCGAACGGATGGAAACCGATGCGGCATAACCGCCGGTCTCCTGTGGTTTTGCAAGCGGTGAGACAAGGTACTTGCCAACCGCGATATTTTGGGAAATCGTCATAAAAATCTGTGCCGGGTTGCTCATCATTTTGTTGATCTGGAGCTACCCGGCGGGGTACTCACATAAATATAGAAAACATAAAACGGCCTGGAAATCCGGGCCAACGGTATTCGGTTTCTACCCGTTCATGGTCCAAAAAGGGGAACAGGTTGAGCCTTGAGTGGGCACCGTTGGTGGAGGTGCTCGCCAGTAAATGCAGCCGTATGGGAGGGATTTCAATGTCGTCAAGACTGTGAAAACCAGGGGAGCATTTGTGATTCGAAGCTCTGGTAGCGCCGCATTTTGAAGACAAAACCCGCTTGGTGTGGAGGTTCCGCTGTAAACGCTGATGCGTGACCGAAGCTCCTATTGTAACCGGGTCGCCGCAACCACGCTTTTCTGGTATTCCCCGATAACTCAAGAGTTCTAGCCTTCGAATTGCGGGTGCAGCTGACGAATGCGGTTCATGGCCATGCCGGCAGCCGCCGTGCGGGTCTCGACCCCCAGCTTGACGTAGACCCGCTCGAGGTGCTTTTTGACCGTCGCCGGGCTGGCGCCCAGTATCTCGGCGATGTCGCGGTTGGTCTTGCCCTTGACGACCCAGTACAGCACCTCGGCCTCCCGCGCCGTGAGCTTGAAGCTCAGGCTCATGGCTTCGACAATCGCGTCTTCCGAGATCTCGCGCATCACGATCAGCCAGTCGCTGCTCAGGGCCTGGCCGGCATTGCCGATCTCGCCGTCGCCGGTTTGCTGGTGCAGCCTGAAGGTCAGGCGGCGCTGGCCAAGCTCTGCAGTCAGGCGCGGCGGCTCGGTATTCGGTGTGACGTCAAGGGCGTGGCGGCGCAGCCAGTTCAATACGGGCTCAGGCGTTTGCGGCGCCGAGGTGCCGTAATAACGCAGCAGCAGGTCGCGCGCCAGCGGCGTCTGCCAGATCAGTTTGCCCTCCCCTTCGCCGCCCAGCCGCACGGTGATGCTGGCGTAACCAAAGGCGTCGAGCGCATTGCGCGCCTGCCCGGCCTGCCGGGCCTCCTGCCGGGCCCGGCGCGCGCCCTGCAGGTGCACGCCCATGCGGGCCATGACTTCCTTGGGCTTGATGGGTTTGGTGACGTAATCAACGCCGCCGGCTTCCAGTGCAGCGACAAGGTATTCGGTCTCCGTCAGCCCGGTCATGAAGATGATGGGGATATGTGCCGTCTCTGGCGTGGCCTTCAGGCGCTTGGCGACTTCAAAGCCGTCCATGCCGGGCATCATGGCGTCGAGCAGGATGATGTCGGGCAGTGCCTGCTTCGCACGCTGCAGGGCCGCCTCGCCGCTGGTGGCCACCAGCACGGTGTAGCCTGATTCGTCAAGCGCATCATGCAGCACCGAGAGGTTGTCGGGCACGTCATCGACCACCAGCACCACGTCACTGTTGGCGCGGTCCAGGGTGCGATCAAGCGTGCGCTCCAGGCCCTGCGCGGCTGCGGCATTCATGTCAGGCTCAAGCACGCTGCTCATCGCTTTCCTTCCGGTTGTCCAGGCTGTCCTGGCTGGTGAGCTGCCGGCCCATGGCTTCAAACTGGAACTGGCGCGCCAGCAAACGCATCTCTTCGACGAACACGGTGGTCTCGGGTTGTCGGGTTTCGATGTCAGCCAGCTTGTTCATGATGCCGCGGTAAAAACCCAGGTTGACGACTTCCAGCAATGCCGCGATCTGCGGCGCGTCGGGCAGTATGCGCGACGCTACGGCCACAGGGGTTTCAGCCGCCGCAAGCGCTGGCGCATCATAAAGCCACGTCAGCTTTAGCCGCCGCTCAAGCCAGTCAATCAGTTCGGTGTGGCGCACGGGTTTGACGATGAAGTCTTCGGGCCGTATGCCGACATCGTTCTCCAGCCCCTTGTCGAAAGCGTTGGCAGAGACGATGGCCATGTGTATGCCTTCATGGCCGGCTGCGCGTACGCGGCGAATCGTTTCCCAGCCGTCTATGCCGGGCATGGCCAGGTCCATGAAGATCACGTCGGGCTGGTAACCGGCCGCCAGCAAATCCAGACAGTCGTGGCCGCTGGCCGCCGTGCGCAATTCAAAACCCATGGGTTCCAGCAGTTGCACCAGCAGTTCGCGGTCGGGTTCTTCGTTATCGACCACCAGCAGCTTGCGGCGCTCGCCCGCGTAGGCGCGTGGCTGACGTCTGGCCGGTGGCAGTGTGCCCTGTGCGGCTGCAGCGCCATGCACTTCGGGCAAAAACAGGCGTATGCGGAATATCGAGCCCTTGCCCGGCGTGCTGAGCAGCGTCATTTCGCCGCCCATCAGGTCGGTCAGCATCTTCGCAATCGTCAGGCCCAGTCCTGCGCCCGGTGTGCCTGCAGCACTCTGCCCCGCCGCGCCACCTCGCGCAAAGGGTTCAAAAATTTGCGCAAGTTCATCACCACTCATGCCGGGGCCGGTGTCTTCAATGTCGAAGTAAGCCATCTCTCGCGCATATCGCAGGCGGAAGGTGACCTGGCCTTCAGCCGTGAACTTGATGGCGTTGCCCAGCAGGTTGATGATGATTTGCCGCACGCGCTTTTCATCGGCGCGCACGGTCTCAGGCAGGTTGCCGCTGGCCTCGAACACAAAGCCCAGGCCCTTGGCGGCCGCCTGCAGCTCGAACATGCCGGCCAGCTCATGCATGCCGTCGGCAAACAGCATGGGCTTGACGTTGAGCGTGAGCTTGCCGGCCTCGATGCGGGCGATGTCCAGCGTGCCTTCAATCAGCGACAGCAAATGCTCGCCGCCGCGCTTGATGACGTTGACGGCCTGCTTGCGGTGCGCAGGTATGGCCGCATCTTCACCCATGAGCTGCGCGTAACCCAGGATGCTGTTGAGCGGCGTGCGCAGCTCGTGGCTGATGGCGCTGATATAGCGGCTCTTGGCCTGGTTGGCCTGGTCGGCCACACGCTTGGCTTCCTGCAGCGCCTCGTCGGTCTGGCGGTGCGATTCGATTTCCTTCATCAGCAAATGCGTCTGGCGGTTGGATTCTTCCTGCGCAACCTGCCGGCTCTTGTGCGCCAGCACCAGCCACCAGGCCACCAGCCCGGCCGTGACCAGCAGCGCCATGTAGGCCTTGATAAAGCCGGAGCGCAAGGCCGACTCGGGCGCCTCCAGCAGTTCGGCGTCAGTCACGCTCTGCGCCAGTCCGCTGAGCTCCTGGTGGTAGAGCAGCCCGAACACGCTGGCCAGCAGCGGCATGATGATGAGCATCAGCAGCAGGAAGTGGCCGAGGCCGGTATCAAGGTAGGGCCAGGCGCGTTTGGGCAGCAGCCAGCGCAGGGCCGACGACCACTGCGCCGACAGGCTGGCGTGCGGTTTGCACATGTCACCGCAGCGCGCATCCAGCGTGCAGCACAGCGAACAGATGGGGCCGCCATAGGCCGGGCAATGCGCCATGTCGGGGCCTTCATAGGGCCGCTCGCAGATCACGCACTGGCGGGTTGAATAACGTTTGTACGACGCATCAGCCACTTCAGGGCTGCGGGCAATGTAGTAACGGCCCTTCGTTGCCCAGGCCAGCAGCGGCGCGGTGATGAACGCCGTGCCCATTGCAATCACCGCAGAAAACGCCTGCGCCGTCTCGCCATACAAACCGAGGTGTGCGGTCACTGACAGCAATGAGGCCAGCGCCATCGCGCCCACGCCCACCGGGTTGATGTCGTAGAGGTGCGCACGCTTGAACTCGATACCGGGCGGCGACAGCCCCAGCGGCTTGCTGATGACCAGGTCGGCCACCACGGCCATCACCCAGGCAATCGCGATGTTCGAATACAGCCCCAGCACATCGCCCAGCGCCTGGAAGACATTCATCTCCATCAGCATGAAGGCGATAAGGGTGTTGAACACCACCCACACCACGCGCCCCGGGTGGCTGTGCGTGATGCGCGAGAAAAAGTTCGACCAGGCCAGCGAGCCGGCATAGGCATTGGTCACATTGATCTTGAGCTGTGACACGACCACAAAAATCGCCGTCGCGGCCACCGCCACGCCGTAATGCGGAAAGACATACTCATAAGCCGCCAGGTACATCTGGTTGGGGTCCACCGCGCGGTCCAGCGGCACCATGTGCGAGATGGCGAGGTAGGCCAGCAGCGCGCCGCCCAGCATCTTGAGCACGCCCACAAACACCCAGCCCGGCCCGCCAACCAGCACGCTGGCCCACCAGCGCCAGCGGTTGGCTTTGGTCTGCACCGGCATGAAGCGCAGGTAGTCGGCCTGCTCGCCCATCTGCGTGATCAGCGCAATGCCGACTGTCAAAGCCGCCCCAAACAGGTGCAAATTAAAGCCGCTTGCGCCTGCCTTTTCACCTACATAGTGCAAAACACCATTAAAAGCACCCGGGTCACGCACCAAAACAAAGATAAACGGCACCACCAGCATCACCAGCCACAGCGGCTGCGTCCAGACCTGGAAACGGCTGATGGCCGACACGCCGTGCGTCACCATGGGAATGACCACCAGCGCGCAGATCAGGTAGCCCCAGCTGGGCGGGATGTTGAGCGCCAGTTC
>JAZKHN010000213.1:0-3502 GCA_040385325.1 Pseudomonadota bacterium
TCGTGCCCTTTATCGGCATCAAGGCGATTGACCTGCTGCTGGTCGCCATGAACCTTTCATGAACATTCGAGGAATCAAAATGACAACAATCATTCGCCCCGCACTGGTTTTATTTGCCGTGCTCACACTGGTCACAGGTGTCGCGTATCCGCTGGTCGTCACCGGTGTCGCACAGACCGTTTTCCCGGCCCAGGCCGCAGGCAGCCAGATCGTCAAGGACGGCAAGCCCGTGGGCTCTTCGCTCATAGGCCAGAGCTTCAGCGACCCCAAACACTTCTGGGGCCGCCCTTCAGCCACGGGCCCCATGCCCTATAACGCAGGCGCATCCAGTGGCTCCAACCAGGGTCCGCTGAACCCGGCGCTGGCCGATGCGGTCAAGGGCCGCATTGAAGCCTTGCGTGCTGCTGATCCGGGCAACACAGCGTCTGTGCCGGTTGACCTCGTCACGGCATCTGCCAGCGGCCTGGACCCGCACATCAGCCCAGCGGCCGCCCGCTATCAGGTGGCACGCGTGGCCAGGGCGCGTGGCGTGGCTGCAGACAAGGTTGCTGCACTGGTCGAGGCACAGACCGACACACCGCTGCTGGCCTTTATGGGCGAGGCGCAGGTCAACGTGCTCAAGCTCAATCTTGCGCTGGACGCGATGCGTTGAAGCAAAACAGGATTTAATAAGGTTTGATGCCAACGTTCACCGATTCCCGCCCCGACCCGGACCAGCTGCTTGAGCAGCTCAGGGGTGAAGAGGCGCGTGGCCGCCGTGGCCGGCTCCGCATTTACTTTGGCGCCAGTGCCGGTGTCGGCAAGACCTACGCCATGCTCAGTGCCGCGCAGCGTGAGCGCAAGGCGGGGCGCGAGGTGCTCATAGGAGTGGTTGAAACACATGGCCGCGCCGAGACGGTTGAGCTCCTCGCGGGGCTTGAGCAGTTGCCGCTGCGCGAGCTGCCCTATCGAAACAACGTGCTCAAGGAGTTCGACCTTGATGCCGCCCTGGCTCGAAAACCGGCTGTGCTGCTGGTCGATGAACTGGCGCACAGCAATGTGGAAGGCTCACGCCACCCCAAACGCTGGCAGGATGTGCAGGAGCTGCTTGAGGCCGGCATCGATGTGTGGTCGGCGCTCAATGTGCAGCACCTTGAAAGCCTCAATGGCACGGTGGGTGCGATCACCGGCATACGTGTGCATGAGACCGTGCCCGATACCGTGCTTGATGACGCTGATGAAATCATCCTGGTCGATGTCACGCCGGACGAGCTGATGGCGCGATTGAAAGCCGGCAAGGTCTATTTGCCCCAGCAGGCCGAGCGTGCGGCGCAAAACTTCTTCCGCAAGGGCAACCTGATTGCGCTGCGCGAGATCGCATTGCGCCGCACCGCCGAACACGTTGAAGACGACGTGCGCAGCTACCGGGTTGAACAGTCGATTGCCCCGGTCTGGAACACCGAGGGCGCACTGCTGGCCTGCATAGGCCCACGCGCAGGTGCAGAGCAGACCGTGCGTGTGGCCGCAAGGCTGGCGGGCCAGCTCAATGTGCGCTGGCATGTGGCCTATGTTGAGACACCTCAATTGCAGCGGCTGAAAGCGGCTGAGCGTGACCGCATCCTGGCAGTGATCAAACTCGCAGAAGAACTGGGCGCAGGCACCGCGGTGCTCACGGGTGCTGATGCCGCTGATGCTTTGGTGTCGCAGGCCCAGACGCTGAACTGCGCCACGCTGGTCGTGGGCAGGCCCACCCTGTCGGGCTGGCGCGCATTCACCGGGCGCAGCATGACGCGGCAACTCGCGCTACTGGCTCCCACGCTGGACATCGTTGAGGTTGGCCGCGCCGACAGCGCCCGGCGATTGGCCGGTGCAGTACGGCGTACGCCTGAAGACACGCCTGATGCCGCCTGGCACGATAGCGTGCCGCGTTATGCCTGGGCCGCAGCCAGCAGCGTGGCCATCACCCTGCTGGCCACGCCGCTGCTGCACCTGTTTGACCTCGCCAACATCGTCATGCTGTTTTTGCTGGGCACGGTACTGGTGGCGCTGAAGTTGGGCCGCGGCCCGGCGGCGCTGGCCGCTTTTCTCAACGTCGCCGCCTTCGATTATTTTTTTGTCGCACCGCGGCTGTCCTTTGCAGTCAGCGATGTGCAGTATCTGGTCACTTTTGCGGTGATGCTGGTGGTCGGCCTGCTGACCGGGCAACTGACGGCCGGCCTGCGTTTTGAGGCGCGCATCTCCAGCAGCCGCGAGCGCCGTGCGCAGTCGCTGTTTGAGCTGACGCGCGACCTGTCTGCGGCGCTTATGAGTGTGCAGGTCTGCGAACTGGGTGAGGCCGCGGTGCAGCGCAACTTTGGCGGGCAGGCGCTGGTGCTGGTGACCGATGCCGACGACCAGTTGACCTTTCCCCCCAGCCTGCCAGATGACTTTGACACCAGCGTCGCTGACTGGGCTTTCCGCAACGAGCAGGCCGCCGGGTTGGCCACCAGCACGCTGTCGGCGCAGCCCTGGCACTACATCCCTTTGCGGGCGCCGATGCGCGTGCGCGGCGTGCTGGCGCTCAGGCCGTCGCAGCCGCGCTGGCTCTTGATACCCGAGCAGTTGCAGCAACTCGACACGCTGGCCAGGCAGATCGCGATTGCGCTTGAGCGTGTGCACTATGTCGAGATCGCGCAGCAGGCGGTGGTCCAGATGGAGTCAGAGCGCTTGCGCAACACACTGCTGGCCGCCATTTCGCATGATGTGCGCACACCGCTGACGGCGCTGATCGGGCTGGCTGAATCACTGCAGCGCTCTGCGCCGCCGCTTGATGATGCGCAGGCGGGCGTCGCGCAATCGATCACGCAACAGGCCCGCCAGCTCAGTGCGCTGGTCACCAACCTGCTCGACATGGCGCGCCTGCAGCAGGGTGGCGTGAATCTGCGCCGCGAATGGCAATCGGCGCAGGAGGTGGTGGGCTCGGCGATTCGCGCGGCGCAGCATGCGCTGGCCGGGCTGGAGGTGCGCACCGACGTACCGGCGGACCTGCCGCTGGTTGAGTTTGATGGAGTGCTCATGGAGCGTGTGCTCGTCAACCTGCTGGAGAACGCGGCCAAGTATGGTGCAGCACCCGTAGAGGTCAGTGCGCGCGCCACCGCCGATGCGCTTGTGTTCACCGTGCGTGATCACGGCCCCGGCCTGCCTTTGAGGCTGGCGGGTCATGAAGATGCGCTGTTCGACAAGTTCACGCGCGGTGAGGCTGAATCCGCTACACCCGGCGTCGGCCTGGGGCTGGCGATCTGCAAGGCTGTGGTCGATGCGCATGGCGGCAATATTCGTGCGGCCAATGCGGCGGGTGGTGGGGCAGAGTTTCGCGTCACCTTGCCGCGCCGTGAGCCGCCCGAGAATATCGCTGAGTGAATACGCGGTCAAAGGCGGGAACATGCAACGCGGAGTCGCGGGGTAAGAGGAGAAAGAGGAGTAAAAGCCTTTTCAATGAATCAGCTGTGTTCTCCGTGTCCTCCGTGCTCTCCCGCCCTCCGCG